>JAUMXK010000098.1 GCA_030535295.1 Eubacteriales bacterium | reverse complement strand
CCAATCACAAGGTTAGAGGGGGGTTTTTGTCTGATTTTGCTGTAAAACTTAAGATATTATTCGTTTTTTTACAACACCCAAGTTATTAAAATAAGCCTAAAATTCCCCTAAAATTCCCCTCTATCCCTTACCGGTAAAGAATCTGTCGATCCCCCGGTGATTTTACACTACCGGAGGTCGACAGATTTCCTAATTCTTCCTTATTCCAAAAAAACCTTAAAAACTATTATGCCCTATTCTTTAGTTCCACTCTTCCATCATGAGGAAATCTCGGATATTCCGGTGTTTGATACCGTTTCGGCTCATATCAAACTCATCGAGAGAAACCACATACTTGGGGAAATTATCTCGAATGTTGTCATACGCTCCAAACTCACGCGCAACGGTTTCTTCCGTCGCCAAAAGATAGGCAACCTGAACATACAGTTTTTCGCCCCGCTTATCGCAAACAAAATCTATCTCCTTATCTCCAATTCTGCCAACTGTTACCTCGTACCCTCTGCGAAGAAGCTCCAAGTATACTACATTCTCCAAGATTAGGTTTATGTCTTTTGTGTTACCGCCGAAAACCGCTTCACGAATACCGTGATCCGCAATGTAGTATTTTTCGTTGGATGCGAGAATCTGCTTGCCATGTAAGTCCTCCCGCTTCACCTGATAGAACAGATAAGCATCACAGCAGTATTTGATATAGTTCAAAATCGTTTCCGGAGCGACCGTACGCTGCTCACTCTTTAGGAATTTTGCAAGAGATGTTGCCGAGAAAGTCGTGCCGATATTTGCCATAACATAGGCAATAATTCGCTCCAATAAGTCAACATCTCGGATTTTATTTCTCTTTACAATGTCCTTTAACTGAACGGAATTGAATAAATCATAAAGATACTGCTTTGACGGTTCGTCTGCATAACGGAGATTTGTAAGATACGGCATACCGCCGAACAAAAGATATTTATGGAAATATTCTCGAATCGTTTCCTCCGGCTCGGTAAGGAGATACAGTTCCAAAAACTCTGCAAAGGAAAATGGATAGATTACAAACTCGACATAGCGCCCCCCCAAATAGGTTGCAAGCTCACCGGACAATAGCTTTGCATTAGAGCCGGTGATATAAATATCGCAGTTAAGCGAAACCCGAAAAGAGTTGATACACTTCTCCCAATTCTTGACCTCTTGAATCTCATCAAAGAAGAGATAGGCTTTGCCATCAATCCCTGCCGCTCTTTTTGTGATTTCATCATGTAATGCTTTCGCTGTTTGCAGCTTGGAATAGCTCATGTCTTCAAAGTTAATCGAAATGAACTGCGACGGGCTGACTCCCGACTCTATGAGTTCCTGCTTGATAAGCTCCAACATGACCGACTTTCCACAGCGGCGAATACCGGTCATCACTTTTATAAGCTCTGAGCCGATGAACGGACGAATACGGCTCATATACAATTCTCTTTTAATCATGGATATCATGCCTCCTTTCTCCTCTCTGACTACAGCTTATCACATTTATAAATAAAAATCAATGGATAAGTTTCAATTTTATAAGATATAACTGATTAAAAATATAAAATAGTGATGTTCAAAAGTTATAACCTATAGCATAAGGATACGATAACTATGATTTATATTAACTTCCAGTCTATTTCTATTAAAACACCCTATACGGCGACAATGGTATTAAAGTCGAATTAAAATTTACATTTCACTCTGTTTCCATTCCCCCGTCGGGGTAGCAACGCACTATATGACCTTTTCAAGTTAGGGAGAAGTTCTCCGCATATCATTAATTACTCTTTTCCGAATCATCATCTATTCCGTAATTCGGGTGACGAAACGTCACGCAAGCACCTCCATGAGAACCATTTTTTATTTCAACAGTTCCTTGAAGTTGCTCAACCAGTTGCTTGGTAAAATATAATCCCAATCCGGAATGCCCCCGTATAAACACCCAATAGGAAGTCAGGGCAGATACTACCCCCATAAGGAATCCTATAAATCCCAGTGCCATACTCGCAAATAATCCTCTCCATGTTGCTGCCCGCAGCTGCATCGGAATTAGTGCAAGCGATAGTGGTTTTCCTGCGCCATGAAAGAATCTTTATCCGCTAGCTTTATTTTAGCGTCTTCTTCCATCAAATATTCTTTACACATATCTCCGATGATATTCCACTTCCCATCACCGTATGCCCCATATCAGCAGGCAATATCACTAAGTTTTGACCTGCCTCATCTCCGGTCTTTTTTCTCAAACAAAATGCAAAAAAATAATCGGCGCCATCCGAAGACAACACCGACATATTATTATCCCTCCATTGCTTTTTAAGTTTTTTTCTCTATGGCACGCAGCCAGCTGCTGCTATCGCTTTCCTTTCATTTGTTATCTGTTTAATACTCCGGTCTTCTTAAGCTGCCTTCTGCGAAGGTATATTCCGGTGTTTTTAGCGGATAACTCATTGCTTCTTGATAATACCATGGATTAGTTTCGTTTTGCGGATTTTTCAAGACATGAAACTCCTGCGCCGGCATATAGCCCTGCCCCAACAAAAACGCTTTGTTTCCCTGCTTATCCTCACAAACATCAATCACCATCACGACATGGCCCGGACTGCCCGCTTTGAGGAAAATATCTCCTACTTCCATATCCAAAAACTCCAAAGCCTTGGATTCCGTTTCCATGGATAACGTACCGGCATAGGCAAATACCATTCTTAAATACTTGCAGAAACTTTCATATGAATCATCCGGTTTCGCATTTTTTATCCAAGAAACCTGATTGCCGTTTACCGCAATCCGATATCCTTCTCGCCATTTGCTATAGTCGGCCAAAAATCCGCTGACAAAATGAAAGCGAATTCTATCATATTCCTGAATCTGCCAAAAATACTCCGCATATATCCTCATAATACTGTCTGCACATTGTTGCAGATTTCCACTCTCCATTGGCAGCTGAAAAACCGCTATATGAGCGCTTTGATTCCCCTTCTGCTTACCGTTATAAAGAAGAACCGGACTTTTATCTTCTTTCATACTATAATTTCGCAGAAAAGCAGTCAGGCTGTTCTCATCTACCTTCCCCCGTTCATAGCCCTCCGGCGGCAAAATTCTGGTTTCCAGAGTCATCCCCTCAGGCTGAATAATACTATATTTCGGTTCTTCTTGCTCTAAAACAGGATCTTCACCAGCCTTGACAACTTCTTCTTGAACAGTTAAAGACTTCTCTGATCTTTCTTCTGTCCCCGGTAACTCCATCTCATTTTTTTGACAGCCGCTCCAAAAGAGTGCAGCAATGAGCAAAACAATCAGCCCGAAAAATATGCGCCTTTTCACATCCACACCTCCTTGCTTTCCTGTTTGATAAAAACCATCCGAAATTTTATATTATTGCTTCCATCCTCTCACTTTATACTCCGGTAAGCTACCACCATTTCAAGAACTTCTCTGCTTTTTGCTTGGCGGCGGATTTGGCCTTGGAATGGGCAATTTCATCCAGTCCCTGCCATTTGGCATCCTTTTCCGAAATCAATCCCCTTTGGGCCGCCTCTTTTAGAATATCTGCATAGTAAAGACAAATATCCAGCACCCGATTTACCCATACCGGTGGTTTGCCTTCTTTCTGTGTCCTCTCACCGGCAACCCGAACGCATTCCGGCAACATAACACAAAGCAATGAAAATAAAGTAGTTTCCTTTTCCAAGACACGCACCAATTTTGCCGGACTGACTGCCTCCATTTGCAAAAGAATCTTTATCGCCTGGCGAATCATCTCCTGCGAAAGAATTCCACTCGCCATCCATCTCTCGATTAAAGCCGGAGCATAGTATAGCGAATCGCCATCCTGTGCCAGCAAAGCTATGCCGATTGTCAGGAGCGACTCAGAGAGTGGGCTTTTGTCTCCTTTCAAAGGGCCGGCAGTATTTTTTCGCCAATTTCGATGCGGCGATACCACAATTTTTTTCTGCTCTTCATCCCAGTGCAGCCAAACCTGCTTTTCGTTGGCATTCAAATATTCCACCGTATTGGGTGAGCCGGGCAGCACTTCTATGGCAGCCACCTGCCCCTCGGATTCCAAGGAATACACCCAGCTATCAATCACGACCTTATATTCGTATTCGGAAATGTCCGGCAGTTTCAAAGAAAAAACAAATGGTTTGGCACTTTTTTTGCAGTCTAAGACATCTACTTGCATTTCCACGCCGTCGAAAATGATTGTTTGCACTTTTGGAAGTGGTTTCCAAATCTCTTCAAAGGAGCCGTCTGCCTTCTTCACAATTTCTGTTTCCGATACCTTCTCCTTTGACTGCTTGTTCTGTCTTTTTCCCTCTATCTTCTCTATCTCTTCTTCCTTCTCCTTTTTTGAGCTCTTTCCTGTATCTTTTCCCGATTCTGACCAAGTATTCAAAAACTCATCGACTGTTTTTACAATTTCTTTGGCAGTCGTCACAGCAAGCGAACTTCCGGATTTTTTGGCAAGAGTGCGAACCCCCTTTAACTCCAAGTCCTCCAATGTGGTCAAACCATTTTCCACCGCCACAAGAACTTCCTTCAAATATCTTTGCATCAGTTTGACGATGTCCGCCGTTCCAGCTATCATCCTCGGCGCCTGTAGCGATTCTGCCACCACTTCATCCATAATTTCCCAAAGAACCGGTAGCACGCCCAAACTCACTATTTGCTCCCAACCGGCAGCCATGGCAGCCAGATTACTGAGATTCCCTCCATGCCAGTCCAAAGTCCTGACATCCGCTATCTTTCTCTGAAGCAGTCCTCTCTGCCAGGTCTTTTCTATAGCTGTTAGCACATCTTCCGCATTTTCCTCCGATAAGTAACTGGGAACTGCCAAAAGATTCATCACTGCCGCCTTGCCAAGCGCCTTCCCTCTGCGGGCAATCTGTCTTAAAATCAAGCCTTGGCCATGATAGACTTCTGTATCTCTTCGGACACAGGTCAGCGCAAAATCACCCCACAGCGGAAAAATAGAAAAATAATCTCCGGAATTATAGTAAAAACGATTCGGCAAATGGCGCAAACTTTGTGGCAGCTTGATTTCCAGATTCCAGAAAGACATCTCTTGCAAGCAAAGTTCCGGCTCAACATAAGGGTCTTTCAAGTATTCCGGCAGCAGCTGTGAAACCAAAAGCGGTTTACCCTTTTCATTTTTTATTTTTTTCCCATCAGGAAGCAAGATATAAAAAGGACATTGACTAATTTTTTGCAAATCTTCTTGAGATACAGCACTTATATCCAATCTGGTCAAAGCCAGCTGTAAATCCGCTTCATACACATAGTTTCGTTTGGCATTTTGATAGCATAATAAGCGCTTAGTCAAATCGGAAAGGCAAATCGATAAATCCTCTCGACTTGGCGTTGATAAAACACAAGGCAGCTCCTCTATATGACTGCATATCACAACATCCCTGGCTGAGAGCAAATCACTGTAGACCGTAACCCTTTTCCCATCTACATTTTTTTCCTGAAAATCAATTCTGTTGCGGATTTCCTGATTTCTCGCCCAATCTCCCAAGGCAGTAGTCAATATCATTGTTTGATTCTTTAGCCCGACCAAACAACGTTTCGCTTCTACCGCATCCTGCCATGCCAAGGCATTTGTCATTGCCAGAAACTTTTCGGACACAATGTCCGGAACATTCACTTTACGCCTTGATATCTCGGCGGCAAGCGCTGTCAGCTGCTCCGGAGAAATCTCACCCAAACTCCATTCCGGCACTTGCCAAAGTGGTGGAGTCCTTTGCCAAAGACCTTCTGACGGCTGCTCTTTCTGCTCTTCTTCTGTTTTTTCTTCAATTACAATATTCCATTTCGCTGCCAACTTATCCAGCAACTTGTGAAATGACTTATCTTCTGCACTTCTGACAAAATCCAACCATTCCCCCAGCTCTTCTTTCTTGACCGGCCTCTCACGTTGTAAGGCCGATTTTAATAGGAGCTGCTTTGTTTTTTTCGATTTTGCGGCAAATGAGCTGATTAAGACCGCCGCCATTTTCTCGGCCGGAAGCCTCTCAATCAAAACCGGCGCTATTTTCTCGGTAATCGCCGTTTCGCCAAAAGCAAGCAGCGGCATCAAGCTCTCTGCTCTTTCCAAAATATCCTCCTCGGTCATTCCGATTTCTTCCAGTACTCGTATCCACTCTTTTCGGTCTCCCGGACGGGCGGCCATATCAAGCGCCAGAAAAACCTGCTGCTTTGCCTGCTCTTTGCCCAGTAAGCCATCTGACACACCTTTTACCAATACCTTGCTAAACGGTCCGGTTGCCGGAGCATTGACAGCAATGCCAATTTCAATATGCTCTTGAAAACGGGAATTTATGATATGAGGAGTTGGAAAAAACTCTCTTTCTTCTTCCTTGCCGGATGTGCCACCAATATTCAGGGCTTTTTCTGCATAGAAAACCCAGTCCTTAAGATAGCTGACATTCTCCGGAATCGCCAATGACATTTGATGAACCAGGCGAACACAAAGTGCCCCAAAAACAGAAGCCGAATGTTCCCATGGACGAATATTCGCCTTAGAGGAAGCTTCAACAAAATTCCGGGCAAATTTTTCACCCCGTCCGGCAATCGCTTCCAGTACCGGAAAGCTTTCACGATGAAGCACTTGCATGGCTCGTCTGACATCAACACCTGCCCGAATCGCAAAAACCGCCAGCTTATCCAAATCCACACCAAGCAAATTGACCGTTCCATAGGTGTTTTTCGATAACTGCCGGAATTCCGTCCAGGCTCCGGACTGCAAGCCTTCTTTGGCAAGTTTTTGCTCTTCCTTCGTTCCCACGCCAAGGGAGCTGATTGCTGCAAAATCGGTTTCTTCATAGCCCAGTTTTCGATAAATTTCCAATGCCCTCTCCAGCTTTTCGTTCATATTTCCTTCCTATTCTGTCAAGCCCAAATTTATTAATTTTACAGGCTTTGACGATT
>JAUMXK010000097.1 GCA_030535295.1 Eubacteriales bacterium | reverse complement strand
AATAAAAATCGTCAAAGCCTGTAAAATTAATAAATTTGGGCTTGACAGAATAGGAGGAAATTATGGAATTTATTTTATTGGTATCTTTGCTTTTAATCAGTGTAACCATTTATGTAGGTGTTAAGGCAGTAAAAAATCAAGTCAGTGGTAAGAAAGTCAAAACCTTTTTGGGCCTCAATATGCTTAGTTTCTTCGGATTATTAATCGGAGCGACCATTTTCTTGTTCAGCGGCTCCAATGTGTTTGCGGCCGGACCGGAAGCGGCAGCTGCCAGTGTAGATGGCCTTAGATATATCGGTGCAGGCTTATCTACAGGTCTTTCTTGTATCGGTACGGGTATTGCGGTTGCATCTTCCGCTTCTGCGGCAATCGGTGCAATCAGTGAAGATTCTTCTTTACTCGGAAAAACCATTATTTTCGTAGGATTAGCAGAGGGTATTGCTATTTACGGTTTGATTATTTCGATTATGATTTTGAGCTAATATTAAGTGCAAAGGCCAGAAAGGGCCGCATTCTCTTTAGCAGCAAGGACAAGGAGGAAAGAATGAGGATGTATTTGATTTCGGACAATATAGACACGCAAACCGGAATGCGTCTTGCCGGTGTGGAAGGCGTTGTTTATCACGAAAAAGAAGAAGTCTTGCAAGCGTTGTCGGAAGTTGTCAAAAACCCGGAAATCGGTATCCTTTTGATTACCGAAAAAATTGCTCATTTGATTCCGGAAGAAATCCGAGAAATTAAAATGACGTATCATACCCCGCTGATTGTAGAAATACCGGATAGACACGGTAGCAGTAGGGCAAAAGATTCGATTACACAATATGTCAGAGAAGCCATCGGCTTAAAAATTTGAGGATAAAATTATGTTGGATTTATCAGAGAAATTAAAGAAATTTTCAATGGAGGTACTGGGAACTGCCAACGAAAACAGTCAAAGGCAGTGGGAGGACTTTATTGAGCAGCAGAAGAAAGAATACGACCGGAAGGAAACGGAATATTTGGAAAGCGGCTACAATATGATTCAGCAGGGGCTGAAGAAAATTGATAAGGAAAAAAGCAGTCGTTTATCCAAGGCTGTGATGGAAAGCCGTCAACAAGTGCTGCAAAAAAGAGTAGAGATTATTGAGCAGGTGTTTACAGAGCTGCAAAAAAGATTGCTGGAATATACAAAGACTGAAGAGTATCGCAAACTATTGCAAAAGCGAGTGAATCAAACCATTGATATGCTTGGAGAAGGAGAAAAAAAGATTATCTTGACTGCCGCAGACATGGACAGAATCGACCAAAAAGCTTTTGCAGGAAAACAGGTGCAGTTTGAAGCGGAAAAAAGAATGGCAAAAGGCGGTATGATTGGCGGTGCTCGAGGATATCATTTGGAAAAGAATATTTTTTATGACAATTCCTTTGCCGGTCAAGTGGAGAAGAAAAAGGAAGACTTTTTGCAAGAAATGGCAACGGAACTACAAGTTGAGAGTTAAGGCGGTGATAGAATGGAACAAAAAGCAGTAATTTCCGGCATCAACGGTCCGGTCATTAAGGCAAAAGGGGCATCGGCATTACAAATGCTGGAAATGGTGCATGTAGGCAAAGAAAAATTAATCGGTGAAGTAATCGGAATTAGTGAAAATTACGCTACCATTCAAGTATATGAAGAAACATCAGGTTTGAAAATCGGAGAGCCTATTCATTCCACCGGCAGTCAATTGAGCTTGACTTTGGGGCCGGGTATGATTGGACAGGTCTTTGACGGAATTCAACGTCCGCTGGAAACACTAAAAGCAGAATTCGGAGATTTTTTGGGACGTGGTATTGAAACCTTCAATTTGGATAAGGATAAGGAATGGCAAGTGGAGATTACGGTCAAGGTGGGAGAGCACTTGAAAGGTGGAAGTGTGTATGCCTTGGTAAAGGAAACGGAACTTGTCACCCACAAAGTCATGCTGCATCCGGAAAAAAGCGGTAAAGTAGTGGAAATCGTGAAAAAACCGAGTTACAAGGTATTAGATACAGTGATTCGCATAGAAAATATGTTTGGAGAAATAGAAGACCTGAATTTGGTACAATATTGGCCGGTCAGAAAACCTCGTCCGTTTCAGGTCAGAAAATCCTTGCAAAAACCTCTGATTACCGGACAAAGAATTATTGATACTTTCTTCCCGATAGCCAAGGGTGGTGCAGCGGCCGTTCCCGGTGGATTCGGTACCGGTAAAACTATGACCCAGCACCAATTAGCCAAGTGGTCGGATGCCGATATCATTGTTTATATCGGCTGTGGCGAGCGCGGCAATGAGATTACCGAAGTTTTGGAAGACTTTCCGAAACTGATTGATCCGAAATCCGGTAAGCCTTTGATGGAAAGAACGGTATTGATTGCCAATACCTCCAATATGCCTGTGGCAGCCAGAGAAGCTTCCATTTATACCGGTATTACCATTGCCGAGTATTATCGGGATATGGGATATCATGTGGCGATAATGGCAGATTCGACTTCTCGCTGGGCGGAGGCTCTGCGTGAAATTTCCGGACGTTTGGAAGAAATGCCGGCAGAAGAAGGTTTTCCACCTTACCTGCCATCCCGTCTTTCTCAGTTTTATGAAAGAGCCGGCTATATTGTAGGTCTGGGTGGAGAAGAAGGCTCTGTCAGTATCATTGGGGCGGTCAGTCCGCAAGGCGGTGATTTCAGTGAGCCGGTTACTCAAAATACCAAGCGTTTCATTCGCTGTTTTTGGGCGCTTGATCGTTCTCTGGCCTATGCCAGACACTATCCGGCAATTCAATGGTTGGAAAGCTATAGTGAGTACACTCCGGATTTGGAAGAATGGTTTTCAGAAAATGTGGATTCGCACTTTTATGAAAACCGTAGAAAGGCTATGTCCCTTCTACAAGAAGAAAGCAGCTTGATGGAAATTGTAAAATTAATCGGTGCAGATGTATTGCCGGAAAATCAAAAGCTGATTTTGGAAATTACCCGATTAATTCGCCTGGGTTTTCTTCAGCAAAATGCGTTTCATGATGTCGATACCTTTGTGCCTTTAGAAAAGCAGTATAAAATGTTGGAGGTAATGCTCTATTTATTTGAAAAGGCCAAACAACTGGTGGCGTTTAATGTGCCGGTTTCCCGTTTGCGTCAGACAGGCATTTTTGAAGAAGTGGTAAAAATGCGATATAATATTGATAACAGTTCAACAAAGCCTTTTGACCAATTACTGGAAAAAATTGATGGTTTCTATCAGGAAGTAGCTGACAGTTACAAAGGCTTTGAAAGGATGGAGATAGAATGAGTTTGGAATATTTAGGTGTCAAAGAAGTCAACGGCTCACTGATGGTTGTTGAGGGTATGAAAGACGCTTCTTTTGAGGAAATTGTAAAAATAACATTGGAAAATGGAGAAAGCAGAACCGGTAAAATCATTCAAATGGAAGGTGATATTTGTGTGATTCAGGTCTTTGAAAGCACGCAGGGGATTTCCGGAGTAAATGTACGGACACGCCTTAGTGGGGACGTTTTGAAGTTACCGGTATCCCGTGAGCTGCTGGGGAGAACGATGGACGGTATTGGCAGACCGATTGATAATCTGGGGCCAATCAAAGCCGAAGATGCTTGGGATGTCAACGGTGCCCCCATCAATCCGATTGCCAGACAATATCCAAGAAATTTTGTGCAAACCGGAATTTCTTCTATTGATGCATTGACCACATTGATTCGTGGCCAAAAATTACCGGTTTTTTCCGGAAACGGTTTGCCGCACGATAGACTGGCGGTACAAATTGCCAATCAGGCACAAATCGGTAGCAAAGGCAGCATTACTTTCGGGAGTCCGGAAGATGCACTGAATGCATCGGGAGAGCAGGATGATTTTGCGATTGTCTTTGCGGCAATGGGTGTAAAAAATGATGTTGCGGATTTCTTTAAGCGCAGCTTTGCGGAAAGCGGAGTCCTGCAAAAGGTAGTCATGTTTTTGAATCTAGCCAATGATCCGGTCATAGAAAGAGTCATTGCTCCACGTTGTGCTTTGACGGCGGCAGAATATTTGGCTTTTGAATGTGATATGCATGTACTGGTAATTTTGACGGATATGACTTCCTACTGTGAAGCACTACGTGAAATTTCTTCGTCCAAAGGAGAAATCCCATCCAGAAAAGGTTTTCCGGGATATATGTACTCCGATTTGGCTATGCTTTACGAAAGAGCAGGCATGATTCAAGGGAAAAAAGGCTCGATTACACAAATTCCAATTTTGACCATGCCCAATGATGATATTACTCATCCGATTCCCGACCTTACCGGGTATATTACCGAAGGGCAAATTGTTCTGGATCGTTCTCTTCACCAGAAAGGCATTTATCCGCCGATTTTGGTATTGCCATCCCTCTCTCGTTTGATGAAAGATGGTATTGGTGAGGGATACACCAGAAGAGATCATGGAGGAGTAGCCAATCAGCTCTTTGCTGCCTATGCCCATGTGCAGGAAGTAAAGGCTTTGGCTTCCGTTATCGGCGAAGAAGAGCTTTCTCCGATTGATAAGCTTTATATGCAATTTGGAAATCAATTTGAAAAACGCTTTGTCAGTCAGAGATTTGATGAAAACCGGATGATTGATGCAACGCTCGATTTGGGATGGGAGTTGCTGAGTATTTTACCGAAGGAAGAGCTAACCAGAGTGGATGAAGATTTGGTAAAATCGTATTATCAGGAAAGAGTTTGGGAAAAATACGAAAAAGAATTGAAGGAAAGATAAAAAGAGAAATTAAAGTCAGGTGATTATATGGATAGTTCATTATTTCCTACCAAGGGAAATTACATATTGGCAAAGTCGAGGCTTGCTCTGTCCAAACAGGGTTATGAGCTTTTGGATAAGAAACGGAACATATTAGTACGTGAAATGATGTCGCTTCTTGACCAGGTAGAAGAAATTCAAAAGGACATGGACGGCATTTTTACGGCTGCTTATCAGGCTTTGCAGGAAGCAAATATTCGAATTGGCATTCATATGGTAAGCCAAATCGGTGAAGCAATTGCGCCGGAAGAAAATGTGCAAATCGAAACCAAGTCTGTCATGGGTGTGGAAATTCCTATTTTAAATAAACTTGACAATTGTCTGATTCCCCAGTATGGTATTGATAAAACAGAGCGATGTTTGGACGAGGCATATTTGCAGTTTACCAAAGTAAAGCATTTGACAATGCAGCTGGCGGAAGTGGAAAATGCGATTTATCGTTTGGCTTATCATATCAAGCAAACACAAAAAAGAGCCAATGCTCTAAAAAATATCATGATTCCTCGATATGAAAAATTGACCAAAGACATAGCAACAGCCTTGGAAGAAAAGGAAAGAGAAGAATTCACTCGTCTGAAAATGATAAAATTGCTGAAACAAGGATAAAAGTAGAAAAGGAGACCAATCATGAATTTGGAAAAAAAGAGATGGATTATATTAACGGCTTCGTGCATAATCAATTTATGCATTGGCTCTCTCTATGCCTGGAGTGTTTTTTCCGGTCCGATGGCGGAATATTTTTGCAAACTGTATGGTTTAACGGGAGAAGTTGCAATTAAAGCAGCCAATTTGGCCATTGTCTTTACTGTTGCCAATTCGGTAGGGCCGATTACTATGATTACCGGAGGGAAGATAAATGACTCCATCGGCCCGAAAGGAGCGATTATTTCCGGCGGATTGCTATTCGGAGGCGGTTTTTTTCTCAGCGGTTTTGTAGACAGCATCGCCATGCTGGTGGTGGTATATGGTTTGGGATGCGGCTTAGGTATGGGGCTTGTTTACTCAGCCACCGTCAACAACTCCGTCAAACTGTTTCCGGATAAGCGAGGCTTGAGTGGCGGTTTTACTACGGCCACCTATGGACTTAGTTCTGTGCTGATTCCACCAATTGCCAATTTTATCATTCGGGAATATGGGGTACAGCAGGCCTTTCGTACTTTAGGAATTGTCTTTATTTTGGTTATTTTACTTTGTTCCCTTTTTATTGAAAAGGCACCGCATGATTTTGTACCGTCCGGTATGGTGGTCAATAAAATGCGATTGGATTTTTACCAACAAGTCGATAAAAACTGGAGAGAAATGCTTAGGGATAAAACCTTTTACATGATGTTTTTTATGTTGATGTTTGGTGCTTTTTCCGGATTGATGATTATTTCGCAGGCTTCACCGATGGCACAAATGATGGTCGGTATGAAACCGGCAAAAGCTGCTATGGCGGTCAGTATTTTGGCTTTTTTCAATGCTTTCGGCAGGATTGCGGCAGGTTATTTATCCGATAAAATCGGCCGAATTCAAGTGATTCGTTTGGCTTTTTTGGTGTCGGTTGCAGGTCTCTTTTTATTGATGATTACCAAAGAAGGGAATACCGGCTTTTTCATGACGGGAATTTCTATTACCGGAATTTGTTTCGGGGCCTTTTTAGGAATATTTCCGGGTTTCACTGCTGACCGTTTCGGCACCAAGAATAACAGTGTGAACTACGGTGTCATGTTTATCGGTTTTGCCCTAGCCGGCTTGTTTGGCCCGATGTTGGCCGGAAAAATGGTGATTGCCACCCAAAGTTACCAAATTGCTTTTTATGCGGCAGCGGCTCTTGCTGTTTTGGGCTTAGTGCTGACATTCGCCTATTCCAAAGCAACCGGAGAAAAGAGTAAGGGAGCATAAGACATAGATTGATATGGATGGCACCGACTTACTGTTGTAAGCAGAGAGAGAAAGTAGAAAAAGGAGAAGATATCAATTTCATAAAACTATTTGACTTTTTCAGAAAAACAAGTTATACTATGAAGGCTTGACCGAGGATGACCTTGGGAGAGCATAATGATGGGATTAGAGGGCTTGCCCTTTAATATAAAGTTTCCACACAGCCGGGGAGGTAGCGGTGCCCTGTATCTGCAATCCGCTATAGCAGGGGTGATATTGAACAGAGGCTT
>JAUMXK010000096.1 GCA_030535295.1 Eubacteriales bacterium | reverse complement strand
AAAGCATCAATAAGAAATAAAGTTTGATAAGGGAAGAAAAGAGAGTGACCGGGAATAAAAAAAATACTGGAAAAATTTTTTAGTCTGTGATAGAATGGAAAAAATGAAAAATCCGAGAATAAAGAAAGAGTATTCATGGGAAGTGTTACAGAGAGCGGTGTAGCTGAGAAATCGCACATGGAAAATGAGGAAAATCATCTTTTAGGAGGAAGTCAGAAAAGAGCAGGGAAGGACCTTCCGATGCTTTTAGTAAGACTTTACGGAGTCATTCCCCGTTATCGGAATGATTTGCGATTGCAAGAAGCAACCGCAGGAATGAGCCGATAAAATATCGGGAAAAAAGGTGGTACCGCGTATTGACGCCCTTTTCATAGAAATATGAAAAGGGTTTTTGTGTTGGCGGATATCTTCCCTTTGTAGCACGATTTCCACAAGAGAGAAAAACTCGATTTTTCTTTTCGGCTTAAGGAGGGAAAATAAAAAAACATGTAGAAAATAACCGACAATGATTTTCAGCAATGAAAAAATAAATGAAAAGTAGGAGGGCACTATGTATCAAAAGGTTTCAACAAAACTGAATTTTGTTGAGAGAGAAAAAGAAGTTTTGGAATTTTGGAAAAAAAATCAGATATTTGAAACAAGTATTGAGGAAAATGACGGGAAACCGATGTTTACCTTTTATGACGGCCCGCCAACGGCAAACGGTAAGCCGCATATCGGCCATGTTCTGACCAGAGTAATCAAGGACGTAGTGCCGCGCTACCATACTATGAAAGGAAAAAATGTACTTCGAAAAGCCGGTTGGGATACCCATGGTTTACCTGTTGAGCTGGAAGTGGAGAGAGAGCTTGGCATTGACGGCAAGGAGCAAATCCTGGAGTATGGCTTAGAGCCTTTTATCCAAAAGTGTAAGGAAAGTGTTTGGAAATATAAGGGCATGTGGGAAGACTTTAGCGGTACGGTCGGCTTTTGGGTGGATATGGACAATCCTTATGTCACCTATCACAATGAATATATTGAATCCGTTTGGTGGTCTTTAAAACAGATTTGGGAGAAGGGATTGCTTTATAAGGGGCATAAGATTATGCCGTATTGTCCACGCTGTGGCACAGGGCTTTCTTCTCATGAAGTAGCGCAAGGCTATAAAGATGTGACCGAAAAGACGATTGTTGTCAAATTTAAGGCGGTTGGTGAAGAAAACACCTATTTCCTGGCTTGGACAACGACTCCTTGGACTTTACCAAGTAACGTGGCTCTTGCCATGAATCCGGTGGAAACTTATGTCAAGGCAAAAAAAGACGGCAATTACTACTATTTGGCGGAGGCCTTGATGGAAAGCGTCTTGGGAGAAGGTGCGGAAGTTGTAGAAAGATACAAAGGAAAAGACCTTGAATACAGAGAATATGAGCCGCTCTTTCCTTATGCTGACGTAAAAGAGAAGGCATTCTTTGTGACCAATGCGGAATATGTCACTCTGACAGATGGTACCGGAATTGTTCATATTGCGCCGGCATTCGGTGAAGACGACTCCAAAGTCGGAAGAGAATATAAATTGCCTTTTGTGCAATTGGTCACGGATAAAGGGGAGTTTCCGGAAGGTACCCCTTGGACGGGTATGTTTGTAAAGAAAGCCGATCCGCTCATTATAGAGCAACTCGATAAAGAAGGAAAACTCCTGGATGAACATGAGCATACTCACAGCTATCCGCATTGCTGGCGCTGTGATACTCCGCTTTTGTATTATGCCAAGGACTCTTGGTTTATTGAAATGACTAAGGTCAGAGAAGACCTAATTGCCAACAACAATACTATCAACTGGATTCCGGAAAATATCGGCAAACGTCGCTTCGGGGACTGGCTGGAAAATGTAGTGGACTGGGGCTTAAGTCGTGACCGTTTCTGGGGTACACCGCTTCCGATTTGGGAATGTGAATGTGGCCATCGCCATGCGATTGGCAGTATTGCCGAGTTGAAGAGCATGAGTAAGGATTGTCCGGAGGATATTGAGCTGCACCGTCCGTTTATTGATGATGTCCATATTACTTGTGAAAAATGTGGTAAGGACATGACCAGAGTATTGCCGGTGATTGACTGTTGGTATGATTCCGGTGCTATGCCGTTTGCTCAATGGCATTATCCGTTTGAAAATGAAGAACAGTTTCATGCCAATTTCCCTGCGGATTTCATCAGTGAAGGTGTGGACCAAACCAGAGGCTGGTTCTATTCCTTATTGGCGATTTCTACCTTGGTCTTTAATAAGGCACCGTATAAGAATGTTATCGTAATGGGCCATGTTCAGGATAAGGACGGTCAAAAAATGTCGAAATCCAAGGGCAATGCGGTTGACCCGTTTGAAGCGCTGGCAACCTATGGGGCGGATGCAATTCGCTGGTATTTTTATAACAACAGTATGCCTTGGCTGCCAAATAAGTTCAGCGGCGAAGCGGTGATGGAAGGGCAGAGAAAGTTCCTTGGTACTTTGTGGAATACCTATGCATTTTATGTGCTCTATGCGGAAATCGACCAATTTAATCCATTGGAATATAGCACATGGGATAAAAAAGACCTTTGCCGTATGGATGAATGGCTGCTTTCCAAGCTGAATACATTGGTTGATTATGTAGACAAACAAATGGCAGACTATCGCATTACAGAATGTACCAGAGCCATGACGGATTTTGTGGATGAGCTGAGTAACTGGTATGTTCGTCGTAGTCGGGAACGTTTCTGGCAAAAGGATATGCCGAAAGATAAAGTGGATGCATATATGACTCTGTATACCACTTTGGTGACTTTGGCAAAACTTTCCGCACCGTTTGTACCGTTTATGGCTGAGGATATTTACCGTAATCTGGTGGCCGGACTGGATAAGGATGCACCTGTAAGTGTTCATCTGGCTGACTTTCCGGTAGTTGAAAAAGAGCTTTTACATCCGGAAGTGGAATCACAAATGGAAGTGGTATTGGAAGCAGTGGTATTGGGCAGAGCCTGCCGAAATACCGCCAACATCAAAAACAGACAGCCTATTTCTAAAATTTATCTGAAAATGAAAGAAGAGCTGGAGCAGGAATACCTTGATATCATTAAGGATGAATTGAATGTGAAAGAAGTGGAAGTCACTGCGGAAGTGCGTGAATTTACTACTTATCAATTCAAACCGCAGCTGCGTACCGTCGGACCGAAATACGGTAAGTTACTGGGACAAATTCAAAAAGCTTTGAAGGAAGTGGATGGCAATGCTGCCATGGATGAGCTGAAAGCGAACGATTTCCTTCGCTTTGAATTAAGTGGTGAAGAAGTGAAGTTGGCAGAAGAAGATTTGCTGATTGAATCCGTAAAACAAGAGGGTTATGAGTCGGCAAGCAATCAAAATGTAACAGTAGTGCTGGATACCAAATTGACACCGGAATTGATAGAAGAAGGCTATGTCCGTGAGGTGGTCAGCAAAATTCAAACGATGCGCAAAGAGGCAGACTTTGAAGTAACAGACCACATTAATTTCTATTATCATGGAAATGCCAAATTGGCAGAAATCATCCAAAAGTATGAAAGCACCATCAAAGAGGAAACCCTGACCGAGGAAGTGAAGGAAGAAATCGTTTCCGAAAAGGCTTACAGCAAGGAATGGGATATCAATGGGGAAATGATTACTCTAGCGGTGGAAAGAAGATAGCCGGTATTGGAATCCGTGTTTGTGACAAGGATTTAGCATACAAGGCTTTATCATGAGAAAAAAAGGAGCTGTTGTATTTTAAGATTTTTACACAAGATACAAGGAAATTTTCTTTGTTTCGTCACAATATCTTGTGTAAAATCTGTATTTTACAATAGCCCCTTTTTTGCTACATTAAATTTTGATAAAGAAAGAGGGCCTTTTTCCATCTTATGCCGATAAGTATATGGCTTGATTTGAGAATATCTAAGAGAAACACAGAGTACAAACGAAAACAAAATCAAGCAGAATTGGAAGAATGGATACAAGCCGATACAAACGAATTTAATCAGAAAGGATTCAAAACAAGGAGAAAGCATGAAACGAAAAATCATCAGTGTGTGTCTGACAGGGATGTTGGTAATGGGCTATTTGGCAGGATTTTCTGCCATGCTGTCGGCGGACGGAAACGGGACTATGGGAAATGATATCAAGGAATGGGTGGATGTGGAGCTGCCGAGTCTGTACCGCCCCATAACACAGAGCGGCGAGCCGGGAGCATATTTTTTAGAAAGAGGAATCCAGCAGGTAAACGCAGGCACCGGGCAAGAGGAAATCTTGACTAATGATTTGCCGGTGGTATTGGAATATGAATGGAGCGTAAAGCCCGAGAATATGATTTATGCTCAAAGCGGAGCCTACTTTCGGATTCCTTTGCTAAACAGCAAGCACTTTCAGCCGGAATACAATGAGGGAAGGTGGGAACCGATTATTTCCGATGAAAAAGACCCTCTGACCAATCAAAACTACAATTTCGGGCGATTCAAAATCGAAAGTGGAACCTTAACGGCCGTTCTGGATGACGAAGTGCAGGGAAAGCATGAGCTAAAAGGTGGTCGTTTCCGGATTCGCTACAAGGCACAGGGCAATACCAAGGTGAGGGTGTTGGCAAGCGAAGATGGAGAAAATGTGGACTTTGTCATAACAGAAGTGGATCTGGAGGGGAATTACTGCAAAGACCCGTTGATATCAGCCGATGAAATTGCCGACTGGGATGCCGAAGAACGCTATATTCGCAGTCATGTCAATAAGATAAAAAAAGGAAATGAGTATTTTCTGGGCTGGGTAGTACGAGTCGGAGAAAAAGTACTTTATCATATGGTAAAAGAGAATCCGAATGTGGAGTTTCTTCAAAATACGTGGATGGAAGATGTTTTGCCGAAGGGGCTGGAACTGATAGAAAACAGTATGAAAATCACGGCTAATATTCATGGCGTAACCAGAAATCGTGCGGATGATGGCAGTGAGCAGAAGATGCTTTTGGCACACAAGGTAATCGCTACCCCAAAGAGAAGAATTGAAAATCATCAGATTCTTATGGCAAATGAAGGCGAAAGCTATGAGCAATTTAAAAGTCGCATTTATGGTCTGCAAAATATGTCGCCACTGACGGTGGCTTATTTTCCGCCGAAGGGAGAAGAAAGTGCAAGGATTTTGGTATATTTGGGAGATTTGGGAGCGGATACACATCTGCTGGCCAATCCCGTTTTGCCGACGGAGGCCGGATATGCCGACTACCGGGCAAGTTTAAAGGGAAATGCCTTGCATTACCATGAGCTGGATAATGGCACGGACAGATATATGCAGCTATTAATGAAGGAAAAACTGGACAGCAATGAATTGAGTCTTTTTCAAGTAGAGCGTATTATGGAACGATATCTGCACAATCATCCGGCAGCCGGTAATATCAGCAATTATGAAGTAACCTTTCAAACGACGGCACCGAAGGTGGATTCGCTTTTGGTCAATCAAGCCAATCTGGAATGGGCAAACAACAGGACTTCTGCATCCAGCCATGATTATTATTATCAAAGTGCTTCTGCACAGGGCAGCCACACCAATCCTCCGGCGACCGATGACAATCAGCCGAATCCTCCGGCTTCGAACCAGCCGGAGCCGCAAGGGACACAAGAGCCCAAGGAGCCAAAGCAGCCGAAGGAGCCAAATCATCCCCAAGAGCAAGGCTCAGAGCAGCCCGAAGAGCCGGCAAATAGCTTGGAACCAAAACCGGTTGAAAAGACGGAACAACCCCCACGAGTACCGGAAGATACAGACCAGATTGATGACAATGATTTGCCGCAAGGCAAGGATGAATTGCCAAAAACGAGTGGTCTTTCCGGAAGCACATTGCTTTTGGTCGGCATCGGGTTCTTATCTTTGGGATGGTATTTTAAAAGGAAATAAAGAAAGGTCAGTATGGCCAAGTAGACATAGCGGCAATACAAAAAATGATTTTTGAGTGGGAAAGCACGGAAAAAATACTCCGGTTCCGGAAATGAAAAGAAATTGTGGCAAGTAGATAGGATTCTCCATAAGTAGACAAGGAAAAACCAAGTCTACCTATGGAGGATTTTTTTGTTTTATTCTTCAATAGCTAATGCTAAGGAACCATGCAGACCGGCAAAATCGCCGAGTGCAGGAAATTGAATGTATTGCTCTAAATTATTTGGGATTGGATTGCGTTTGATATAGCCTGCCATCAGCTCTGCAAATTGTTTCCGGATTTTCGGGAAAAGATGATGCTGCTTCATCACTCCGCCGCCCAGTAAAATAATTTCCGGTGAAAGAATCATGGTGTAGTTGACCAGTGCCTGTGCCAGATAATAGCTGATAAAATCCCATACTTCATGGTCTTGCGGAATATTTTGTCCGGCGATGCCAAGTCTATTGAGGACAGATGGGCCGGCAGCCATACCTTCCAAGCAGTCTTTATGGAATGGGCAGGTTCCTTCATAGCTGTCGTCCGGATGGCGACGGACATAAATATGTCCCATTTCCGGATGAAGCAGGCCGTGAATCAGCTTTCCGTCGATATAAGCACCACCGCCGACTCCGGTACCGATGGTTAAATAAATACAAGAGGAAAGTCCTCTTGCAGCACCCCACAGGTATTCTGCCTTGGCGGCACCGTTGACATCCGTATCGAAATAAATCGGCACCTGGATTTCTTTTTTTAAGGCATGGATTAAATTAAAATGTGCCCAGCCTTGCTTTGGAGTATCCAAAACACTGCCGTAGGTCGGAGAGTCCGGATTGACATCAATCGGTCCGAAACTGGCGACCCCCAAAGCGGAGATTTCCTTCCCCCGGAAATATTCCAGCATTTTTTGTGTGGTTTCTTCCGGAGCAGTTGTAGGAAATTGCGTTTGCTCAATGATTTTTCCGTCCTTTGTACCGATGGCACAGTTTACCTTTGTACCGCCGGCTTCAATACCGCCAATATACATATTAATTTTTGTAAAAGCAGGGCTTTTACTCTCCTTTCCTTTTAAGCTGAATTATAATAGCAAATTATATAATAAAAAGCATGAAAAGTAAAGATGGCAATCGTTTTTTGAGTTTCCCCATTTTTTTACATACCCACAAACAAATCCGTAGAAACGCA
>JAUMXK010000095.1 GCA_030535295.1 Eubacteriales bacterium | reverse complement strand
TATTTTTTTGTGTCAACTTTCTGACCTATTTAAAGTATACAGGAAGCTCCTAAATGATATTTTATGTTCACTAATCTTCTATCCGAAACGGTTTGAACTCTTTCCCGTTTCCTTGGTAGAAGCGACTGAATAATTCATAATATTCCAAACGCAGTCCCTGAATGCCGACAATCATACCTTCCAGCACAATAATCAGAATATTGCCGAAAATCATGACGGCCACCGACCCAACACCGCCTACCATGTGTGATAATTGATGAAATGCCAAGAAAAATCCGACATGGTTCAAGGCAAAGGCACCTACTCTTACAAAGGAGATGGTATTGGAAAAAACTGCCAAGATAATTTCCACCAGCTCAAAAAATGATTCAATCACGGATGGATTGTGCACATGTTCTGTATGCTTATGCATTTTTCGGTTGAGTGCTTGCACCAATTTCTCCGAAAAGAATAAAATTACCAAAGGTACCACAATCAGCACTGCAATCAGCCAAACGGGAACGGTTCCGGACATAACGGTGGACAGCACGATATACATGACTGCCGAGTAAAAGACCAAACCGGTAATGCCGTTTTTATCAAAAAGCAGCTTGCCGTACTCCTTGTTTTTCCACAAATTATAAAGATTTATCAGCATTGCCACAATCAAAAGGCCGATACCGAATGCCACCGAAATGGCAAGCAATTCCATTTTTACTTCCATCGGGTTAATCATCGGTATAAACGGCAGATAATGTCTTAGCAACTCTTCATTTCCGAAAATCGAGCCATAAAACAAGCCGAAAATAGTGGACATCACGCCAAAATAAACCAAGAGCTTGGCCGGCTCTATCTTCTTCCATTTGCTTAGCAAGTAGCCAATTAATGCAATCACCAAACCTTGTCCGACATCGCCGAACATCATTCCGAAGAGAAACATATAGGTTATGCCCACAAAGATTGTCGGATCCATTTCTTCGTAGGATGGAATTCCATACATTCTTACTACAGTTTCAAACGGTTGAAAGAATTTAGGATTCGAAAGCTTGGTCGGCGGTTTTTGTCTGACCGAATTCTCATCTTCAATTACATAGGAAAGCTCCGGAGTGATGCTGACTTTTCCTTGGAATCGCTTGATTTGGCTATCCGGAATCCATCCGGCCAAATAAAAGGCTTTGTCCGTGTGAACGGCAAAACGTCTGACATCAAAAACACCATTCAGACGCACCAAATACTGATAATATTCTTCCAATTCCGGTAAGTACTGCGCCATCGTTTCCAGGCTCTTTTTTTCCAAGGCTTCGATTTCCTGATTCAGCTTTTCGAGTTGCTGGGACAAGCTTTCCATTACTTCATGGGGTTTTCCGGCAACATCATTCGAAATCCGGATTCTTTCAAAAAAGAGGGATGCAAACAAACTATCCATATTTAGTTCTTGGGAAACCGGTGTAAAATACATAACATAGGAAAATTCTTCATCCTGGCTGACTCGATATACGATAACATCTAAATTGTCACTATATTCTCTCAGTTTTTTATAACTGGCGGTCGGCATTTTGCCGTAACGAAACTTAATATATTTAAAGAAAAATAGTTTTTCTACTTCCACGGGAAGATTGTCCAATGGTTTTATCTGAGCGAAAAGCTCCTGTTTGTAATTCCTCTCGTCTCGTAACTTCTGACCGCTTTGCGTAAATTCTTTTACTTTTTCCTCTACTTCTTCGATTTTGCGAGTCATATTTTCAAATGAAATCGGCTTAATGATTCGAGCCGCATCATAGACAAAGTTTTTACCGCTTGCCTTTGCCAATTCCTTGACTCTTGCTATCATTTTTTCATACTTATTTTCTTCCGAAAACTTTTGAATTCCCTTCATGGAATCCAATGTTTCATAAGCATCCACCAGTTGAATGTCAAATGGTACAATATTGGAAATGACAAAGTCATCCAATTGCTCTATTAATCCAATGATGCTGATAAAGTGCATCTTTTCAACTGCCAAGACTGTTTCCCTCCTTTCTCCTGAGCGGATAAACCAACTCTTCCGCCAAATCCATGCTACTGCCAACGGAGTAGCGTATGCCCTCGATAATTGCTGTCACATCAAAAATTTCAATTTCTTTTAATAAAAAATATCCTAGTATGGATGCTAAACCGAACGGCTCTAAACTCATCAAACGTACCCAATGGTTTCTCATAAATCGTCGGTATGCCAAGGTAACTCCTTTTTTATTTAAATCAAAGATTTTACCATAAAAACTTTGTCCAACCAATTGAACCGCTTCTTCTGTACTTTCCGCTTCAATCATCGCCTTTACTTCCTCTGCTGAAAGTTTGTAAAACAACGGAATCATATAGCGGTAGAGCATTTCTTTGGAAAGTTGATAGTAATGCTTACTACGATAGATATACATAATATTTTTGTAGTCAATCATATAGCCGAACATTTGCAAAGCGATTTCTCTGGCATGATCCATCTTGAAGTGGTCAATATGACGAATAATTTCTTGATAAGAATAATAATCCAACGCCATTTCCGCTTCAAAAATAGGAAGTTGATTCTTTTCATCCAAAAGACCTTTCAATACTTTATAGTATGCCGAACCTTTCAAGGCTTCCACCAACTCCTCATCACTGCGAGCGGAAAAACACTTTTCAAAATCTATCTTGGAATATTTATCCATAAACAAAAGTTGTTTATCCATCTCTGCCAAAGGCCGATTCAAGCGGAGAAAGCGAATCATTTTTTTGATATCTTCGATTTCATGGTCGGTATAAATATAGTAGAAAAGTTCTTTTTCATATCCTGACACATAGTGAGAAATCTTATCCGTATCTTCCATAATCGAACGATACAGTAATATCTCCAAATGACCACGGTGGACATCATTTTCATCTAAGTCTGCCAACGCTTCTTTATAACAGGTGGCATTTTTCAGATAAAGAGCGGCTTCCTTTACATTGGGCATTTGCAGCAATCTTTCATAATCTTCCTTTTGTAAAAGCTTACCTTTCATCGCCTTTATCTTTGCACCGGCATGATTGTATTCAAACAAGCCTGACATATCTTACTCCTTTGTAATCTCGGAAAATAGATTGTCCACCCATTTTCCATGATTTTCTTTTTGTATTTGCAGTAATTTTTCAATTTGGTGTTTGGAAATTTCCTTTTGTTTTTGGATTTCCCCATCCACCTCCTGCATTTCTCTTTCTGTCAAAGTTTTCACTTTTGCCTGCGCCTTTTCATTGAGTACCCGATTTAATTTTTGCAGACTTTTTTCCTGCTCCATTTTCTTTATATTGATTTTCTCAACCGTCGAGCGTTCAATGGCAGCCGCTTCTTCTTCTATTTGGATAATTCTCTTGATAATTTCTTCTTTTTTTATCGCTTCGTCCATAATTCATCTGCTCTCCTTCGTCTATCATTTTCAAGCATATAGATTAATTATATTCCTCTATTTTCTATCGGTCAAGCCTTGTCTGATTTTAAAGTGTCTTTTTCTACTTTGAATTTTTTTAATCCTTTTGCACAAGAAAATTTAAAATCTCATAAAAAAATTAGAGCAATTTTTAGGCTGAATTTTATAGATTCATTCTTTCTCCCTTCTTTCTATCAAAAAGCTGAAAAAACTTGTTCAAAAATCAAAACCGGCCACCCACTAATTTTATACTTTTTTTACATCAAAGATTTTAATCGGGTTTGAAAGATTCATTTTCTTCGCCTGCCAAACTAAAATACCAATAAAATGCCAAAAACAAGGAATCTATCCGGTCTTTGAAAAGCAAGAGTTTCCTTTCGGAAAATAAGCCATCCCTTCAATAAGCAAATATTCCTTTGCAAGATATTTAAAACGGCAAAAGCCGACATTGCATCGAACTTTACCTGTTTAGGCCGTTCCGGCAAATTATCGGCTTTTTGTTTTTATTGTTTTCTTTTATATTTTATGCTTCTTTACGTACTACGACTTTGATTTCTTTGTACTTCGGATAGCCCTTGTGCTTCATCTCAGTGGTCATCTCACCATTTTCATAGCGGAAATGATAGAGATTGTATTCCCCGTTTTCGTATTGATAGTCCTTACCATTATCTTGATAATGAAGATATTCCGCCTTTTCACCGAATACTTCCAAAATCAGGACATCATCTTTTTTCTCACTAACACTCGGATATACTGGGTATTTCGGGATAATGCTGCCTGCCTTGACAAAAATCGGACAGTGATCGAGGCTTACTTCTTCAATATAGCGCTTTCCACCTTCGTACTTTTTGCCGCTCCAGTAGCAATACCATTCCCCTTCCGGCAAATAAACCATCTTATGTGTTGCTCCTTGCTCCAATACCGGAGAAACCAGCAGACTCTCACCAACCATAAATTGATCATTTTGATTGCGAACCTCTTTGTCCATCGGGTAGTTGAGTACCACCGGCCGCATTACCGGCAAGCCATTTTGTGCAGTTTGATAAAAACCGTCATACATCAGCGGCAGCAATTGATAGCGCAGATTGATGTACTTACGTACCATTGCCATGATTTCTTCTCCAAAGCACCAAGGCTCTTGATTCAAGGTAGCCAGCGCACTATGATTGCGGAAAAGAGGACTAAAGCAAGCGGCTTCAAACCAACGCACAAACAGTTCCGGTGTCGTATCACTGCCAAATCCTCCGATATCTGTACCTGCAAAGGCAAAGCCACTTAAACCCAAATTACAAAGTTGAGGAATGGCCATGCGCAAGTGGCTCCAAATACTGTGATTGTCTCCGGTCCATACTACAGCATACTTTTGGCTGCCCGAATAGCAAGCTCTGGTAATGACAAACGGTCTTTCTTTTCTCAATTTCTTTAAGCCTTCAAAGGTTGCCCTTGACATATTATGTCCATAGACATTGTGCATGGCTTTATGAGTGGAAGGCTTATCTCCGTCATAAAAGACCACATCGTCCGGCAATGGTCCATTAAAGCTTGCCGGTTCATTCATATCATTCCAAATACCCGATACCCCTTTATCCAAAAGAAACTGATGTTGTGCTCCCCACCAATCACGAACCTCCGCCTTGCCAAAATCCGGATAAACCGAATCTCCCGGCCACACCTGATTGACATAGGTTAAATTATTCTTATCCGTCGCAAAATATCCTTTTTGCAAACCTTCATCATAAACATGATAGCCTGCATCCACTTTGACACCGGGATCTACAATGGTGATAACCTTGATTCCCATTTCTTTGAAATCGGACAAAGTCTTGACTTCATCTTCGTAGCGTTTTTCGCTCCAAGTAAAGACACGGTATCCTTCCATATATTCAATATCAAAATGAATGGCATCACAAGGAATATCATTTTTTCTCATATTTTCCGCAATAAAGCGCATATCACTTTCTGTACAATAGCCCCAGCGGGATTGGTGATAGCCCAAAGTCCAAAGTTGCGGCAACGGTGCACGTCCGGTCAAATCGGTATATGCCGTCAGCACTTCTTTTAAATCTTTGCCAACAAAGAAATAAAAGTCCAAAGCACCTCCTTCAGCCTCAAAAGTAAAGCATTCTCTCTGTTTTTTACCCAAATCAAAATAACTTTTAAAGTGATTGTCAAAGAAAATACCGTAGCAGAGATTTTCTTTTAATACCATCATAAAAGGAACCGTTTTATAGAGGGCCTTGAAATTGTCTTCTTGCGGAGATGGGTTATCGGTATTCCACATCTCGTATTCATAATAACGCTTATTTAAAAAGCCTGTCTTATCTCCCAGTCCATAAATGCAATCCGTTTCATCCAATGCAAATGCAATCTCGACATCCACATCCTCTGCCGGCTCCAAAACGGCATGTCCTTCACTGGATAAAAGCTTAAAGAAGTCATCTCCCAGCTTTTCTCTTTTTTTGATTTCACCACGGTGCATCTTGCAAATGCTGTTTTGATTATTATCTACAAAGTCAAAATAACCTTGCTCATCCAGGCAAATACCCAATTGCCCTGTAGCAAAGATTTTTTGTCCTGCCCATTCCTTTTCTTCAAGAGCAATGGCTTCCTTCTTTTCTTCTACTGCATAAGACGGGAATTGCTCCGCTTTTTCCGAATAAATATGAAAAACCTTTTCACCGATGGCTTCTGCATAGATTTTTTCTTCCGCCAACATAAGCTCCAAAGTTTTTCCGTTAAAATGATGAAATTGATACTTCTTTGTCATAGTTGTTCCTTTCTTTCTTCTATTTATAAGTTATCTCCTAGAGGCTTTCGTGTCAAAAGCACCAATGGATAACCTTTCTTTGAAATCCCGACTGATATCGACTCGAGCCTTCAAATTCTCTTTTCAAGACGATACCGACAGAGCATCTTCCTCTGCCGGTATAAAAGATTTTATTCATTTATTGTTTGAATATATTGTAATAAATCGTCAAAACTACCATTCGGCAGATGGGAAATATCCCGATTGTCTTTGTTGATAATGCAGTCATTTACAATAAAGGTACGGATTCCCAGCGAGCCTGCTGCCATGGCATCTTCCTCTACATCATTTCCCACCATCAGACATTCTTCCGGTTTCACATTTAGTTTTTCCAGAATAAACCGATAATAGTCCGGATTGGGTTTGCAATAACCGGCATTTTCATAAGTAGTATAAAACTCGAACTCTTCCAAATCAAAGCCTGCCCATCTTGCACGACTTTGGGTAGCGATATGCGGAAAAATCGGATTGGTTGCAAGCACCACCCGAAAACCAAGTTCTTTCGCTTTGTCTACTACTATCTTCGCCAACGGATTTTTCTTACATAGATTTTCCACTTGCTGAAATTCATTGGCATAAAAATCTTCAAAGAGTGGTTTCTTCTCCTCAATATCTTCTCCCATGAATTCTTTGAATTTTAGCCAAAAAACTTCTTCGTTGCTTTTCTTTCCATCATTTTTTATCATCTCTTTTGTGCCGGACCATATTCCATTTACCACATTCTCCGGTTGGTAGCCATGCGGCACCAGCCGCTTACACAGCATTTTGAAGTAGGCATTGGTAAACTGATCTTGATCCATCGGCAACAGAGTGCCATCCAAATCAAACAGTATTGTCGTTATTTTCAAACTCATTCTCCTTTTCTGCAAACATCAAAATTTTACCAGCACAGTATACCATATTGTACCTGTCTTCGTCTATCTATTCTTCTGTTTTTTTATTTCTTTTTGTTGCTCAGTTAATTCCCAAAGTAAGTTCTAGGTTTAAGGTCTGACTGGAACTTAGGTTG
>JAUMXK010000010.1 GCA_030535295.1 Eubacteriales bacterium | reverse complement strand
GGCTTCTACAGGTTAGTTGGAGTGGTTCTGTTGTCGAAAAATGGGGAAACTTAAAGGCAATCGTTTGACACAGAAGTGAAACCTAGGAATTTAGTAGGAAGAAACGAAAGGAAATATGTGTATTTCAGAGTGGTTTACCAAGAAATAAAGGAAATTAAATAATGTTATCAGCGGATTATCCGATAATTATTTACAGATAACCCCACAGGAAATAGCATGCAAATGATAATTCAAAATAACAAGGAGACAGAAATGAAAAGAGCACTATTCAATTTTAAAAGAATTGGTGTAAAGCTTATGATTGTTGTCCTGCTAACCAGTATTCTGGTCGTATCCGTTATAATGACAGGAGTAGGCATGATGACATCCGCTTCTTTGGTGAATCGGAGCAAAGAAATGGCAACAGCCAAAAATGAAGCCATCGCCAATATGGTTTTATCCGAATTCAATGCCCTTTATCAGCTTGCAAAGGATGTAGATGTGCGTGTGCAAGTTCGCCTGGATAGAGAAGAAAAAGATAGACTGTCTTTTCGGGAGCTGATTCGGGACGGTTTGGAAGCAAATTCGGATGTAAAAGCAATCGGTATTTTCTTTGAGCCGAATGCTTTCGATGGAAAGGACAGAGAATTTGCCGGAAAAGAAGGACATGATCAAACCGGAAGAATCATGGAGTACTTTTATAGGGATGAAGCAGGGAAGATTATCAGAAATAATGAAGACGGAAGCAAACTTGACAGTGAGGATTGGTACCGGATTTCCATGGATGACGGTGCGGTGCATTTTTCGGAGCCGTATCTGGGAGAGGTGGGAATGCAGAAAAAGATGCTCTGTACGCTGACCATACCGATTCAAAAAAATAATAAAACATTGGGAATTGTGCTTTTAGACTATGAATTGACAAGTGTACAAAAAATGATGGAACAAATTTCCGATAGGAATGTGAGCTTTCAAATTATCAGTCAAAAGGGAACTTTAATTGCCCATGGCACCAATCCGGACAATATTAATAAAAATTATCTAGAAATCGGTGGCACCAAAGAGAGTATAGAAAAAATCGGCAAGGAAGAAGAATTTGAAGTGTTTCAATATTCTCCGAGTTTGAAGACGCAGGCTTATATCAAATATATGCCGGTTCGGTTTCCTGATGTGTCGGAAACATGGTCGATTAGTTCGGTATGGTCTCTGAAGTATTTTAAAAAGGATGTCAATCAATTGGTTCTGATGATGTCCGTCATTGCCTTAGTCGGACTTTTTATTATGTCTTTGGCAATGATTATCACCAGTAGAAGACTGATTACCAATCCGATGAGATATACCGAGGATTTGGTCAGGCAACTGTCGGAGTTTGACTTCCGAATTGAAAAAAATCCCAAATTGACAGGTCTTTTACGCAGAAAAGATGAAATCGGTACGATTGCAGCATCCATTCAAGTAATGACCAATAATGTCAAGGGCTTGATTCAAAATATCGGCGACAATTCACAAACGGTAGCGGCAACTTCCGAAGAATTGACGGCAACAGCAGAAACGAATAAGGAATCGGCACAAGAGATTGCCAATGCCATTGAAGAGATTGCACATTCGGCCACCGAGCAGGCACAAAATATGGAGAGAACTTCTGAGAATGTGGAAAATATCGGTAGGATGATTGAAAAGAATGTGGAAATTATCAATAACTTGACGGAAGCGGCGGCAGAAATAGAGTTACGCAAAAATGAAGGAAATGAGATTTTGGCGGACTTAATTGACAAGAGTGAGAAGAATTCAGAAGCAGCATTACAAATCTTTCATGCGGTCAAGGAAACCAATGAGAGTGCGGAGCGGATTGAAACCGTCAGTGAAATGATTCAAGCGATTGCCGACCAAACCAATTTACTAGCCCTCAATGCGGCAATTGAAGCGGCAAGAGCCGGAGAATCCGGTAAGGGATTTGCGGTGGTAGCGGAAGAAATCAGAAAGCTGGCGGAGCAGTCCACGGGCTTTACCGGAGAAATCAAGAATGTCATCTGCGACCTTAAGGCCAGAACGGAAACGGCGGTAGAGGCGATGAATGGTGTCATTGCCATTTCCAAAGAGCAAGAAGAGAGCAGTCATTTGACCGGTGAAAAATTTGAAATGATTTCCAGCAATGTGGAAACCATGAAGGGAATTGTAGAGGCATTAGAATCGACGGCAGAAACCATGCAGGACAGCAAGGAAAAAATCGTGGACGGTGTTCAAGAGCTTTCCAGTATTGCCCAGCAAAATGCAGCTTCTTCCGAAGAAGTTGCCTCCACCATCCAAAATCAGCTGGAGTCCATTATCGGTATTGCCGAAGCCAGCAGTGAGCTTGCCAGAATTGCATCGGACTTGCAGGTGGAAATTCAAGGCTTTCAGGTTTAGGGAAAAGATAAGGTAAAACAGAGAAAATAAAAGAAGCGAATCTTTGCACTGTAAAAAGACAAGGATTCGCTTTTATATATGGAAGTTTTTATATCTTGGGTTGGTGTCACTTTCGAAAGTGTAAAATATTGTAAGTTTTGAAAGTGTATGGTATACTACTTTCAAAAGTGTAAAAAAAATTAAGTTTTGAAAGTGGGTGAAAAATGAAAACAATAGAGCGTCATGATTATATGGAGCGTTTAAAAAGGCTGAAAGGAACACCGGATATTAAAATCATCACAGGTATGCGCCGTGCCGGCAAGTCTGAATTATTGAAAGCTTTTCGAAAGTATTTGGAAGGTTTGAAACAGAAGATTCATATCATAAATATTGATTTTGCCAATTTAATTTATGAGGATTTAAAGGAATATAGAGCATTATATCAGTATGTGGAAAATCAATACCAAGAGGGAGCGGAGAATGTCCTGATGATTGATGAGGTTCAGCTTTGCGAAAAGTTTGAGTTGGCAATTAATAGTTTCCACAATAGCAGAAAATACGATATATATATTACTGGCTCCAACGCTTTTTTAATGAGTTCAGACCTTGCAACTCTCTTTACCGGCAGGCATATACAGATTTCTGTATATCCTTTCAGCTATTTAGAGTATAGCCGGTATTATCAAGGGGGAGAAGAAGTCTCTTTAGAGAACTATTTAATAAAAGGTGGTTTGGCAGGCTCCTATCTGTATAAGGATAAAGAAGATGCCATTGCCTATATTAAAGATGTTTACAATACCATAGTAAAGAGAGATTTGGTGGATAAGTATAATATCAGTGAAGTAGCCTTACTGGATACAGTAGCGGAGTTTTTGATGGATAATATATCGAATCTGACAACAGCCAGTAATATTAGTAATATTCTAAGAAATAATAAGTTGGAAACCAATCATGTTACGATAGGAAATTATATCCGATATCTTTGCAATGCCTTTTTATTTTATAAGGTCAGGAGATATGATATTCGTGGAAAAAAATATCTGGAAACTAATGAAAAGTACTATTTAGGGGACTTATCCTTTCGCTACGCTATGCTTGGCACCAGAAATATGGACTATGGCAGATGCTATGAAAATATGGTGGCGATTGAGCTTTTAAGGAGAGGCTATGATATTTATGTCGGGAAATTATATCAAAAAGAGGTTGACTTCGTGGCAATGAAAAATGAGCAAAAGCTGTATATCCAAGTATCGGATAATATCTCCGATAGCCGGACCTTGGAAAGAGAATTAGAGCCGCTAAAAGCCATCCGAGATGCCTACCCCAAAATGCTGATTGCCAACACCAAGCATCCCGTTTATGATATCGAAGGAATCAAAGTCTATGATATTGAGAGATGGTTGGGTGAAAAGGAATAAAAGAAATAAAAGAAACAAGCGAATCCTTATGATGTAAAAAGCCAAGGATTTGCTTGTGGAATTTAAAGGTGATTTGTTTTTAGCAGAGTCACTTTCAAAAGTGTAAAATATTGTAAGTTTTGAAAGTGAGATGAAAGGGATGTGAAAACTTACCCTTTCAAAAATAAAAAAAACTTAAATTTTCAAAATGTTCTTGACATCCCCCCTTCTATCTGTTATCATACCCAAGTGGAAAAACTGACCAAAGACAGCAGGTGCATTTGCACAACGTATAACAACCTGCCGAGGCTACATAGAATAATTGGAAAGCGCAAGCTTTTCTTATCATGACGTGTAATCTCTTTGTTTTTGGCAAAGAGTTTTTTTATGTCCATTCAGAGGTAGACAAAGCCGAGCGGAAACGGACATAAAAATATGACAATATTGATTTAGGAGGTAGTACTGTGCCAAAAGTAGAACAAAAGCAAGCTGTAATCAATGGCATTAAAGAGCACTTAAACGGTGCTTCGTCTGTTGTTCTGGTTGACTATCGTGGACTTACCGTTGCACAGGATACAGAGCTGAGAAAGAACCTCAGAGAAGCAGGCGTAACATACAAGGTATTCAAAAATACCATGATGCGTTTCGCTTTCGAAGGAACCGACTTCGCTCAATTAGACTCCCACTTGGAAGGACCAAGTGCAATTGCTATCAGTTATGATGATGCAACTGCAGGAGCCCGTATCTTGAAAGAAGCAACCAAGACCATGCCAAAGCTGGAATTCAAAGCAGGTGTCGTTGATGGAACCTATTATGACGCAAACGGAATGATGAAAATCGCTTCCATTCCTGGAAGAAACGAATTACTTTCCAAGTTACTGGGAAGCTTCCAATCTCCAATGGCTACATTTGCTCGTGTGGCAAAAGCTCTTGCAGACAAGGTTGCAGAACAAGGCGTGGAAAAAGCTGGAGACTTAGCAGTAGAAAAGCCGGCTGAAGTAGCAGAAGAAGCTAGTGCAGAATAGTATTGAAACAAAGTAAAAAGAATAGAAATTCAAATTGGAGGAAATTAGAATGGCTAAATTAACAGTGCAAGAAATTTTAGATGCAGTAAAAGAATTATCAGTATTAGAATTAAACGAATTAGTAGAAGCAGCTGAACAAGAGTTTGGTGTATCCGCTGCTGCAGGTGTTGTTGTAGCTGCAGGTGCTGCAGGTGCTGCTCCGGCTGCAGAAGAAAAGACCGAATTCGATGTAGAATTAACCGATGCAGGTGCTGAAAAGATTAAGGTTATCAAAGAAGTTCGTGGCTTGACCGGTTTAGGCCTGAAAGAAGCAAAAGAATTAGTTGATGGCGCTCCAAAGATGGTGAAGGAAGGCGCAACGAAGGAAGAAGCAGAAGAAATCAAGACCAAGTTGGAAGCTGTTGGTGCAAAAGTAACTTTAAAATAATTGAAACCGTGTTTAACAGGCTTTTCCTGTTAAAGACTATGAGGCATAAATTATCGCGGCATATAAGAGCATTTCGGTTGTCTTTTTGTTTCGATAGATAAGCCGAAAATGTCTACAATTTATGTGAGGAGAAAATAAAGATGGCAAGAATGAGAGAACCAAGATTTAAAAAGTGTCGTAGACTCGGTTTAAATGTATGTGGTCATCCAAAAGCGATGAAGCGTGCAGAAAAGGCCGGTCAAGCGAGAGATCGTAAAAAGCTCTCTGAATACGGTATTCAATTGTTGGAAAAACAAAGACTTCGTGGATATTATGAAGTAATGGAAAAGCAATTCTATCGTTATTTCTTAAGAGCGATGAAAGATGAACAAATTACCGGTACTGCTTTGGTACGTATGTTGGAAACCCGTCTTGATAACTTAGTATATCGTAGCGGCTATGCAACCAGCATTCGTCAAGCAAGACAAATGGTAGGACATGGACATATCCTTGTAAACGGTAAGAGAGTAAATATTCCTTCTTATGCAGTATTACCTGGCGATGTAATTTCCTTAAGAGAAAAATCTCAAAGCATTCAATTGTTCAAAGATAATTTCTTAGGAACCGCAGCATCTTATCCATACTTATCAAAAGACGAAGAAAATTACGCAACGACCCTGATTCGCAATCCGGAAAGAGAAGAAATTCCGATTGAGATTCAAGACCACTTAATCGTTGAGTACTATTCCAAGTTTATCTAATGGAAATAGTAGGCTACCTGTTAGCCGATACGAAGAAAGGCACACTGATTTCAGTGTGCTTTTTTTGCGTGTTCTTTTCGGTAAAAAGAAGTTTTACGCATTTTGAAAAAAAATAAGAAGATATTACCAAGTTTTGAATGGATAAATTGTTAGTTTTTGATAAGTTAATAAAATAACATGAAAGCTATTCGCAAAAAGTAACCGTTATCTAAGTTTTAGCCGATAAATTGAGTGGAGAAACATTGACCTCAAAGTAAGACAAAATGGAAGGAAATACAAATGAAGAAAAGGAAGTCTATTGGAATTATCATTACTTTTGCAGTTATTGTCGGTATTTTATTTACCAATGCAATTATGCTCATCTTTAGCGGTTCTGCAGGCTCCAATATTTTAAAAAAATCTGCCAAAGAAGAAGTCGCTGCCCTGACAAAGGAAGTTTCCAATAATGTGGACAAACGTTTGGAAATGGAGAAGTTGGTCTTGGAAACCCTCGCCCATACCCCTATGTTGACGGAAAAAAATTATTCTTTTGCCAAACAGGTGGAATATATGGATGTCGAAGCCAAGAGATTGGGGTATCGTACCTTTTTCCTGATTGACAAAAATGGAAGAGCACGTAATCTAAATAAGGAAGCAAAAGAATTTAACTTAGCAGAAAGAGAATATTTCCAAGAAGCGATGAAGGGAAAAACATTTATTACCGATATGCTCAAAGATCAAGTTACCGGTAAAAATATCATTATTTTATCGACTCCGATTTATCGCAAAGGAGAAATTGTAGCTGTATTAGGTGGTGTAAAAGAAGGAGATTTTATCAGTAGTATTTGCCAGGAAGTAGAATGGAAACAAACCAGCCGAGTCATCATCTATGACAGCTTGGGCAATGTCATTGGACATACCGACCAGAAAAATGTGGAAGAGTCGGCGAATATATTTGAAATGGAAAAACAGGATAGCGATTTTAAAGCCATCACCCAATTCTTTACCGAGAAAGTGCGTAAAGAAGGACATGGTGTAGGAGAATATAGCTTTAAAAAGAATGATGTTCTTGCAGGCTTCTCACAAATGGAAATCAAAGACTGGTCTGTGGTCATTGCTGTAGATAAAAATGAAGTCTTAAAATTACAAAGAACCCTTTCCATGGTTCTTTTCCTCATTGCAATCGCTTCTACCGTTTTTGTAGGCTTATTACAATACTTTTTGTTGATTCGTCGCCTTACAAGAAGTTATGTAGGAATCAAGACAAATATCGAGCAGTTGGCCGGATTGGATTTTGCAGCCGAGTTTCCGTATGATTATTCCAATCGTAACAATGAATTGGGAGATATTCACGATTCCCTTGAGCATGTACGAGCGGAAATTACCAATATGGTCAAACAGACAGCATCTTCGATTGATAAGCTTACAGCCTCTGCTACCGATTTCAGTAAACACTGCAATTCTGCCAGCTTGATGGCAAATGATATCACCACAACAGTGGATGAAATTGCACAAGGGGCAACCGACCAAGCCAGTGATGTGCAAGATGGTGTAATAGAGCTGGAAGAGATGGGCCAACAAATGGAGAGAAACACCAATCAAATGTCAGATATGGTCTTGGCATCGGATAAGGTAGATGAACTTCAAAATGAAGGAAATACCCAACTACATCTGTTAGTGGAATCAACCGAAGAGAATATTCAAATTTCACAAAGAATACGGGAAGCGATTAAAAATACGGAGCAAAGTGTGGCAGACATCCATACTGCCGGCGATACGATAAAGTCTATCTCCGAACAAATTAACCTGCTCGCTTTAAATGCAGCGATTGAAGCGGCAAGAGCGGGTGAATCAGGAAAAGGATTTGCGGTTGTGGCAGATGAAATCCGAAAACTGGCAGAAAGCTCCGGCAGCTCAACAGCCAAAATTCAAGAATCGGTTCATATCCTGTCGCAAAGAACGCAATATGCGGTGGAACAAATCGAGCAATCCGATTTGATAGTGCAAAAGCAATCGGAGAATGTCGATATCATGAATCAGAAGTTTCAAGGAATTTCCGAGGCATTGGGGGCACTGAGAGAAACTATCGAAAATATCTTTACAGCCAATCAAAAAATTAATGAGGCCAGAGAAAAAGTTTCTTCTGTCATGACGGGAGTTGCGGCTCTCACCGAGGAAAATGCGGCTAGCACCGAAGAAATCGCAGCTTCCATGCAGGAACAAAAAGAGGTCTTTACCATGATTGCCGAGGAAAGCGAAGGTTTGCTGGAGCTGGGAGCGGATTTGGAAAGAATTATAAAAGAGTTCAAAATTAATTAGAAAAGGACTAGGATTTTCTAGTTGATTATGATATACTTTCTCAAATGGGAGTTAGCAATGACGCATACCGAGGCTTTCTGCGGAAGGTCGGGTTCTAAAAAATAAAAGTCTGTAAAATAGGGGTTCCCGGCGGAATTCCTATTTTTTTAATCATGGATTTGTGTTTTCGTTGGAAAGCTTAGGACGGCATCGAGAATGAGAAAGTATCAAAAGAAAGATAGATTAAAATGAGAAAAAGCAGAGAAAGGCGGCAGCAGTTATGATGATTAATAAAAGGCTGATTGGAATGGCGCCCGATTCCAAAAAGCATATCAAGAAAAATATAGTATATCAAGGACTTTCCCTGGTGGCAAATATCTCCATTATGTTTGCGTTGGGGTATTCTATTCGTGCTTTGGTAGAAAAGAAGGAGAGTGCCAATCAGCTTCTCATCGCCTTTGCCATAATGGCGGTGGGGCTCATTGCCAAAATCTTTTTGACCAAAAAGGCGGTTTATGAGAGCTATTTGGCTTCTAAGAGCGTCAAACGAATTCTTCGGGAAAAGATATACCGAAAACTCCTCAAACTGGGCAGCAGCTATTCCGAAAAAGTTTCGACGGCGGAAGTGGTGCAGGCATCGGTAGAGGGAGTGGAGCAACTGGAAATTTACTTCGGCTCCTATTTGCCGCAGTTTTTCTATTCGCTTTTGGCACCGATTCTATTATTTTTGGTGCTGGCACCGATTAGTTTATCTTCGGCCTTGATTCTTTTTCTTTGTGTTCCTTTGATTCCCGTATCCATCATTTTAGTACAAAAGTTCGCCAAAAAACTTCTTGCCAAGTATTGGGGACAATATGTCAAATTGGGGAATAGCTTTCTTGAAAACTTACAGGGATTGACCACCCTAAAAATCTATCAGTCCGATGAATACAAGCATCAGGAGATGAACAAAGAAGCTGAGCATTTTCGTAAGATTACTATGAAGGTATTGACCATGCAGCTGAATTCCATTACCATTATGGACTGGATTGCTTATGGTGGAGCGGCACTGGGGATTGCCATGGCGGTTCGAGAATACAGCATGGGAAAAATCGACCTTTTGGGCTGTTTTGTCATCATCATGCTTTCGGCAGACTTCTTTTTACCGCTGAGGCTTCTGGGGAGTTATTTCCATGTGGCCATGAACGGAATGGCTGCCAGTGAAAAGATTTTCCGTCTGCTGGATTTGCCCGAAGATACGGAAAAACAGGAGAAAATGACCGGAACGAAAATTGATATTCAGAATTTGAATTATTCCTATGACGGACAAAGAGCAGTAGTAAAAGATGTTTCCATGCACTTACCGGAAAAAGGTTTTATTTCCATTGTAGGGAAAAGCGGTTGCGGCAAGTCAACCATTGCCGGTATTTTGTCCGGAGAAAATCTACTGTATACCGGTTCGGTAAAAATCGGTGGCATTGAGCTGAAAGAAATCAATCAAACCAATTTAAAAGAAAATATTACTCTAATCGGTATTCACAGCTATATTTTCAAAGGCAGTGTCAGAGAAAACCTTTTGATGGCCAAGGAAAATGCCGGTGAAGCCGAGATGTGGGCAGCTCTGGAAAAGGTGAAACTGGCAGAGTTTTTAAGGTCGGAAAACGGTCTGGAAACATTGCTTACCGAAAAAGGAGAAAATTTCTCCGGCGGTCAAAGGCAAAGACTGGCTGTGGCGAGAGCCCTATTGCATGACAGCAGTATCTATATTTTTGATGAAGCCACCAGTAATATTGATGTAGAGAGTGAAAATGATATCTTAAAACTATTGCATAGCATTTCCAAAGAAAAACTGATTATATTGATTTCGCACCGTTTAGCCAATGTGGTAAAATCGGAAGGTATTTATGTCATGGAAAACGGGCATTTGGCAGAAAGTGGAAAGCATCGGGAACTGCTGGAACAAAAGGCGGTCTATGCAGATTTGTGGAATTCACAAATGGATTTAGAAAAATACAGAGGAGGGATTGAAAATGAAGCAGCGTTCATCGCTTAAAGCTTTGGCGAGTCTAATCGGACTGGTCAAACCCCTGACTCTTGTCATGATTGCAGCAATTACCATGGGTGTTTTGGGTTTCCTTGCCGCCATTTTTATCACCACTTTAGGCGGATTTGCTATTGTGCATATCTTAAAATTGGAAGGAGGCCTACCTTTAAAGACCGTGTTTTTATTGCTTGCAATTTTTGCGGTTTGTCGTGGTATTTTGCGTTATGCCGAACAGGCCTGCAACCACTACATTGCCTTTAAATTGTTGGCTTTGATTCGAGATAAGGTTTTTACGGTACTGCGTAAGCTAGCACCGGCCAAATTGGATGGCAAGGACAAGGGAAATTTGATTTCGATTATTACCAGTGATATTGAGCTTTTGGAAGTGTTTTACGCACATACCATTTCACCGGCTTGTATTGCTTTTATTATTACAGTGATAATGACTTTCTTTATCGGCAGTTATCATCCGCTTCTGGGAGGACTGGCATTGCTTGCATATATCAGCGTAGGAGTTATTTTGCCCTACTTTATTGCTCGCAAGGCGGAAGGCTTGGGAAAAGAACACAGACGTCGATTCGGTGAGCTCAACTCTTACTTTTTGGATTCTTTACGAGGTCTGAGGGAAAGTATTCAATATCAAAACGGAGAAAAGCGTCTGGCCCAAATCAATCGCCAAACGGATGAGATGTCGGAATGGGAAAAGAAACTGAAAGATCAAATGGGCAATAACTTTGCGACTTCCGGTTTTTTGGTACTGTTTTTTACCATTGCCATGTTTGCTCTTAGCAGTTTTCTATATCAAAAGGGACAAATTGGCTTTGAGTCGGTCATTATACCGACGATTGCGATGTCCTCTTCTTTCGGTGCGGTACTTGCCATTGCCAATTTGGGCAGCGGACTGAGCCATACGATTGCGTCTGCCAATCGGGTTTTGGATATTTTGGAGGAAAGTCCGATGATTGAAGAGAAGGTGGACGGGATTGATACGGAATTTAGCGGTGCTTCTATGCAAAAGGTAAACTTTGCGTATGAAGAAGAGGAAGTACTAAAGGACTTTGATATGACATTGCAAACGGGGAAAATCACCGGCCTGATTGGCAAATCGGGGAGCGGAAAATCTACTATGCTCAAGCTTTTGATGCGTTTTTGGGATAGAGATGGAGGCGATATCCGTATTTCCGGCAGGGATATCAAGGATATCAATACCAAGTCTTTACGCAATATGGAAGGATATGTGACACAGGAAACCGTACTATTCCGTGACAGTATTGAAAATAATATTCGGGTGGCGAAGCTGGATGCCACAGAAGAAGAAATTATAGAGGCTTGTAAAAAGGCTTCGATTCATGAATTTATTATGACATTGCCAAATGGCTACCAATCGGAGGTTGGTGAGCTGGGAGATACCTTATCCGGTGGGGAACGTCAAAGAATCGGTCTTGCCAGGGCATTTCTGCACAATGCACCGCTGCTGCTTCTGGATGAGCCGACCAGCAATCTGGACAGCTTAAATGAAGCCGTGATATTAAAAGCCCTCAAAGAAGATGAAAAACGTACCACTGTTTTAGTTTCTCACAGGGCTTCTACGATGACGATTGCCGATAAGGTCTATTCTGTGGAGAGCGGTAGGGTAAGCTGATGAAAAATAACAGAGTCGAAAACCCTGAAAGTACGGTGCAGGAGAAGATTGCCTCCGAAAAAGAATCGGTGGAATGGGTGATTCGTTTTTATTGTAGAAAGAAGCACAAACAGAAGGAGTTGTGCGGCGAATGCCAAAAACTTTTAGACTATGCTTACCGCCGGTTGGAGTGCTGTCCCTATATGGAGAATAAGCATTTTTGCTCTAATTGCCCGACTCATTGCTACAAGAAGGATATGCGTGAGAGAATTAGGGAAGTGATGCGTTTTACTGGACCGAGGCTACTTTGGTATCGGCCGAATATTGCAATCAAACACATGATAGAAACTTTCAAAAAGAAGGGAGCAAAAGATGAGAACACCGCAAGGAAAAATTGATATCAAGAAAATGATTTATATTGTTTTGGGCAGCATTGGCCTCGTACTTGGTGCAATCGGAGCGGTTATGCCTCTGATGCCTGCCTTTCCCTTTTTGCTGATGGCGGCGGTTTGCTTTGGCAAGAGTTCCGAGAAATTGGATCGATGGTTTAAGGGAACAAAGCTATACAAGAACAATCTGGAAAGTTATGTCCAAGGCCAAGGCATGACAAAGGCGGCGAAGATTCGGGTGATGCTTTTGATTACCTTCCTTTTCGCTTTCGGCTTTTATATGATGCGAGCAGTTATGGTGGGAAGAATTGTCCTGCTGATTGTTTGGTTGTTTCATATTCTATACTTTACTTTCCGTGTCAAAACAAAAGTAGTGACGGAGTAAATCAAAAGGGCATTGTAAAACGATAAAAAATCGTTTTACAATGCCCTTTTTTAAAATTTGAAGTGCGAGTACTGCGAATAGTTTTGCGGACACAAAAAATGTGCTTTTGACTGTTGAATCACATTCATCAACTTATCGGAAAAATAGGAATTGCTGATGATAAAGTCAATTTCATCAAAATTGGCCAATTTGAAGTATCCGGATGAGTTTTCTTTTGTATTGTCACAGAGTAAAATCCGAAAATTAGAGTTTTTAATCATCTTTCGCTTGATTAATGCCTGAGAATCATCACCTTCAAAAAAACCCTGCGCATTGATAGCTTTGCATGACAAAACCGCAACTTGAGCCGAAAAATTATCAAGAAAGCCCAAAGCATATTCTCCAATTACCGATAGACTGTTGTACTTTAATATGCCCGGACACAAATAGCATTTAAAATCCGAAAGGGTATTGAATTGACTTGCAGCATGGATACCGTTGGTAATAATTGTCATTTCTCTTTTTTGCTTAATATAGGGGATACAGTAGCCCACAGTGGAAGAAGAATCCATAAATAAAACCATATTGTCTCGCAGATATTTTTGGAAAAGTTTGGCGATAGCCGCTTTTTTTTCAGGATTGGCCATTCGTCGTATATTGACAGAGTTTTCGGAAGCACTGTCCATTACGAGAGATACTCCGCCATGATGACGTTGTATCATACCCTCTTCTTCCAAATTGATTAAATCTCGCCGAATCGTAGAGCGGGAACAATACAACTTTTGACAGAGAGTCTCCATCGTGCATGCGGCATTTTGTTCTTTCAGTAATTGAAGAATCTGTCGTTTGCGCATAATAGAATTCATTTTCCTATCCTTTCATCTTTTGAAGAACTGAACAAATTTGAACAATTTTGGATAATTATAGCACAAAAAAATAAAAAATGCCAATATCTTTTTCAAATATAGAAATTATTTGTGCGATATGATAGTATGGATATAATGTTTGGAGAATATTTAACGGAACGTGAAAATCTCAGTAGTGCCGGCAGTCGGATATTGTCCGGCAAAGGAAACGGTTACCGAATCTTTTGACATTTTATATAAGGTATTTGGAAGTACAATGGGAGGAAATATGAAACAGGTTTTAGCAATTGATATGGGCGCTACATCTATTCGAGGCATTCTGGGATATATCGAGAACGGCCAATTTCAGATGCAGGAAGTGATGAGAATGTCACATCAAATCATTCGGCGAGATGGAAAGATGAAATGGCAATGGCAGGAGATCATGAATCAAATTGCAGATACCATTGACGCTTATGGAAATAAGATTGTATCGGTAGGGATTGATACCTGGGGTGTCGATTTTGGTTTACTGGATGTCGATGGCAATCTTATTGATTCTCCACTCTCTTACAGAGATCCGAAGCATATAGATGGCCATCGGCTGGCACTTGAAAAAATGTCCGAGGAGGAAATCTTTCTTCAAACGGGCAATCAGGTAATGGCAATCAATACATTATTTCAACTTTTGTCCTACCGCCATCATTATCCTGAAAATTGGAAAAAAGTAAAAACTGTTCTAATGATGCCGGACTTAATTCAATATATGCTGACAGGACAAAAAGTGGGAGAAGAGACAATCTGGTCAACTTCACAAATTTTAAATCTTCAAACAGCAGAGTACAGCTCTGAAATTTTAGAAAAGATGAATTTTTCTTCGAATCTTTTTCCGAGTATCACCAAAGCAGGTGAGATTAGCGGTAATACTCAAAATTCCGTATTGGAAAAGCTGAGAAAATACAGTATTGATGTCATTTCTGTTTGCGGCCATGACACGGCCAGTGCGGTACTTTTGACAGAGGCCTTTTATCAAAAGGATTGTTTGTTTTTAAGCTGTGGTACATGGTCGCTGATTGGAAGCTTGGTGGATAATGCCGTAATCACTAGGGAGGCATATCAAAGGACATTGACCAATGAGTTGGGTTATGAATCCAAGGCCATGTTCTTTAAAAATATTACCGGTCTGTATTTGTTTGAAAAGTATAAAAGCCAACTGGAAACGGAATGGGGAAGAAAAATCAATTTTTCGGAAATAAACGATTTTATGGCAAAGGCAAAACCGACGGATTTGGTGATTGATATGGAAAGGGAAGCGTTCGGTCGAGAGGATGTTTTAGTTAAAATAGCCATCGACGATTATTTAATCGAAACCGGACAGACACTTCCGGAAAATGAAATGAAGTATTTTCAAATTATTTATAATAGTTTAGCGGAAAAATATTTACAGACCATGCGGGCGATTGAAACTCTCGCCGGAAGAAGCTTTCAAAAAATACATATGATTGGAGGCGGTGCGAAATCAGAATATCTTTGTCAACTGATTGCAGATAAATTAAGCCTGCCCGTAGTAGCAGGACCATTTGAAGCAACGGCAATGGGCAATATTTTAATTCAGCTCAAAGCAGTGGGAGAAATTGGAAGTGTCGAAGAAGGCTTGGCACTGGTAAAACAAAACGAAAAAATGAAATACTATCAACCTAAGGAATCATAAGGAGGAATACAATGAATTATCCTAAAATCGGTATCAGACCTACAATTGACGGCCGCTGGGGCGGTGTCAGAGAATCATTGGAAGTGCAAACAATGGGCATGGCAGAGAGGGCCAAAGAATTAATTGAAGGCAGCCTACGCTATCCGGATGGAACAGCGGTGCAATGTGTGATTGCTCCGGCAACCATTGGCGGAGCAATGGAAGCGGCCAAAGCGGAGGAGTATTTTAGTACGCAAAATGTAGTAGGTACCCTTACTGTCACCCCTTGTTGGTGTTATGGCACAGAAACAATGGATTTGAATCCGAATACGATTAAGGCGGTTTGGGGTTTTAACGGAACGGAACGCCCCGGTGCAGTGTATCTTGCGGCGGTGATGGCGGCATATGCCCAAAGAGGATTACCGGCTTTTTCGATTTACGGTCATGAAGTACAGGACAAAGATGATACTACAATTCCATGTGATGTCAAGAAAAAGATTTTGGATTTTGCCGGAGCAGCTGTGGCTGTCGGTATAATGAAGAATAAGTCCTATGTCAATATCGGCGGTGTTTCTATGGGAATTGCCGGCTCTGTGGTCAACGTGGATTTTATGCAAAAATATCTAGGAATGCGCACCGAGTGGGTAGACATGACCGAGATTTTAAGAAGAATGAAGCTGGAAATATATGATCCCGAAGAATATCAAAGGGCTCTCTCTTGGGTCAAGGCAAACTGCAAGGAGGGTGAAGATATCAATGCAGGAAAGGACTTGCCGGAAGTTGTAACCAAGAGTCGTACCATACCGGATGAAGAACAATGGGATTTCTGTGTCAAGCATGCCATCATAGTCAAGGATATATTGCACGGCAATCCGAAACTGACCGAGCTTGGATGGCATGAAGAGGCCATGGGTCGAGATGCTATTTCCGGCGGATTCCAAGGGCAAAGAATGTGGACGGACTGGCTTCCGAATGCGGACTTTACGGAAGCGATTCTGGCTTCTACCTTTGACTGGAACGGAAGGCGTGCTCCGATTGCCTTTGCAACGGAAAATGATACTTTAAACGGTATTTCTATGCTGTTTGGTACTTTGCTTACCAATACCGCTCCGATTTTTAGTGATGTTCGTACCTATTGGTCACCGGAAGCGGTCAAGAGAGTAACCGGTAAAGAATTGACGGGAAAAGCGGCCAATGGTATTATTCACTTGATTAATTCCGGTGCAAGCTGTCTAGACGGTACTGCGGCTGCGAAAAATGAAAAGGGTGAAGGCTGTATGAAAGCATGGTGGGATATGACTGATGACGACGTACAAGCGTGTCTTGACAATACCGATTGGTGTCGTGCGGATTATGAATATTTTCGTGGTGGCGGTTATTCTTCGCATTTTAAGACGAATGCGGAAATGCCGGTTACAATGATTCGTTTGAATATCGCAGAAGGTGTAGGACCTGTTTTACAAATTGTGGAAGGCTATACTTGCGTGCTGGAGGATGATGTACACAGGATTTTGGATGACAGAACAAGTAAGACTTGGCCGACTACTTGGTTTGCACCGATTTTGGAAGGAGCTGCCGACAGTGTTTATAATGTCATGGCAAAATGGGGAGCCAATCACTGCTCTACAGTCTACGGACATGTGGGAGACAAGATTGTTACTTTGGCTTCCATGCTTCGTATTCCTGTAGCATTCCATAATATTCCGAGAGAGAGAATTTTCCGTCCTCATTCCTTTAACGGATTCGGCACAGCAGACTTGGAAGGTCAAGATTTTAGAGCTTGTGCTTATTATGGACCTTTGTATCGTTAAAAGAAAGGAAGGGAAGAATTATGTTGATGGAAAAAGAGAGACAGGAACTGATAAAATATGGAAAAAAACTGGTGGAAACAGGTTTGACTAAAGGCACCGGCGGTAATCTCAGTGTTTTTGACCGAAATACCGGCTATGTGGCAATTACTCCATCGGGTATTGATTTTTTTGAGATTCAGCCGGAAGATATTGTGATTATTGATTTAGAGGGAAATACAATTGAAGGACATCGAACACCATCCTCGGAATGGGAAATGCATTTGATGCCGTATCGTACAAGGACGGATATTGATGCTGTAATCCATGCGCATACTATGTATGCCACGGTTTTAGCTTGCTTGCGTTGGGAATTACCGGCGACACATTACATGATTGCCGTTGCCGGACCGACGGTTAGAGTAGCGGAGTATGCCACCTATGGTTCGCATGAGTTGGCGATTAATTCCTGCAAGGCAATGGAAGACAGGAAAGCAGTGTTGCTGGCCAATCACGGTATTTTGGCGGGGGCGAATGATTTGCTCAACGCATTTAATATCGTAGAAGAAATCGAATACTGCTCGGAAATTTACATCAAAGCGAAAGGGGTCGGCGATCCTGTGGTCTTGCCACCGGAAGAGATGACTTTAATGGCAGAAAAATTTAAAACTTATGGTCAAAAAAAGAGCATTTTAGAGTAAATGAAGGAGAAGGCTATGGGTGATGTCATATTGACAATGAAAAATATTTCAAAGTCTTTTTCAGGGGTACAGGCACTTAAAAATGCAGAGCTTGAGTTGAAATCCGGCGAAGTAGTTGCTTTGATGGGAGAAAACGGTGCCGGAAAATCTACCTTGATGAAGATATTGACCGGGATATATCACAGAGATGGAGGTACTGTGAATTATTTCGGCAAAGATGTAGAATATAAAAACACAGCGCAGTCGGAAGCGGCAGGAATTGCAATCGTGCATCAGGAGCTTAATATGATGAATGATTTGACCGTTGCGCAAAACTTGTTTATCGGAAGAGAAACCATGCAGGGTTTTTTCATCAATGATAAACAAATGGTACAAGAAGCAAAGGATATTTTTAAGATTTTAAATATTGACATTGATCCGACGGTCAAAATTGGAGATTTGACCGTCGGAAAGCAACAAATGGTGGAAATTGCCAAAGCACTTTCGATGAACTCCAAAATCATTATTTTTGATGAACCTACAGCTGCTCTGACCGAATCGGAAATCGAAGAATTATTCAAGGTAATTCGAGACATTAGATCCAAAGGCAAGGGAATAATCTACATTTCACATAGAATGGATGAAATAAATGTTATTTCCGATCGGGTTGTCGTAATGAGAGATGGAGAATATGTGGGTACTTTAATCACCAAGGAGTGTGATAAAAACGACATCATTAAATTAATGGTTGGAAGAACGATTTTTAGTGAGCCGAAGATGATTTCGGCAGTGGATGAAAATGCACCGATTGTTTTAAAATGTGAAAATCTTAATCGGGGAAAATATGTCAAAGGTGTCAGCTTTGAACTGAAAAAGGGAGAAATAATCGGATTCTCAGGATTAATGGGAGCCGGTAGGACAGAAGTGGCAAGACTGATTTTTGGGGCGGACAAAATGGATTCCGGAACAATTTATGTAAATGGCAAGGAAGCAAAGATTCACTCGCCGCAGGATGCCGTTCGTGAAGGGATTGGCTACTTATCGGAAGACAGAAAACGATTCGGTTTAATAGTAGATAAAACAGTCGAAGATAATACGGTTTTGGCAAATTTGGATAATTTTGTAGACGGTATATTTGTGAATAAAGGAAAAACAAGAAAAGTATCCGAGCAATATGTTCAACAGCTGAGGACAAAGACCCCCGGGGTAGAACAATTGGTAAAAAAATTATCCGGCGGAAATCAGCAAAAGGTGGTTATTGCCAAATGGTTGGTAAGGGATTGTGATATATTAATATTTGACGAGCCGACAAGGGGTATAGATGTCGGGGCGAAAAGTGAAATATATCATTTGATGGAGGAATTGGTAAAAGCAGGTAAATCTATTATTATGATTTCTTCGGAGCTACCGGAAATCTTACGAATGAGTGATCGTGTAGTAGTAATGTGCGAAGGCAGAGTAACGGACATCATTCCGATAGAAGAAGCGACGCAGGAAAAAATAATGGAAGCCGCAACAAATCGTCAATAGGAGAAGTGAAATGGATAATAAGTTTAAGAAAATATTTTCAAATCAGCAAACAGTTGTAGTAGCGGCTTTGGTTGTCATTTGTATAATTTTTTCGATGATGACGAATAAATTTATGCAGGTTACGACATTTACCAATATCGCAAAATCAGCATATTATATCGCTTTTTTGGCAATCGGTGTTACCTTTGTCATTTCGACGGGAGGAATTGATTTGTCGATTGGTACAGTGGCAATTTGTTCGGCCCTTATCGGTGGTACTCTCATGGAAAAAGGGCTTCCAATGTGGCTGGTTCTTATCGTGATTTTATTGGTAGGTTGTACATTCGGGCTTATCAACGGTCTGATGGTTTCAAAATTGGGGTTGCCGGCATTTATTGCTACTTTGGGCACGATGATGATGTCCAGAGGTTTGGGCTCGATTATTTCCAAGACGAGGACGATTTCTTTTCCGCAAGGAGAGGCAGATGGAGCGTGGTTTCGTGAATTGTTTATGATTACCGGAGCAGATGGTGTGCTACCAAAGAATTTTCCTACCGGATTTGTATTGATGGCTGTCTTTGCATTGGTGATGGCAATTGTTTTAAATAAAACTAAAGTAGGCAGATATATCTTATCCATCGGTTCCAACAAGGAGGCAACGAGGCTCTCAGGAATCAATGTTGCAAAATATGAAACGATATCCTATGTTATTTCCGGTTTTTTTGCAGCTCTGGCGGGTATCGCCTATGTAGCGGTATTTTCTACTGCTCAGCCCAATACCGGAAACGGCTTTGAATTGGATGCTATTGCAGGTGTGGTAATTGGAGGAACATCTCTGGCAGGTGGAGTAGGTTCTATTTTTGGTACGATTATCGGAGTTTTTATTATGACAGTATTAAAGATTGGTTTTCCTTATATCGGTGTACAATCTCACTACCAATTATTCATTACAGGTATTATATTGGTGTTTGCTGTTTACATGGATATTTTAAACAGAAAGAGAAAAGGATAGGGTAAAGTATTTCGGTGAAAGTACAGGGATATCTGATTGGAAATCCTATGCCGTCACCGGAAAGGTAAATATAAAACTTATTATACGAGGAGGTTTTCTATGAAACATTACAAACAAATTTTAACGTTGGTACTTACTTTAGCTTTGGCTGTGTCCTTATTGACGGGATGTGGAAAGCAAGAGGCAAAAAAACAAGAAACCAAGAAAGAAGAAATGAAAAACGAAGGAACTTCCCTCGCCGGCAAGAAAATTGCCGTTGTCAGAAACTTGGCTGCCGGAGACCATACCCAACAATTCTTAGATGGTTGTGTATCGGAAGGGGAAAAGTTTGGATTTACCGTAAAAACCTTTGTTACAGATGGAAATGATGCAAAATTACAAGAAACCGTTGCTCAGGTTATTTCCCAAGATTATGACGGAATTATCGTATCCCACGGTCAATTGTCCTATTCTTACGATATGTTAATGCCGGCAGTGGAAAAAGGAATGAAAGTAGTTACTTTTGATACTATGCCATTTAAAAACGGAGATAAAGACAGCGATTTGCTGCCGGGAGTTACTTCAACTGCCCAAGATGATTATGCATTGGCGGAATTATCCTTGGGAGCAATGATAAAAGAATTTGAGGAAAAAGGTGGAAAATTCCCGATTAAAGTGTTAAAAACCTTTATGGGCCCCGGAATCCCGCCATTAGACAGAAGAAACGAAATCTATACCAAACTGGAAGCAGAAGGAAAAATCAAGACAGTGCAAGTGGTTTCGCCGTCTGACAGTGCAAATGCTCGTGGTGATATGACCACTAAGACAGAAGCGATTTTACCGACAATTAGTGAAGGCGATATTGACGCAATTTGGGGTTGCTATGATGAGCTTGCCAAAGGAGTGTTACAGGCATTAAACGATGCCGGTCGTACAGATATGCCAATGTACACCATTGATATTTCCAACGATGATATTCAGTTAATGCTGAAGAACCCGAATGTTTGGAAATCAACAGCAGCTGTTGACCCGAAGCTGATTGGTATTGTTGATATGCGATTAATGGCGATGAAATTAGCCGGCATTGATACTCCAGATTACTTTAATTTAGCAGCAAATAATGTATGGACCACTCAATTAAGTGAAGGAACGACCATGCTCGATTTGAATAAAATCGTAGAAGGATGGGGAAATGCAGAAGATCCGGAAGGTGCTTTCTTTACAGACGACTTAAAGAAATTATACGCAAAATAAAATGGTAACTTCTCTGTGTTAGAACAATATTGAATTTTAGGCAGTACGCAGATTCCTGAATTGCTTCGGGTTCTGCGTACTTGATGCATGGCCGTAAAATAGAAAAGGTATTAAGGTGAAAGAATGGATAAATTCAAAATCGAAATGAAAAATATTTCCATCGAATTTCCAGGGGTGAAAGCACTTGATGCGGTAGATTTCAGTTTGGATGGAGGAACGATACATGCACTGGTTGGAGCAAACGGAGCAGGCAAGTCAACTCTGATGAAAGTTCTGGCAGGGGCAAATGCTCATTACACCGGAGAGATATATATAAATGGAGAGTTGGTTGAAATCCGCTCGCCCAAAGAAGCAAAGAAATTAGGGATTGAAATCGTTTATCAAGAAGTAGATACTGCCTTGATTCCGTATCTTTCGGTGGCAGAAAATGTAATGTTTAACGTTCTGGTTAATGATATGGGGAAAAAGCAACTCGTTAACTGGAGAGAAATTAATAAGAAGGCCAAAGAGGTATTAAAAAGACTGAATGTTGATTTGGATGTGAATCAACTGGTATCCGATCTAACGCTTGCCCAAAAACAGATGGTCTTAATTGCACGCTGTGTGGTTCAGGAATGTCGTGTTTTAATCCTTGATGAACCGACAGCACCGCTTTCGGATACGGAAGCCAAAGAACTGTTTCGGGTAGTTAGAGAACTGGCGGCGGATGGAGTAGGCATTGTCTTTATCTCGCATCGAATTCATGAATTGTATGAGATTTGCGAAGTAATTACAATTATGCGAGATGCGAAATTTGTCTTGAAAATGCCATTAACCAAGGAAGTTGAGCCAAACTTTATTGTGGAAGCCATGTTGGGACGAAAAATTGAAGATAACTATATGAAAATAACGGTTGAAATCGGGGGTCCTCTGCTCGAAGTTCGCGGACTGACGGAAAAAAGCGGAAAAATCAAGGACATTAATATGGTTGTTCGAGAAGGAGAGATTGTAGGCATTGCCGGGCTGGTAGGAGCGGGAAAAACGGAGCTATGTAAGACCCTGTTCGGAGCTTATCAGCAAGTGCAGGGTACGATTAAGCTAAAAGGCAAAGAAATCCGCAGCAAAACACCCCATGCAGCAGTTAAAAACGGATTGGCACTGGTACCGGAAGAACGAAGAAAAGAAGGGGTTTTGGTGACGGATCCGGTATACTCAAATATTTCGGTTGCGGCAATGAAAAAATATGTTAATTTTTTCAATGTCATCAATCGTAGGAAAGAAAAAGAAGATGCGAAAAGTATGATTGCCGACTTAAGAATTAAAACCCCGTCCGAAGATCGCCAAGTAGCACTTTTGTCCGGCGGCAACCAACAAAAGGTAGTACTGGGAAAATGGTTGAACTCGGAGGCGGAGATTTATATTTTTGACGAACCGACCAAAGGCATTGATGTCGGTGCCAAAAGGGATATGTATGAGTTAATCGAACGTCTGGCTCAGGAGAGAAAAGGTGCGATTTACGCAACTTGTGAATTCGGAGAGATTCTCAGTATTTGTGATCGGGTCTATGTGATGTATGACGGACAGATTGTCAAAGAACTGAATGTGGCGGATACCAATGAAAAAGAATTGTTATACTATTCGACGGGAGGAAAATAGATGAAACAGGGTATGGAATTACAAGGAGGAACCAAAAAAGAAAAACTTACCATCGGTTCTTTTGTCAATAAATGGGGAACGATTGTTACGATTTTTCTATTATTACTGATTTTTACATTCGGAAACTGGAGTGAAGCCAAAGGAACAAGTCTATTTTTAACTCCGAATAATATTATCACAATTTTAAGAAGCATTTCGATTACGGCAATTATTGCCATCGGTTTAACCTTTACCTTAGCAGTAAACGGTATGGATATGTCCATTGGTGCCAATGCCAATTTTGCGGATACCTTTATTATGACTATGTTTGTCTGGTACAACATGAATATCGGGGTATCAATTGTGCTAACGATTTTGGTATGTTTAACCATTGCGGTGGTTAACTCCATATTGATTGTCAAATTAAAGATTCCTGATATGATAGCGGCATTATCGGTTATGTTTGTCTATCAGGGAGTTGCATTAACCTATTCTAACGGTGGTGCGATTACCGAACGGATGACCCGACCGGATGGCGTGCAGGCTCCGGGACTGGTTCCGATAGCATTCAGAGCTTTGGGCAAAGAGCCGTGGCTGATTGTAATTATGCTGTTGGTAGTAGCTTTTGCGTTCTTCTTTTTAAATTATACCAAGCATGGCAGGTATATGTATGCTGTCGGCGGCAATCCGGAAGCAGCCAGACTATCCGGAATTTCGGTGGCAAAATATCGTATTTTAGCTTATTTTTTATCGGCAACCTTTGCGGCATTGGGTGGTATTTGCTTGGCGGCACGGGTAGGAACGGCTCAGGTCAGTGCCGGAGATGCCTATTTGATGCCAGCGGTAGCAGCGGCATTTATCGGCTTTTCCGTTGCCGGTGCCGGTAAGCCGAATGCTTTGGGAACCTTAGTTGGAGCGGTGCTGGTCGGTATGCTTGAAAACGGTTTGATGATGATGTCCGTACCATATTATGCAATGAACATTATTAAAGGAGCGGTACTTGCCATAGCCTTAGCAATGACTTACTCCAGAAAGAAGATAAGTTAATACAGTGTATTGAAACAATATAGAAATCCTTGAACGGAAAAAAGAATCCGAATGCAAGGAGCAAATGGCAGAAAGGGGAATATTATGTCCAGATTTGATACCTATTTTTTAATGCATACACAAGATATTGCGGATTATGTGGCGGAGAAACTAGCATTTTTTCCGCCGGAGGCAGATTTAGAGTGTAAAGAAATCGGAGATGGCAATTTAAATTATGTTTTCCGTCTGAAAGACAGAAAAACAGGCAAATCCATTATTGTGAAACAAGCAGGTGAGGCAATCCGCATTGATCCGAATATGCATGTTTCCACTGACCGTGGCAGAATCGAAGCGATGATTTTAAAAATTCAAAATCAATATGCCCCAGGACTGGTACCGGAAGTATTTTTATATGACGGAGTGATGTGTGCCGTATTAATGGAAGATATGATTGGGCATACTATGATGAGGACAGCTTTGATGCAGCATAAGATTTATCCGAAATTTGCTGACCAAATCAGTACCTTTATGGTAAATTCTTTGCTCCTGACCACGGATGTGGTAATGAATCACAAAGAGAAAAAAGAAAATGTCAAAAACTTTATCAATCCGGATTTATGTGAAATTACAGAGGATTTGGTCTATAGCGAGCCTTATATTGACTATAATCATCGCAACAATGTCTTTCCTCCGATTGCCGATTTTGTAAAAAAAGAATTATATGAGGATGAAGCACTCCATTTGGAAGCGGCAAAGTTAAAGTTTGATTTCATGAATAATGCACAAGCACTGATTCATGGTGATTTGCACACCGGTTCGATTTTTATTAATGAAGACCATACCTTTGTCTTTGATCCGGAGTTTGCCTTTTACGGACCGATGGGCTATGATGTCGGAAATATTATTGCCAACTTATTTTTTGCATGGTGTAATGGCGATGCTACAATCGAAGATGCAGCAAAAAAAGAAGAATTTTGTGGCTGGATTTTGGAAACAATTGAGCAAATTATTGATTTGTTCGTGGTCAAGTTTAAGAAGCTGTATGCGGAGAAAGCAACTGATACAATGGCAAAAGTAAAAGGTTTTATGGAATACTACTTGGACTCGATTCTAGCAGATACCGCCGGTGTAGCGGGACTTGAGCTTATTCGCCGAACCGTTGGTATGGCGAATGTTAAAGACATTACGACAATTGCAGATGAAGAGAAAAGAGCCCGAGCAGAAAAGAGAATTATTTTATTGGCAAAAGATTATATTAAGAATCGACATAGCTATAAGACAGGAGCGGATTATCGCAAGGCGATGGAAAGAGTAATTAAGACGGTTTAGATAACGTGGATTGGAAATCGTTTCCACCTAAGTTTGAATAGGATAGAAAGGACGAAAAAAATGAGTCAAAAATCAATCATGGATTATGAAACGGTTGCTTTAAGCGAAGCCGGGGATGCGTTGGTTATCATTAACCAAACCAAACTGCCGGAAACAACAGAAATTCTAACGCTCAAAGATCAAAAAGAAATCTGGAATGCCATTTACCTGTTACAGGTAAGAGGAGCTCCGGCGATTGGCGTAGCGGCGGCAATCGGGATTTATTTGGCAGCAAAAGACATTAAGAAAGACAATTTCGAGGAATTCTATGCCGAGTTTAAAAAGGCCAAGGAATATCTGGACAGTGCCAGACCGACAGCCGTTAATTTGTCATGGGCACTAAAACGGATGGAAAAAGTATGTCTGGAAAACAAAGAAAAAACAATACCGGAAATTGTCGAACGACTAAAGCAAGAAGCGGTGGAAATCAAAGAAGAGGATATTCGGGTATGCAAAGCAATTGGAGAATATGGTTTAAGTCTTATTAAAGACGGCGATGGATTGCTTACCCATTGCAATGCCGGACAACTGGCAACTGCCAAATACGGGACAGCAACCGCTCCGATGTATTTAGGGCATGAAAGAGGCTATCGTTTCCGCATTTTTGCCGATGAAACCAGACCTCTTCTGCAAGGTGCCCGTTTAACGGCATATGAACTTCATTCCTCGGGCTTAGATGTGACCTTAATTTGCGATAATATGTCAGCTACGGTAATGAAAAAGGGATGGGTAGATGCTGTGTTTGTAGGTTGTGACCGAGTGGCTGCAAATGGCGATACTGCGAATAAAATCGGAACATCCGTCGTAGCGACCGTTGCCAAGCGTTATGGCATTCCGGTGTATATTTGCGCACCGACATCAACCATTGATTTAAACACTTTGACCGGAGATGACATTCATATTGAAGAGCGTCCGGCGGAAGAAATTACGGAAATGTGGTATAAAGAAAGAATGGCTCCAAAAGGGGTAAAGGTATTTAATCCTGCTTTTGATGTCACCGATCATGATTTAATTGCCGGTATTATTACCGAGTTTGGAATTGCCCGACCGCCATATACCGAGTCGTTAAAGGAAATCTTTGCCAAAAAAGAAAAAGCCTTAAAAGGCTAATTCTATCATTTATTTAACACTCATATAAAGATACTTTTTTCCTGCGTAGGAACTTTCGCCACTCATCCGACAAATCACTATCGGTAACCAGACCGTGGATTTGCTCAAAATCACAGATGTGAATAAAGGAAGTTTTGTCAAATTTGGAAAAGTCAGCGATAATATAAGTTAAACTGCTTCTTTGAATCAATTTTTGCCGAATACAGGCAAGGGATTCGTTGGAATCGGTGATTCCGTGTTCCATACTTAAGGTTCGACAAGACATGAAGGTTTTATCAATATAATAGTTGTCTAATGCTTGGAGGGTAAACATACCCAGATTGGATTTGCTTTTTGCGGAGTAATTGCCGCCAATACATATCAAATGGATGTTTTCCCAATCTCGAAGCTGATCCATCACCATTAAGGAATGGGTGACAACCGTCAGACGCATGTCTTTAATTGCTTTGGCAATAGCCAAGGCTGTAGTGGAAGAATCAAGGAAGATACAATCTCCATGATGAATCAGTTCCTTGGCTTTTAGGGCAATCGCCTGTTTGTTTTTTAAATATGCGGTTTCTCTTAGGGAAAGAGCGACATCATTTTCTACGCCACCCTGAATAAAAGCACCGCCATAGGTCTTGACTAAAAAGCCTTCGTCTTCCATTTGTTTTAAATCACGACGAACCGTTTCTTCTGTAACATTAAATAATTTTGACAATTCGGAAACAGTGACGCTCTTCTTCTCCAGCAGGATATCTTTGATATGAGATTTACGAGTTACTGCTAACATGATTTTTCTCCTTTGAATTTCACTTTAAGAAAGTGTTGAATTGTTTTTTCATAGTATAGCATATTTTAGGGAATAATTTCTATAAAAAACAGGAGAAAAATTAAAATATAAAAATCAATTTAAGAATGAGGTGAAAAGAATTGGTAATTAACGGAACAAAATATATGACCGACTTTGAAGCCAAAAAAGCGATTATTGATATCGGCAAACGCATGTATTTAAAAGGCTTTGTGGCTGCCAATGACGGGAATATCACTTGTCGGGTCGGTCCTAAGACTTTCTGGACAACACCGACCGGTGTATCGAAAGGCTTTATGACACCGGAAATGTTAGTAAAAATAGATATTACCGGTAAGGTATTGTTGGGGAATCGCAAGCCTTCGTCCGAGGTAAAAATGCATCTGCGGGTGTATCAAGAAAACCCGGAGATTATGGCAGTGACCCATGCCCATCCGCCGGTATCGACAGCCTATGCCGCAGCCGGAATTGCTTTGGAAGAGCCGATTTTAACAGAAAGCGTTGTCAATCTTGGAGTAGTTCCAATCGCCCGTTATGCGGAACCGGGAACCCAAGAAGTGCCGGACTCGATTGCTCCATATTGTAAGACACACAATGCCGTCTTGCTGGCAAACCATGGAGCATTGACATGGGGAAAAGATATCTATGAGGCCTTTTACCGTTTGGAGTCAGTCGAATATTATGCTACATTATTGATGTATACCGGCAGAATCATCGGACAACAAAAACCGCTTTCATGTGGGCAAATCGATAATTTGCTTCAGACCAGAAATAAGCTGGGAATCACCGGTGGAGGGGTTCCGCCATGTTCGCTAACTTCAAATAATACCGAGGATGTCATCACTAATCGGCAAACGAGTTTGGAAAAAAGAGTTCATCCGGTAGAAAAAAGCGGTTTAAAAGGAGTGACCCCGATTGTTCGGCCTTCTGACAAAGAACCATGCGGATGCAGTTCCAGAGGCTCCATACCTGCCATAGAACCCGATAAGGCGGCTAAAACCAAAGAGCAGATTATTGCCGAAGTTGTGCGGCGAGTGGTTAGCCAATTGGAAAGTTAGGAGGCGGACATGAAATTAACGACAGTGGATATTGAGAAAATTGTAAGGCAAGTGATTGCCGATTTATCGGAAACATCACCACTTGCAAGTCAGGTGCAATATAAGAAGGAGCAAGGAGAAGATGGTGTTTTCGAGAAAATGCAAGATGCCATCGAAGCAGCCAAAGATGCTCAAAAAGAATTCAGCCGTTATACATTAGAGGACAGGAAGCGATTAATTGATGCAATTCGCACAGTTTGTAGCCAAAATGCGGAAGATTTGGCAAGGAGGGTTTGGCAAGAAACCAGAATGGGCAGATACGAGGACAAAATCCAAAAGCACCGGGTTGTTATTGAAAAAACGCCGGGGACGGAATGTCTGACCACCGATGCCATCTCCGGAGATACCGGTTTAATGCTGGAAGAATACGGACCCTATGGTGTAATTGGAGCGATTACACCGACCACCAATCCGACAGAAACCATTATCAATAATACCATAAGCATGATTGCCGGTGGCAACAGCGTTGTCTATAATGTGCATCCGGCAGCCAAGCGGGTTTGTGCCTATTGTTTGCAATTGATTCATCGCACTATTGTAAATAATGGCGGTCCGAAGAACTTGATTACAATGGTCAAAGAGCCTACAATGGAAACCGTTAAAGTAATGACGGAAAGCCCACATATTCGTTTGATGGTGGGGACCGGCGGTATGCCGATGGTCAACGCATTGTTGAGATCCGGAAAAAAGACAATCGGTGCAGGTGCCGGAAATCCGCCGGTGGTAATTGATGAAACTGCAGATTTGGAACTGGCAGCCAAAGAGATTTACCATGGGGCATCGTTTGATAACAATTTGCTGTGTTTGGCAGAGAAAGAAGTGTTTGTGGTAAAGGATGTACTTAACCCGTTTCTCTCTCTTATGCAAGAACAAGGAGCCTATTTACTAAGCGATGAGCAGACGGCAAGATTGCTTAATATTGTATACAAGCAGGAAAACGGAAAATATGAAGTCAATAAGCAGTGGGTCGGACAAGATGCCGGAAAGATGCTTAGAGAGTTAGGGATAACAAATGATAAGATTAGGCTTTTGCTTTGTAAGACCAATCATGATCATCCCTTTGTTATGGTAGAGCAGCTAATGCCTATTTTGCCCGTTGTAGGGTGTGATAATTTTGAGCAGGCGGTAGAGTGGGCAATCAAAGCCGAAAACGGGAATCGCCACACCGCATCAATGTTTTCCAAAAATGTGGATCATATGACGTATTTTGCCAAGAGAATCGAGACAACCGTTTTTGTGAAAAATGGTTCGACATTACGAGGAGTAGGCATTGGTGGAGAAGGGTATACAACTATGACCATTGCCGGTCCGACAGGAGAAGGTTTGACTTGTGCCAAGAGTTTTACCAGACGCAGAAGATGTCAACTGGCAGACGGGGGTCTGCGAATTGTCTAAAGCGGGGATGGCGAAAGGAGGGATAAATTGGCAATTGGTTTTTTGGAGTGTGCCGGCTACGGTGCCGTCATTTATGCTATGGATAAGGCATGCAAAACTGCTGACATTACAATTCTGGGAATTGATACAATCAACCCCAAGAATACAGCAGCATTTATCCCGTTAACGGTACAAGTTAAGTTTGAGGGAGATGTTTCTGCGGTAAAAGAAGCTGCTGCCGTTGCGGAAAGAGCAGCTTTAGAACTGAATGAACCGCATGAAGTGGTGACACGAGTTATTGAAAATCCGTATCTTGGAACGAAGCAATTAAGTCAAATCAGCAAGATCAAATTAAGGACTGAAATTTAGCTTAAACGGCAAAGAGGAATATTACAATATAGGGTAATGTTTTTGCAGACATAAAGTGAAAAAAGTAGCAAGGAAAATAAGCATTGAATCAAAAAAGAAGATAACAGGAGGAAATAATTATGGCAAATTTATCAGCAATCGGAATGATTGAAACCAGAGGACTTACCGCATCCATCGAGGCGGCAGATGCTATGCTTAAAGCAGCGGATGTGGAACTGGTAGGCACCGAAAAGATTGGCTCAGGACTTGTAACCGTCATTGTTCAAGGGGAAGTCGGAGCGGTCAAAGCAGCAACCGAGTCAGGACAAGAAGCGGCTTCTCGCATTGGTGAGTTAGTCGCAGTTCATGTCATTCCAAGACCGCATGGCGACATCGCTAAGATTTTACCGTCGTTAAAGTAAGATAGGGCGTGATTTCGTTGAAAATGAATGCAATTGGTGTGATTGAAGTAAGCTATTATTCCAAAACAGTTGTCGTCCTTGACCAAATGCTCAAGGCGGCAGCTGTAGAACTGGTCAGCTATCATGATACGCTTGGCGGTCAAATGACACATGGGATTGTTGCCGGTACGACATCTGAGGTAGAAGCGGCAATTGAAACCGCCAAGCAAAGCAAGAAAATTATCGGAGAAGATAATTTAAAAGTTGCCGTTTGTGTCAGTAACCCACATCCGGAAGTGATTAAATTATTAAATATGATAAACCAAAAGGAATATCAAAATTAGCTGTATAAAACGGTAGATGAAAAAACGAATTTCAAAAAGTGGAAATAAATCGCGAAGAAGCGATGAAATGAGGAATTCAATGAGAAAACAAGTCAAATCAGTAATAACAAAAGAACCGACAAATGCAGAACCGTTGTCGGCAGCAAAACAAACCAGAGGTATTAAAATGGAAGAAAAAAAAGAAGTAAAAAAGGGAATGCAAGCATTGGGAATGATTGAAACCAGAGGACTAACCGCATCGATTGAAGCGGCAGATGCCATGCTCAAATCCGCCGATGTCGAGCTTGTCGGAACAGAGAAAATAGGTTCCGGTCTTGTCACGGTAATGGTTCAAGGAGATGTCGGAGCCGTTAAGGCGGCAGTGGAGGCAGGACAAGAAGCAGCTTCCCGTATCGGTGAGTTGGTGGCAGTTCATGTCATCCCAAGACCACATGTTAGCGTAGGCGAGATTTTGCCCTATATAAAATAGAATCCCTTTCTGTGACTTTAAAATCGGATTTTCTACTAAAGAAAACCAAAACCGGTCACAGACCAAAAAATAACGGACAATAAATAAAGGAGAACGGTATGGAAAAGAAACATGACCTTACCGAGCAGATTACCGATTTGGTAATAAAAAATTTAGCAGAACTAACGGAGAATCCTTATTATATTCCAGTGGGGATATCGGCTCGGCATGTTCATTTAACCAGAGCGGATGTGGATACCTTATTCGGAAAAGGATATCAATTGACGAAATTCAAGGATTTAAGTCAGCCCGGTCAATTTGCCGCAAATGAGAAAGTTACGATAGAAGGAGTGACCGGCAAGCAAATGCAACTTCGAATACTTGGTCCGGAGCGGAGTCATAGCCAGGTTGAATTGGCATTTTCGGAAACAAGAGGATTGGGCATACAGCCACCGGTTCGCTCTTCGGGCAATATCTCCGGCACTCCGGGAATTAAACTAATCGGACCTAAGGGGAGCGTTATTCTAAAAGAAGGTGTCATTATTGCCGACCGACATATCCATATGACTCCGGCAGATGCGAAATGGTTTGGTGTAACCGATGGGGAAAGAGTAGAAGTGGTGATACCCGGGCAAAAAGGCGGAGTGATGAACGAGGTCTTAATAAGGGTTTCCGATACCGCTCGCTTAGATTTTCACATTGATGTGGATGATGCCAATGCCTTTCTCTTAAAGCAAGGGCAAAAAGTATGGATTCGCAGAAAGGAGGCAGAGTATGATTTTAGGAACGGTGAAAGGAAATCTTGTTTCCACCAGAAAATGTGAAAATTTGGTAGGATATAAGCTGCTCTTAGTTGAAACTTATTTCGGCAATCCCAAAAAGATATTTGTAGCAGCTGACACCATCGGAGCAGGAATCGGAGAATTGGTTCTGGTGACAACCGATAACACGACGCAGCATGCACTGAAGCAACCGGCACCACTGGATGCGTTTATTGTAGGAATTGTCGATGCACCGCCACAAATCGAAGAATAGGAGATGGATATGGAAAAGAAACTGAAAATCCTAGCCGTGAAAGATCCGGCGGTTTTAGGTTATGTTCCTTTGCAAGCCGAGATGGAAAAGGCAATCGGTATGCCGGTGCAGTTTGACATTGTGCCTTGGGCGGAGTACTATCCGACGATGTTACAAATCTTTAGCGGTCAGGCGGATTATGATATCTTTATGGTTGCCGGACATCTGTGGTTGTGTGATTTTGCGGAAAAAGGATATCTGCATGAGTTAAGCTATGATTTAAAGCCATTGGTAACATCGGTTGCCGAAGAAATGAAATACCGAGACAAGATATATCTCTCGCCATCTTTTTATGACGGGCATTTGGTTGTTTACCGCAAAAGCTTATTGGGTAAGGAACTGCCGGATAAGATTTCACCTCAGGAATATATTCGATTGGCGAAAGAGATGGCGAAGCAGGGACGACCGATTGCCATGAAAGCACATGCGTCGGAGATTTTAACGGATGCTCTTCCTTTTCTTAGGATGGAAGGAGCAAAGATTTACGATCAGAACGGAAAGTATTGTTGGTATGGTGATGAAGCGGAAAAAGGTTTGGCGGAATACTGTCATCTCAGACAATATGCCATAGTCGGCACAGAAACCTATGGAAATGAAGAAGTCGCCAATGCCATTCACCGAAAAGAAGTCCCTTTGGCCATTACATGGAGCGGACAAATGGGAGTCGTCGTCGGCAAAGATTGCTTGGAACCTGAAGACTTGGGCTTTTCGGCATTAGAAACCGGCTGGAATGTCACCTGGTCATTTGCGATAAGTGTTTGCAGTTCCAACAAAGAAGCAGCAGAAAAGTTACTGGAGTATCTACGAACACCGAAAGTCGATGAGATTGTGGCAAACTACAGTGGAACACCGATTCGTGAGCAAACCTATGAAATAGGAGAAAAGCAGCAGGCTTGGTATGCTGCCCAGCGAAAAATGATGGAAGTAGCCAGAGCTTTTCCGCCGGTAGAAAAATCCGGAGAAAAAAACGGGATCTTATATGAAGAAATTTACAAAGCATTTATCGGTCAAATCAGCCCGCAAACCGCAATAGAAAGAGCAAAAAGCAGAATCGAAGCGATATGACTGCGGTAGTGAGTGAGGAAAGGAGGAAACGTGAAAGTAATCATTATTGGCGGAGTGGCAGCCGGCATGTCGGCAGCTTCAAAAATTATCCGGAAGAATCCGAAAGCGGAGATAACCGTCTATGAAAAAGGGAACTTTTTATCTTATGGAGCTTGCGGATTACCTTATTATGTCGGTGGATTTAATGAGGACTACCGCAAGATGATTGCTCGAAGCAAAGAGCAGTTTGAACAAATGGGAATCGAGTGTTGTCTGCGACATGAAGTAATTGCAGTAGATCCGAACCGGCAAACGGTGACAGTTCATAACTCGAACAACAATCAGCAATTGACCAAACAATATGATCGCCTAATGATTGCGACCGGTGCGAGTCCCGTCACCTTATCGGTGGAAGGTTGGGAAAAGATGGGAGTGCATACTTTAAAAAGTTTGGAAGACGGTATTTTCCTCAAAGAATATGCAAAGCAGCAAGAGATTCGCAATGTAGTAATTGTCGGAGGTGGATATATCGGTATCGAATGTGCCGAAGCATTTTTACATTTGGGAAAGAATGTGCGGGTAGTGGAAGCCGGAGAACATATCTTAGGACCTTTTGATGCGGAGATTTCCGCATTGGCTTTCGCGGAATTGGAAAAACAAGGAGTTCGGGTTCACACTTCAGAAAAAGTGACTCGCTTTGAGGGTGATTTTTATGTGCGTCAGGTGATAACGAACAAGGCATCCTATCCGGCGGATTTGGTGATAGTTTCTGTTGGAATTCGTCCGAATACCTCATTTTTAAAGGGAAGCGGAATAAAACTGGCAGAAAATGGTGCGATATTGGTGAATCAAAAGCTGGAAACCTCCATTCCTAATATTTATGCGGCAGGAGATTGTAGTCTGGTTTACCACAAGAACACAAAGGATTACCGCTACTTGGCATTGGGAACGGTTGCCAACAAATGCGGACGAATTGCCGGAGCCAATATTGCCGGGGGCAGAGAAGAATTTATCGGAGCTTTAGGGTCGGCAGCAATTAAGGTATGTGACTTAGAGCTTGCCAGAACCGGTTTAGGGGAAAAAGAAGCGGCCTCTGGAGGGATTGATTATAAAGTCAGCTTGATTGAAACTACCGATCACCCTGCATATTATCCCAATCCGACGAAACTGACGGTTAAAGTTATTTATGAAAAGAAAAGCAGAAAAATATTAGGAGCACAGGCGATTGGCGAAAAGGGAGCGGTTATGCGAATCAACATTTTTGCGGTGGCGATTCAAAATGAAATGACAACCGAGGCTTTGGGAATGACCGACCTCGTTTACGCTCCGCCATTTGCCGGAGTGTGGGATGCCGTTCAAATTGCATGCAATGCTGCAAAATAGGAGAAATACCATGCGAGAAGATAAGAGAATGTCAATTGCCGAAGCGGTCGGAAGAATCGAAGACGGTATGACGGTCGGCTTGGGAGGAAATGTACTCCACCGAGCACCGATGGCGATTGTTAAAGAAATGGCAAGGCAACAAAAGAAAAACTTGAAAATCGTAAAAACTGCCGGAGCGATGGACATTGACCTATTGTGCTATGCAGATTGTGTGAAGACAGTGACGGCCGGATTTGTCAGTTATGAAAGTGAATTTTCACTCGCCAATCATTACCGAAAAGGAGTAGAGAGCGGGAGAATCGTAGCCGAAGAGCATGCCTGCTATACCATTATTTCCGCTCTGCGAGCGGCTGCATATGGAATTCCGTTTATGCCGGTACGAGGATTGCAAGTTTCGGATTTGACAGAAGTCAATGAATATTTCGCTAAGGTGGCAAATCCGTTTGGAAATGAGTGGTTATATGCCGTTCGGGCAATTCAGCCGGATATAGCGGTCATCCATGTTCATGAAGCGGATCGGTACGGCAATGCTCGGATGGATGGACCTAAATTCGAAGATGTCCTTTTATCAAGAGCGGCGAAAACGGTAATTATTTCAGCAGAAACCATAGTTCCGGATACTCGTTTTGCCTATGCGAAAGAAAAAGCCGATATCCCGCACTTTATGGTATCGGCTGTGGTTCATGCTCCGAAAGGGGCGGCTCCCGGAGATTGTCCGGGAAAATATGATATTGACCGGAGAGAAATCGAAGCGTTTAAGAAATTAGCGGGTCAAAAAGAGTTGGATAGGTATTTAAAAATCGAATAACAGGCAAAAAACAGGAAGCGAAAAAGCGGAGAACAAAAGGAAAACAGAAATTGCCAATGGATAGACGGGAAGGATAATAAAATGAACAAAGCAGAAAAGGGAATACGAATTTGCGACATGATGGTTTGCGCGATGTCCAGGCAAATTAAAGATGGGGATAAGGTTTTTCATGGAGTTTCTTCCCATATGCCGATGATTGCTTTTTTACTGGCAAGAGCAACCCATGCCCCTAATGCGGTCTATCTGAATATTCCGGGCGGAATGGATGCGATACCGAAAAAACCGGTCAAATACAGTTCGGCAGGAGCAGAGCTGCTGGAAAGAAGTACGGCTTACTTTCCACTGGCGGAAATATTTGATTTGTCAATGCGGGGACAATTGGATATTGCATTTTTAAGCGGGATTCAATTTGATAAAGGAGGACATGTCAATGCTTCGGTCATTGGAGATTATCATAAGCCCAAAGTCAGAATGCCCGGCGGTGCGGGGAGTGCGGTCCTGATTCCCACCGTCAAACGGGCAATTATTTGGCGAACCAAACATGATACCAGAACCTTTGTAGACAAAGTTGATTTTATAACAACGAAGGGAAATCTTTCAAAGGTAATTACGCCTTTATGTGTGTTTGAATATATAGACGGCCAACTGGAGCCGGAAGCGATTTATCCCTATACTACGTTAGAAGAAGTCAAGGAGCGGACCGGGTTTTCCATTTCCAAAGCAGCCGTAAGACAAATCGAGCCGCCGACCAAAGAGGAATTAAATTATTTACAAAGACTGGATCCGGAAAACTATCGAGCAATAGAATTTCAGTGAGAATGCTTTAGAAAACGGAAAGGATATGAAATGGAACAGTGGAATGCAGTGAAAACGAATTTTTTCGGACAGGGGGCATTGGCTCTTTTGACAGCGGAATTAAAAAAGAGAAAGTATCGTCGTGCCTTAATGGTTACCGATTCGTTTTTATATGAGAATGGCACGGCAGATAAGGTGGGGCGGCATATTTTAGATGCCGGAATGGAATATGCTATTTATTATGAAGTGGAAGCAAATCCTTCGGTTGAAATAGTAGAGGCATGTACCTATGCGGCACAGGAATTAGAGGTTGACGTATTAGTTGCTGTTGGCGGAGGATCTTCGATTGATACGGCTAAGGCAGTCAGCATTTTGTGTGTCAACGGAGGCAGAATTGGGGATTATGAGGGAGTCGGGAAGTCAAAGAAAGCCGGCATCCCTATTATTGCGGTTAACACAACTGCCGGAACCGGAGCGGAAGTCACCAGTTTTTATGTCATCACGGACCGAGCAAAGCACAGTAAAATGTGCATGGTAGATACGAATTGTATGGTGGAAATTGCCGTCAATGATACCGACTTGATGGTATCTATGCCACCGGCACTGACAGCAGCCACCGGAATGGATGCTCTAACCCATGCGATGGAAGCAATCTTAACTCGTGGTGCCACGCCGCTAACGGATAAAGATGCCTTTTGGGCAATTCGCCAAATTAAGGAGTACTTACCCATTGCGGTCAAAGACGGCAATCATACCCTTGCCAGAGAAAGAATGGCGTATGCACAGTATGCTGCCGGAATGGCATTTTCCAATGCCGGATTAGGAATGGTGCATGCAATGGCACATGCGATGGGAGGATTTTATAATCTTCCTCATGGGGTATGTAATGCCGTCTTATTGCCACATGTTTTACACTGGAACGGACAACATCCGGAATGTGCTTCGGGCTTTGCTAAACTGGCAGAAGCATTTGAAATCACTGCCCGAAATCAGAAACAAGCGGTATCGGCAGTGGTGGAAGCAGTAAAGCATTTAGCGGGAGAAGTGGGGATTCCGCCGCTATTAAACGTTGATTTAAAACCCGGTGATATCGAAAAGTTGGCGGAATTGGCCATGCAAGATACATGTATGCCGGGGAATTGCAAGCAACCGCAAAAAGAGGTTTTGGTTGAGATTTATCGGAAGATATTGATTCCCCGATAGAATCGCTTTGCGATAGTAACAGATGGTTGGAAAACAAAGATAGTTTTATCGAGTGCAGAAATTTCATTTACGGGCAAGGATTTATTTTGTAACTCAACTTTCGCATGTTCTTTGGAAGTGGAAGTTATAAAAATAGAAGATAGAGTAACGAAGCGATTGCAGATAATGCAAGAAGGGAGAAGAAAATGAAAAAAATTATGAACGCAGCGGAAAACTATGTCAACGAAATGTTGGAGGGAATCTATGCCGCCCATCCGGATTTGGTAACGTATACCAATGATGATTTGCGTTGTTATGTCACTGCCAATAAGAAAGAGGGCAAGGTTGGCATTGCGACCGGTGGCGGATCCGGGCATTTACCTTTGTTCTTAGGCTATGTAGGAAAAGGAATGTTGGATGGATGCTCGGTCGGAGATGTCTTTCAATCACCAAGTGCTGAGCAAATGCTGGCAGTGACCAGATATATTGATTCGGGAGCAGGAGTGCTTTATATTTACGGAAATTATAATGGCGATATCTTTAACTTCGATATGGCAGCGGAGATGGCGGATTTTGAAGATAATATTCCGGTTCGCAGCGTGGTAGCCGGAGAGGATGTAGCATCGCCGTCAGCAGAAGAAACCGGTGGAAAGAATACTCGACGTGGAGTTGCCGGAATCTTCTTTGTATACAAATGTGCCGGTGGGGCGGCAGAAGCGATGCTTAGTCTGGATGAGGTGACCAGAGTTGCCCAAAAAGCGGCAGACAATGTTCGAACAATGGGCGTTGCTTTGACTCCCTGCATTGTACCGAGAGTAGGAAAGCCCGGTTTTACATTGGGAGAAGATGAAATGGAAATCGGAATGGGCATTCATGGCGAAACCGGAATTCGTAGAGGAAAGCTGGAAACAGCCGATCAAATCACCGAGGAAATGCTGGAGAAGATCGTTTCCGATTTGCCGTATCAGAGCGGTGATGAAGTGGCGGTACTTGTTAATGGGCTGGGAGCTACGACTTTGGATGAACAATATATCGTTACTCGCCGAGTCGATCAATTCTTAAAAGAAAAGGGAATCAAAGTATTTAAATACTATGTAGGGGAATATGTGACTTCTTTGGAAATGGCAGGATTATCGATTTCTCTGCTGAAGTTAGATGATGAACTGAAACAATATTTATTAAGCCCCGTAGAAACGCCGTTTTTCAAGGCGTAACGAGGGAAGAAAAGAGAATGGTGAAGTGTAGAAAAGGGAAAGGAGTGGAAAATGATTTTTACGAAAGTGGATTTGCTCTTATTCTTAGAAAAGTTAAAAGACATTATGGAGCAAAATCGAGGATATTTAATTGATTTAGACAGTGTAGTGGGAGATGGTGACTTAGGCTTAACGATGGGGGACGGCTTTGCGGCAGCCTTTGATGAAGTAGCACATACTACCGAGTCGGATTTGGGTAAGATACTATATCAGGCAGGAAAGGCAATGTCAATAAAAGTACCGTCAACCATGGGAACTTTGATGGCATCCGGCTTTATGCAGGCGGGCAAGGAATTAAAGGGTAAGACCGAGTTAAAGGATGAGGAATTTGTAACTTTGTTTCAGGCCTATTTTGATGGGGTAGCCGGCAGAGGAAAAGCAAAAGTCGGAGAAAAAACATTTTTAGATGGGTTGTATCCGGCGGTAGAGTCCTTAAAAACAGGAGTAGCCAAGGGAAAGAATTTGCCGCTGCTTGTGGAAGAAGCAGCCATTGCAGCTGAAAAAGGCTTTCAAAACACAACGACTATGATAGCTGTGCATGGCAGAGCAGCCACACGAGGAGAGGAATCCAGAAAGTTGGAAGATCCGGGTGCGGCAGTGGCAATGCTGATGATGAGGGCGTTAAAAGAAAGCATTTAACACCGGATAGCCGGATATAAGAACGAGAGTTGACTTAGACATAAAAGACAGATATGTTCCCCCAAAGACATATCTGTTTTTTTACGAAACGCTTGAATTTTCTCGTTTTCTTTTCTATAATCTAGGAAAGAGAAACGTTTTGGTGATGGGGACAGGAATTCGGAAAGGGAAAGCAGCAGATTTTAGACTAGGGTCTTACCGGCATAACGAAAGAGAGGTTAACTATGACATACCGCATAGAAAAAGATTCCATGGGAGAAATAAAAGTTCCGGCTGAGCATTACTGGGGAGCACAGACGGAGCGTAGCCGTCAATATTTTCATATCGGCAGAGAAAATATGCCGCCGGAGATGATTCAGGCATTTGCCATTCTTAAAAAAGCGGCTGCCGAGGCAAATTATCAACTGGGGGTATTAACCGCCAATAAGAGAGATGCCATAGCCGGTGTTTGCGATGAAATCTTGGCAGGAAAGTTAAGCGAGGAATTCCCTTTGGCGGTATGGCAAACCGGCAGCGGAACGCAGACCAATATGAATGTCAATGAAGTTATCAGTCGTCGAGGCAATGAGCTGGCAGGCAAAGAGATATTGCATGCCAATGATCATGTCAATATGTCGCAAAGTTCCAATGATACTTTTCCGACCGCTATGCACATTGCGGCGGTGTCCGGAATCACCAAGAAGCTGATTCCCGCTTTATCAAAGCTGATTGACAGCTTAGAACGACTGGAGGAGGAGAACCAAGGGATTTGGAAATCCGGCAGAACGCATTTGCAGGATGCCACCCCGATTTTATTTTCTCAAGAAATCAGCGGTTGGCGGGATATGTTGGAGAAAAATAAGGCGATGATTCTGTCCTCGATGAATGGTTTGCTGGATTTGGCAATTGGCGGCACCGCAGTCGGAACGGGGCTGAATGCTCCAAAAGGCTTTGCTGAAAAATGTGCTTCGGAAATCAGTCGCCGAACCGGAATGTCATTTAATGCGATCAATAATAAATTCCATGCCCTAACCGCTAAGGATGCTTTGGTCTTTAGTCATGGAGCTTTTAAAGCACTGGCGGCGAATTTAATGAAGATTGCCAACGATATTCGCTGGCTGGCAAGCGGTCCAAGGTTGGGACTTGGTGAAATTCGGATTCCGGAAAATGAGCCGGGCAGCTCGATTATGCCGGGCAAGGTCAATCCGACCCAATGCGAAGCCATTACTATGATTGCCGTACAGGTGATGGCAAATGATGTGGCGGTGGGAATGGCGGCATCGCAGGGAAATTTTCAGCTCAATGTCTTTATGCCGGTCTGCATCTATAATTATCTACAGTCCCTAAATCTTTTGGCGGACGGAATCAAATCTTTTGAACGCTATTGTGTCAGCGGTATTGTCGCCGATCGGGAAAAGATGCGGGAAAATGTCAATCGTTCCTTAATGAACGCAACGGCTTTAAATCCGTATATCGGTTATGATAAGGTAGCAGAGCTTGTCAAAAAAGCATATGCCGAGAACAAAACGCTTAGAGAAGCCTGTATCGAACTGAACTTTTTAAGCGGTGAAGAATTTGATCAGGCAATGGCAAACGCAATGCCGATAGAATAGAGAGTGTTAAAGAGAGAATAGGGAAAGGGTTGTGGGAAAGCTAATAAAATAGCAAATAAGAAAGCAAAGAACCAGCAAGAGGAGAAACCGGAAAGGATCATTATGGATTATAATCAATTAAGTTTGCAGTTGCACGAAAAACACCAAGGAAAATTGGAAGTCAAATCAAAGGTCACGGTGAAAAACCGTGAGGAATTAAGTCTTGCCTATACACCGGGCGTAGCGGCACCATGCCGTGAAATCGCCGCCGATAAGAAAAAAGCGTATCAATATACCGCCAAAGGTAATCTGGTAGCGGTGGTGACCGATGGAACGGCAGTACTGGGATTGGGGGATATCGGACCGGAGGCGGCTATGCCGGTAATGGAGGGCAAAGCTATTTTATTTAAGGAATTTGCCGGAGTGGATGCGTTTCCGATTTGTCTTGCGACAAAAGATACTGAAGAAATTATAAGAACCGTTAAAAACATTGCTCCCGGCTTTGGCGGCATCAATTTAGAGGATATTGCCGCTCCCCGCTGCTTTGAGATTGAAAGCAGATTACGGGAGGAGCTGGATATTCCGGTGTTTCATGATGATCAACATGGTACGGCAATCGTACTTTGTGCGGGACTTTTAAATGCGGCTCGCTATGCCGGCAGAGAAATGACGGAGCTAAAGGCGGTCATTAGCGGTGCCGGAGCGGCGGGAGTAGCAATTGCCAAATTGCTGTTGGCTTTCGGTGTAAAAAATATTGTACTGGTCGATAGAAAAGGAGCGATTTCCAAAGATGATACCGGTCTAACTCCGGCGAAAAGAGAAATTGCCGAGTTGACCAATCCGATGCTGGAAAAGGGAAGTTTGGAAGAAGTCATCAAAGGAAAGGATGCCTTTATCGGGGTATCGGCACCGGGCATTGTCACGGCGGAGATGGTTAAGACGATGGCAAAAGATCCGATGATTTTTGCAATGTCCAATCCGATCCCGGAAATTATGCCGGAAGAAGCAAGGAAGGGTGGTGCAAGAATTATTGCGACCGGTCGGAGTGATTTTCCGAATCAAATCAATAATGTCTTAGTCTTTCCGGGAGTCTTTCGTGGGGCATTGGATGCCGGAGCAACGCAAATCACCGAAGAAATGAAGTTGGCAGCGGCACGGGCAATTGCCGAGATTATTTTACCGGAAGAACTTCAAGCCGAGTATTTAATTCCCGATCCCTTTGATAAAAGAGTACCGGTGGCGGTTGCTAAGGCAATTGTCGATATTTGTAGAAAATAACTCTAAAGCAGCCTTACAGAGAGATAGAATAAAAAATTAGACAATAGTGTAGCTTTTAAATAATTCAAAATACCTATTGTGGATATGCTTATAAAAGCCGATAGAACATATATATAAGTAGGTATTATTAAGGGTCTGTTCGTTTGATGTTGTAATTATTAAAGCTGAAATAAGTGTATCAGGCGTGAAGGGATTCAGGAAAAGAACTAGAAAGGATTCAATATGAAAAAAAGAATAGCCAGTTTGTTATTAGCTGTGATAATGATGTTGAGCATTTCTGCTCCCGGAGTTCCGCTGTTGGCGGAGAATGGTAGTGGAGAGATAGGTAGAACACCGACAGACAAGTCAAGTCTTATTACAGAAATAAAAAAAGAACTTCTGCAAGACGGAAAAGACATTCAAGCAAAATCAAGTATTGAAATTACGAAAAAAATAGGTTTTTCTATTCAAGTTGGGATTCCGATTAAAGGGAATTTCGTTAATATCGATCCACTAAATTGGGATGACTTTGTTATCAAGGGGGATACTGCGGAAATTATAGTTGCAGAAGACTTTAATCTAAAGATTCCTGTCAAAGATGTCCCGATTTTGGGACGTAAAATCGGAGAATCTGAAAAGCAATATACGGTAGGACATGTTGATTTTGTTCAAGAAGGAAATATGTTGAAGGCGAAAATTCGCTTTGATGGAGATAAAGAAGTATTTGATGGAACTTTATCTAATTTGCAGGCTTGGATATCCGGTGAAGTTTACGAGGGTAGATCGGAATCGGAAATTCAAAACAGCAATCCGATGGTTAAAATATACAATAAGACATTTCGATTGACCTATCAGCCGGTAATAAGAGCCACTCTGGCTAAAGAATTGGTATTAGAAAACGGGAAACTTTCCAAGGAACATATTAACCAACGGACTTTGGAATGGAAAGTGGTGGTGAATGTTTATAAAGATGTACAAGGAGAAAATGTACCGATCGATTTGGGTGGGTATATCTTAGCGGATATTTTCTCACAAGACGAAGCAACTAGAACCGGTAACTTTAAAACAATCGGAACGGAAGATGATGAACGAATTTTGGTGAACGGATCGGAAAAGGTCTTAACCAGTGTTGCTACAGCGGGCGGTTTTGAATATGTATTTGAGGCGGGAACTATCGGTGAACAGACAATTAAATTTCATACAAGTTTTGAGGGCAAAGAATTATTTCAGCCACTGGTAAACGGATCAAGAAATTATACAAAGAAAAATACAGTTAAATTATTAAATCCACAGCGAAATCAAATAGAGGAGGCAACAGTAGAGGTAACATTGCCTTCGCTGGATCTTTTTTACAAGGGAACGACCGGATTAAGTAGCGACTCGGTAGCCATTCAAGACAAACCCTTAGGGCATTATACACATAAATGGCAGATCGTTGTTAATCGTCAAGGAATTAAGATGGATAATATGGCGATAATCGAGGAGATGATAACCAGTGAGGAACCGATGACTGCCAATGCAATGAAATTTGTATCTGCCTATTGGGAAGAACCGGCCGATGAGAGTTGGAAGCGACATCCGGAAAATATTAGTGCATGGAAATGGAAGAAGGTCGAGGGAGCGGAATATACATATAATCAAGTTCCGGCGGACTTTACTTATACTATCGGAACGATTGACACTCCGAGAAGACTGATTATTGAAACTCATTTTAATTTGGAAAATTATAATTCGGTATCAAAGCGGTATGATAATACATTTTATCCCAAGTGGGATAATATGACGGTACAGGATGCCAAAAATCGGCCGGTCAGCGGTTATATGCAAGTCGGACCAAAGCCGATGGTAAAATCGCCCGAGAGCGTTTCTCGTTCGCTTAAGAAAAAATGGAATATTACTATTCGCAAGAATGCAACCAATACTTACAGAGATTTAAGAGTATTTGATATCCTGCCGTTTAGTCCGAACTACAAAAGCACGGAATTAACACTGGAGAATGGAGCGACCACTCTGCATGGCATCAGAATTTCAGAAATGTTCCATAATTCTGCGAATCCATCATATCAGAAATTCGCAGATAATTTTGAGTCGTCCCAAGGAGATGTTCAGCTGACTGTGCATAAGCTTTATAATAAGCAGAACCAGTATGTTGCCGATTTACTGGAGTTTACAGGAAAGACGAAACAATCACCGCAAGAAGATGTGAGTGAATGGAGGTTTAGTTTTCATACAGAAAGTTTTAATTCGGAATTGGTATTTCATAATTTGATGAAAAAACGTGACATATTAAATACGGCAACCTTGTTTGACGGTAAGAACAGAGTGGATGAATCAAGGGTTAGTAATGGATTTTATCCTGATATGCTCAAGAAAGAAATGATAGAAGCAACCGCTTGGCAGAAAAAAGAGAAGTACTGGACGGCTGGGAATGCCAATCGGGTAACGTCTGATAGCAATAGAGGTTATCACCATAGAGAAAATGCAGTTGTCTTCCGCATCAGTATTAATAACAGCAATCATCAACATTTACTGGATGCCTTTGGAGGGATAAAATTAACCGATACTCTTCCCGATGGCTGGGAATTTGCCAAGATGACCGAGAGTGATGACTATCTGATATTTGCGGCAGATCCGATCGAATCAAGAGAAAATACAAGGCAATCGGTTCTGGCAAAAGGTGAAGCGGTTAAGGGGTTAAATATTACGGTAAATGATTTCGTCGGTAAAAAGGAAGCGGTTTTAACGATTGCCGAAAATCTGAAATCGCCTTATGTTCTCTTGCTAAAAGCAACACCTAAGGCAAATACCTTGCGAGATTATATTAGAAATGGAAATATGGTTGAAGTTACTAACTCCGTCAAGTTAGAACCGGTAGAAAACTCGCAAAATTTAACAGCAGTTAAAAGAACAGTGACATCAAAGCAAATGGTAAGATTTACACCGGTTGTTCTAAACAAATTCAGCGATGCCGAAAGCAGACCGCAGGGAAGTAGTGGAACCGGCGTACTAGAATGGATAGTTGAATACTTACCGAGAAAATTGAATTTATCAAATGGGGTAACCGATTTATGGTTGGTTGATACATTAGACCAACAGATGCGGTTTCGAGAAGAAAATGGGCAATTAGTCATCGACGGTAAGTTTTTGCTGGAAGAAACGGAGGTCGATGCGACCGGAAAACTCATGGATAGAGGAAGGCAGATTCCTTTGGTACAGGGCGTGAATCTTCTTTATGACAAGGCTATGAATGTAATTCGGATTAAGATTCCGAATAAGGATAAGGCATACCGTTTTGTATATGAAACCGATATATCAAACGGGACTCCTCTTAGCGGAGTAAAAAATACAGTGAGATTGGAAGGATTAGAGGTTCAGGTATTTAAGGAGAGCAAACAATATATTATTGATGCATTTGATGCTAGAGCTAAATATGATCTAAGCTCATTGGTTGAAGTGGTAAAAGTAGATGGGGATGACAATAAGCTAGAGGGAGCGGAATTTAGTTTGAAGCCGAAAAATGGTACAGATGCCGATGCGGTGAAGAAGACAACGAAGCAACTGGGGACGGTACGGTTTACCAATCTTTCCGCAAATACGGAATATATTCTTAAAGAAACCAAAGCACCATTAGGATATCAGGGAACGGATAAGGAGTACATTGTTTATGTAAATGGCGATGGAAAAGTGTTCATTGATGGAGTGGAAACAAAAGGGGTTGTAGTAACTAATACAAAGAAACCAATATCACCAAAAGAAGAACCGGAAAAACCGACTCCGCAACCGGAGCAGCCAAAGCCGATACCGGAGCCAACACCGCAGCCGGAAAGACCAAGACCGGAGCCGACACCGCAACCGGAGCCGACCCCGGAGCCGGAAAAACCGACTCCGCAACCGGAGCAGCCAAAGCCGACACCGGAGCCGGAAAG
>JAUMXK010000094.1 GCA_030535295.1 Eubacteriales bacterium | reverse complement strand
CTCAAACTTAGTGCAACTTCTAGCCCTACTAGAACTTACTTTGAAAATTTACCGATATTTTTCTCTTGACTTTGAGCTTCTTCTATCCTCTCTTAATAAAATGAGGGAAAAATTTCAGATTTAAACATCCGAAAGGAACAATCCTGAAAACGAAGTAACTTTTGGAAATGAGCTAAATTCAGTCGAAATTTTGAAATGCCTTTCCTACCCGGTGAACTTTTTATTGAAAATTTCCGGAATTTTTGTTAGACTGTTCGTACCAGAAGCAAAATTCACCCATTTATCGGCTGATGATAGCGGCCCCATAAGAGAGGTTTCCAATGATAAATATAAAAAAAGCACTTTATTTAACCATCTTCTGTACTTTTTTTTGGTGTGTTCTGCACGAATCCTTTAATCCGGAAATTATCCTTAGCGGATTCTTGTTATCCGCTTTTATCGTTCTTTTTCATCAGCGGTTTTTATCGTTGTCCAGCTTTTTATCTTATCAGTTGCCGATATCGGTTTTTCTGTGCTATCCCTTTTTGCTGCTTTGGCAAATTATCAAATCCAGCCTGCAAACCGCAGGGATTGTCCTGAAAAACCAAGCCCATCCTGCTATTGTCATGGTGCCGACACGTCTGCAAAATGAATGGTATCGCACCATTGTAGCCAACTCTATCACCCTGACTCCCGGTACGGTATCGGTAGACTTTACCCGAAATCACTACATCGTCTTGTGGATTGCTCCGCAAGGAAAGACTGCCGAAGATTACTACAAACAAATTGCCGAGCCCTTTGAAAATCTTTTATTGAAAGGAGATGCCGATGCTTAATTTCTTTTTATTTGCACTTGTTCTCTCCGGCTTATTTCATGTTGCGAAAATTATTCTCGGACCCAGTATTTGGGACAGACTGCTTGCCTTTAATCTATTTTCCCTGCACATTGTCCTGCTGATTTTAATCTATTCCGCCAAGACAGGATTGCACTATTTGATTGATATTGCTCTTGTCTATGCTTTGCTGGGATTTATTTCCATTGTCTTTATTGCCCGCTATGTCAAAAGAGGAGGGAAGGTTTGATGCGTGAAGTAATTGCTTATTTCTTTTTCTCTGCCGGACTTTTGTTTATGCTGATTGGCCTCTATGGAATATGGAAGAACCAAAGCTTTTTTGTCAGTATCACGGTTTCCTCCTTGCTTGATACCATGGGCTTTCTCTGTTTCGGTATCGGACTGGTCATTTATCTGGGATGGCAAATGATTAGTTTGAAAGTCCTTTTCCTGATTGGAGTATTTATGTTTTTAAATCCATTGGCTTCTCACATGCTGGCTAAAGCCGCCAATACCGCCAAAACCGCCCCGCAAAAGGAGGGCTCAAAATGACCATTGAAATCATTCAAGGAATTCTTTTAATTTTATTGGTAATCTTTGCATTAGCTGCTATCCATACGCATTCACTGCGTCATGCTGTCATTTACTTGGGTGTTTATTCCCTGGCCTCTTCCCTCGTCTACCTGCTTTACGGTGCGGCAGATGTGGCCATTGCAGAGGCGGTTATCGGTTGTACGCTCTCTACTATTTTATTCCTGGTTGCCCTCAAAAAGTATCAAGTCTTTATCCTCTACTACAAAGTGGAAGACCCCAGTGCCGAAGCACAATACCTTCGCCGGCGTCTCAAGCAGTTGGTGCGTCGCTTTGCTTATGAGGTACTGGATTTTCAAATTGATACCACCACCACCAAAATGCCTTTGGAAGCGATTATCAACGATCATGATTTTGATATCATCATTCATCACACCAAAGAAGAAATCATTTGCTACGGCATCAAAGACAATTACCACTTTCCTGATTTAAAAGAATATTTGGAAAAAAACTTTTCCGAGCCGATTCGCTTTTTAGAATTGGAAGAAAGGAGTCAGGATGTTTTCTAAAATCAATAAAAGAAATTTTATTATCGGACTGATGATGTCACTCTTTGTTGCTTTTGTCATTCTCAGCAACCGACAAAATTGGTTTTCTGATACCTATCCGCTAACCACCTTTGTCAAAGACTACTATATTACCCACTCGGTGACAGAAACTGCTGCCGAAAATTCCGTTACCGCCATTTATTTGGATTATCGACTGTTTGATACTTTATTTGAAACTATGTTGTTATTCGTTTCCGTTATTGCCGTTTTCTATTTTTCCAGGCATCGAGGTGAGCATGAATGAATCAGGCATCCAAAATTCTCAATCATACTCTCAATTTAATTTATCCGATTATCCTGTTATTCGGTATTTATGTGATAATCAACGGTCATATCACTCCGGGCGGCGGCTTTCAAGGGGGTGCTGTCCTGGCCGGTGTTTTCATTATCCGTTACCTGTCGGATTCCTCCTTACCTTTTTCACTGGAGCGTTTAAATCAAATTGAAAAATTTTTATATTTATTGATATTGCTTTCGGGAATTTCTTATTCTTTACTCTTTTTGGGAAAATTCCCCATGGAAATCAAAACTTTTTATCTCAGCCTGATGAATCTACTTATCGGCATCAAGGTTTTCTGCGGACTGACCATTATCTTTTTCCGTTTCATATTATTTGAAGCGAAGTAGCCCGAATCATCTTATCGGCATGCCGATGCTAGGCTTTCCTGTGCTGACAGCAAGGAAAGAAAGCCCGGCAAATGCCGGCAACCCAAACAACCTATTTCCATTAAACAAGCATGGAGGACTTACCATGGGAATGATTATCGCCTTTATTTTATTTTTTATATCCATTTACGGATTGATTGCTCGCCGTAATATCATTAAAGCTATTATTGCTTTCGGTATTATGGAGTCTGCCATCATTCTGTATTTTTTGGGTGCCCATCATGAGAGAAATGCCGCTCCTCCTCTGCTCCTAAAACAAATCACGGAAGGCACTATTCTGGCAGATCCTCTGCCTCAAGCCATGATGATTACTTCGATTGTTATCGGTGTATCCGTCACGGCAGTCGGTCTTACCATGTTCATCAGCCTCTACTACCACTACGGTACCACCAACTGGCTTAAAGTAGCAATGAAAAGAAAGGAGGAAAAATAATGGTCATTTCCTTATTTTGGTTTGTCCTGCTTCCCATTTTATTCGGGGTTCTTTCCTACCTTTTTGCTTCCCGCAAGAGTACGATTTTGGTGATTGCTTTTCAAATTACCTTATTTTACTTTGCCGTGCAAAATTTCCTTGCGGTAAAGAGCGGCGGCACCCGCACCGAAATTCTGGGCGGTTACCCCAAAGGAATTGGTATTTCTCTAAAATCGGATTCGGTTTCTGCGGTTCTGATTATGTTGGTAATTTTTCTTTTTACCAATATGATTCTTTTTAATTATCACAAGGATTATGTCAATTATTTATTCCGACTGCTGTATCTTATTTTGGAGGGTTTGATTTGTGCACTTTTTTTATCTAATGACCTCTTCAATATTTTTGTACTGGTTGAAGTTTCCACCATTATTGTCAGTATCCTGATTATTTTCAAAAAATACAGTCAATCCATTTATGACGGAATTATTTATCTTTTCAGCAATCTGATTGCCGCTTCCTTTTTTCTCTTCGGACTCGGCATTTTGTATCGCTATTTCGGTGTCCTTGATATCGATTTATTGACCGAAGCCGTCAGTCAATTTGAGGATGTAAAAGCACTTTATTTGCCCTTTGCCATGATTATCACGGGATTGAGCCTGAAATCGGCCGTCATGCCTCTTTTCAGCTGGCTCCCCAAGGCACACGGCACACCGTCGGCACCTTCGGTTGTATCGGCCATCTTATCCGGAATTTATATCAAATGCGGACTTTTTGTCTTTGTTCGGGTAAGTGCAATCTTCCGAGGTGTGATTGATGTCGGACAAATCTTTATTGTAATGGGTGCCCTGACTGCCGTAGTCGGCTTTATTTTCGCTCTTAGTCAAACAGATATCAAATTGATTTTGGCTTATCATACCGTCAGCCAGGTCGGCCTTATGATGCTGGGTCTTTCTCTTGGCACGGAATATGCTTATTATGGTGCGTTTTATCATCTCATCAACCATGCCGTTTTTAAGTCTACGCTCTTTCTGACTGCCGGCATTATGATTGAAGAATACCATACTCGCAATCTATACCAGATAAAGGGATTGTTTCAGAAACAGCCGATTGTGGCAATTGCCACTTTGGTGTCGATTCTGGGAATTACCGGTGCTCCTTTGTTCAATGGTTCTTATTCCAAGTATTTAATTGAAAAAGGCGGTTTGCACTTACCTTTTTTTGATGTCTTAATGCTGATTATCAATCTGGGAACGATTGTATCCTTTGTCAAATATTCTTCTGTCCTAAAAAAAGGCCCTTCTCAGGTAAGAGTGCCGCTTCGCAAAAACCAAAGTGTGGTCATTCTAACCTTGGCAGTAGTGACTTTTCTGGGCGGCCTTTTCGGCCCTTATATCAGTGCCTTTTTCTTTGGTGTCGGCAAGGAAATATATGCAACGGATTATCTTATTAAGCTGGGAGTTTATTTACTCAGCATCCTTGTTTGTTATTTGTTTTATCGTTTTTTGTATCACCGTATCGCTTTATTCAAAAAGATACGTCAAATCGAGCTTAGTTTTAATGAAATTGTACTTTCCATGTTCCTGTTCTTTTGTGGAATGTACTTCTATTTAATGGTGTTTGGAGGATAGCATGTTGAAAATCTGGGGAAAATTAATCAAAAATCATCTGATTGTGCAAGATATGGTGCTGGAATGTCCGAAAAAAAAGAGCCGGGCAGAAACCGTTCGTCCGGCACTTAGCGAATTTGCCATTGGTCTTGACATTGCAAGGCCGATTTGGCTCCCGAAAAATGAAAAAGATTTGCAACAATTTGTAGTCACACGCTTTTATCCTGACCAATTTATGGAAAGTATTGACTTTGATTGTTTTGAAATCGAAATCATCTCGGATGATAAAAAAAATCCTCATTCCAACTCATAAAGACTACCAAAGCGGTATCCTGCATCATCCAGTCCTGTGATGATATCCGCCAAAGCCTCGGTATTGGAGCTACTGACTGCATGTAGCAAAATAATGGCACCCGGATGATAATTGTCCATCACATGTTGATATGCCACTTCTTTGCCCGGTTGATTGTTTACTTCCCAGTCTTTGTGGGCCATGCTCCAGAAAATGTTGCGATATCCCAGTTTGCGAACAATATACAAATCTCTTTCACTATATCTGCCACTTGGAAAGCGAAAAAAAGGATCCATTTCCGTACCGGTCAGCTCTTTGAATTTATCTCCCACCTGCGATACTTCCGCAATGACTTCTTTATCAGTCTTGGTGGTAAAATCCGGATGTGTTTGGGAATGATTGGCAACCAAATGCCCCTCTGCCCGCATTCTCTTGACTAAATCCGGATTGTGCTTCAAATACGAACCGGTAATGAAAAAGGCCGCTTTGACCTGTTTTTCTTTCAGGGTATCCAAAATCGCAGGAGTAAAGCCGTTTTCATAGCCTTCATCAAAGGTCAGATACACAACTTTCTCTTCGGTATTTCCCAGATAATAGGTACCGTATTTCGGCAAATCAGCCGTATAGTAGGCCTTGACCGGTGTATGCTCCTTGTTTCTTTTAAACCCCCAAGATTGCGGCTCATTGCTTAGCTCATCAATATTGATGTCGGGATTGTATTCCGCTTGATTGGAAAATTGATTGACTATCTCAGGCATCGTATTTTTTACCGGCCCTTGATTCTCTGAATTGTCCTGTTCTTCTGCACCTTTTTCTTCCACGGTTTCTTCCTTGGAAGTTTCTTCTGCTGGAACTTGTTCTGGCGGTGTTTCCTCTTTCTCTTGGCTTTTTTGTTCTTCAACCTCTTCCACCACCGGAGATACGGTTTCTTTTTCCGCTTCCTGCTCGGTTTCTTTGGCAGTCTCGGTTACCGGCGGAAATTTTTGCTGTCTTTCTTCCGGGCTCATTTCCATGGAACCGCAGCCGGAAATCAGAAGGGTCAGTGCAGCCACATAAAGATAATTTTTTTTCATTGGAAACCTCCTTTTCTTTGCATAGATGCAAAAGAGCTGTAATCTAAGAAAATAGATTCAAAATATGCTTCTCTTTTCTTATCACGCAATATCTTGTATTTATTTCTTTCAATCACAGCTCTGTTTTATTATTGAATCGATGCCATTACTTCGGCAATTTGCTCATTGGATGCCGCACCCATGGCAATTCCCACCAGCACTCCATCACTTCCGATAAAAGCATTGGTTGGAAAAGCACGAATTCCGTACTGTTGCATCAAATTGGTATCGCCATTGTCAAATAAGACCTTAATCTTCTTGGAATAGCCTTTTTTGTCATACCAAGCTTTAAATGCTTCCATATCCATTTCTCCATTGTTTTTATCTGCAACAATGGTATATACTTCAAAATCATTGTCCTGCTCTACCAGTGCTTCCAGTTCCGGCATGTGCTCGGTACATACATGACACCAGGATGCCCAAAACTTCAGGTATACTTTTTTTCCTTTCAAATCGGCAAAGCTGACATCATTGCCGTCCATATCTTTTAAAGTAAATTCCGGAGCAGGGATTCCCTTATTCTTGGTACTGCCTTCGTCTTCTTTCTTTTCTTCGTTTGTTGTTTCTTTTCCTTCTTCTTTCTTTTCTTCTTGTTTTTGTACTTGCTTCTCAGCCTGAGTCAATACTTTGCCTTCTGTCTCTTTCTTTTCTCCGCTTGAGCAAGCAGACAATGTGATGATGAGTGCCAATGCTACAATCCATTTTTTCATAATATTTCCTCTTTCTTTTATCGTCGCTCCCACTTTCGCAGTGCGTCATTTGTTTTATCAGAAAAATCTTTGGAAAAATGCGGTAATCGCATTTAATCCATTTGTCATCAATAAGATACCCATGAAGATGATAAGGATTCCTCCCAGTTTTTTAAACAATGGCAGGTGTTTTCTTACTCCTTTTATTTTCCCCAATAACACATCGGAAAATACCGAAATCAGGAAAAACGGAATCATCAATCCCAATGCATATACCATCATCAGGGCTGTTGCATAAAATTCCTGCCCGCCTGCCGATGACAGTGCAAAAACAGAAAACATAATCGGCCCGATACATGGTGTCCAGCCAAAGCTGAATAGTAAGCCCAGTAAAAAAGAAGAAAAATATTCATTTTTAAACTTCCGATTTACCTGTATTTTTTTCTCTTTTTCCAAAAAGCTGAGTTGTAATATTCCTGTCTGATGTAAGCCTAAAAGCACTACAATTCCGCCTACCACCGGATAAAAATATTTACCTCGGAGTATCTGGCCCAGGAATCCTGCACCAAAGCCAATCAAAAGGAAGGATACCGAAATTCCCAGTACAAATAAAGTTGTTTTTAATAATTTTGCCGTCTTGATGCGAAATTTTCCAATCGCTATCTCTTTTCCGCTTTTTTCTTCATCGGATAAAATCCCGATATAGACCGGGAGCACCGGTAGAATACAGGGTGAAAAGAAAGACAACAATCCGCCTATAAAAACAGCTCCGATATTTATTGCTTGATTCATTTTACACCTCTTTCTTTTTACTCATCTTTCCTCTTCTTTTCGACCTTGCTAAAAGCTTTTTGTTTCT
>JAUMXK010000093.1 GCA_030535295.1 Eubacteriales bacterium | reverse complement strand
GATAAATGTCACTCGGTATATCGTATTATGGAAGAGCAGGAGCATAGAGTATTGGATAATGCATTGGAGATGCATTTCCTGAATTTAAGCAAGGTAAGAGAAGAAGAAGACTTGGGGGAATTAAAAAACTGGTTGGTATTTATTCAAACGAATGATAGAAAGGAGCGAGCGAAAATGGCAGAGGGAAATATGACCTTGGAAAAAGCAAATGAAGTCATGGAACGCTTTTATTCGGACAAGGAAGCAAGAAAGAAATACGAAGCAGCGTTGAAGCAGGAAGCCGATTGGCGCTTGTTTGAAATGGAGTTTGAAAGACGGGGGATGGAAAGAGGCTTGGAACAAGGTATCGAGCAAGGAATCCAAATGACCAATCTAAACATTGCAAAAAATATGTATGACCTTGGATATTCCAAAGAGGAAATCGAGAAAATCACGGGAGTTGTCCTTTAGCTTTTCCAAAAGGGAAAAGAAGATACCAAGGCAGGATGCAAAAGAGAAATCAAAAAGCGGTCAATTCGGCTTTATAGAAAAGCGGAAAGAAGGAGCGAGCGAAAATGGCAGAGCAGAAGAGCTGTGCTATTTTTATGGAGTGAGATATTGAAAATACCGTTCTTTTATAGTAAGATAGAGCAAAAGAGAATTTATAAAACGAAAGGGCGAAACATGAAAAAGAAAATCTATCAAAAAATCGGAGCAGGCTTTTTGACGGTTATGCTGCTCTTTGGCAATGTAGCATACGGTAAAGTCAATCAAGATAATTATGCGGAAATCTTTGAACAGTTGATGCAACGGATAGAAAGGGATTATACCGGAGAAATCAGTCGTCAGGAAATGTTTGAAGCAGCCATGCGAGGGATGTTCGGAAGCTTAGATGAATACTCCGAGTTTTTTACGGAGGAGCAAACCAAACGCTTTGAGCAAAGTATCAATCGGAGTTTTGAAGGAATCGGCATTCAATTTCGCAAAGAAAATGACAAGTTTGTTGTAGTCAGCTTGATTCCGGGCGGAAGTGCCAAAGAAGGTGGTATTTTGGCGGGAGATATCTTAATCTCGGCAGACGGAATTTTCTTTGAAAAGATGAAGAGCACCGAAGAAGTGGCAGATAAGATTTTAGGGAAAAAAGGAACGAAGGTAAAACTGACCGTACAAAGAGGCAACCAATTTCTAAACTATGAATTGGAAAGACGTACTCTGCACTTGCCGACCGTAGAGCAAATAGACTGGGCGACTCTGCCGAATGAAATCAAGAAAGAAGTCAAAGCGGAAGAAACCATTTACATCAGCTTAAATAGCTTTGGCGAAGACACGGCGGATGATTTTGCAGAAATAATTAGAAAAGAAGAAAATAAAAAGGCAAAAGTTCTGATTCTGGATTTGCGTGATAATGGCGGCGGCTATGTTTCTGCAGTGATTGATATTGCCAATCTGCTTGTTCCCGAAGGAAAAGTAGTGGTATTTAAAGATAAGCAGGGACAGGAAGATACCTATTATTCTGATTTGAAAAAAGCACCTTTCCAAAAGGTGATTACGCTGGTCAACAAAAATTCGGCATCGGCATCGGAAATCTTAGCCGGAGCCCTGAAAGATTCAGGAGTAGGCCTTTTGATAGGAGAAAACACATTCGGCAAAGGGGTAGCACAGGAGTTTTTAAGTATCAGCGGTGGAAAATACAGTATGAAGCTGACATATAAGGAATTCTTTACCCCATCCGGAAAGACTATTAATAAACAAGGAATTGCTCCTCATATCCAAATGAATACACCGCAGTTCATCATTTCGGACCGCCGATATTATTTGGGGGATGAAAATGATGCCATCTACCAAATTGAGAGTATTTTAAATTATTTGGGGTACTTGAAGGAAGAGCCGGACAGGAAGTATGAGAGCAATACTATGGCTGCGGTATTGGCTTTTCAAAAAGCGAGCGGCTTGGGTGCTCACAAGGTAATTGACTTTACCACGCAGGCAGCTTTAAATACGGCGTTGCGTAACAGTATCAGCAAAGAAGACAAGGTGCTTTTAAGGGCGATTCAAGAAAGCCGAAAAATTCTATTGACAGATAAGTAATTAGTTTTTAAAATAAAAAGGTTATAGTAATTGGTTTCTATCTGTGAGCAAAGAGCAGACGGAGAAAAAGAAAACTAACGACTGGTGGAGGTTAAAAAATGCAATATATTTTCGTAACAGGCGGCGTAGTATCCGGTTTGGGTAAAGGCATTACTGCTGCTTCTTTAGGCAGATTGCTCAAGGCAAGAGGTTATAGTGTAACCATTCAAAAGTTTGATCCTTATATCAACATTGATCCGGGTACCATGAGTCCCTATCAACATGGTGAAGTCTTTGTAACGGAGGATGGTGCAGAAACCGACCTGGATATCGGACATTATGAACGTTTCATTGATGAAAACCTGACAAAAGAAAATAATATTACCACCGGTAAGATTTATTGGTCTGTTTTAAATAAAGAAAGAAAGGGCGAATTCTTAGGAGCAACGGTGCAAGTGATTCCGCACATCACCAATGCCATCAAAGAAAGAGTTTATCGTGTCGGTAAGAACAATCATTCCGACATTGTCATTACTGAAATTGGCGGTACAGTGGGAGATATCGAGAGTCAGCCCTATATTGAAGCGATTCGCCAAGTGGCTTCCGAGGTGGGGAGAGAAAACGTGGTCTACATTCATGTGACCTTGATTCCATATTTGAAAATGGGCGGCGAAATGAAAACCAAGCCTACTCAGCACTCGGTAAAAGAACTAAGAGCCATGGGTGTTACTCCGGATATTTTGGTTTGTCGTACCGAGCATCGTATGTCCAAAGATATGGTGGATAAACTGGCACTCTTTTGTAATGTCAAGTCGGACAGTGTGATTCAAAATCTGGATGCAGATACATTGTATGAAGTTCCTTTGATGTTGGAAGAAGAAGGCCTTGCCAATATTGTTTGCCGCCAGCTTAATCTGAAGAATATGACTCCGGATTTGACGGAATGGAAAGCATTGATTGAAAAAGAAAAAGCAGTGCCGACCAAAAACTTGAAATTTGCGATTGTCGGCAAATATGTAGAGCTTCATGATGCATACTTGTCTATTGTAGAATCGCTGAATCATGCAAGCATTCACCAAAATGTCGGTGTAGATTTCCTATGGGTAAACGCAGAAGAATTAAATGCCCAAAATATTGCGGAAGAATTAAAAGAAGCCGACGGTATTTTAGTGCCGGGCGGTTTTGGCGAAAGAGGCATCGAAGGCAAAATTGAAGCGATTCGCTATGCCAGAGAAAATAAGATACCGTTCTTCGGAATCTGCCTGGGAATGCAAGCAGCTGTAATTGAATATGCGAGAAATGTAGCAGGACTAAAGGGAGCCCATAGCTCGGAGCTGGATGCTGACACCCCATATCCTGTGATTGACATTATGCCGGAACAAAAAGATATTGATGAAAAAGGCGGTACCATGCGCTTGGGAGCGTATCCATGCAAAGTAAAGCCGGGTTCCCGCCTGCATGAACTTTACCAAAGTGAATTGATCTATGAAAGACATCGCCACCGTTATGAGTTCAACAATGAATTCAGGGATGAACTAGTCAATGCCGGGCTTTCCATTGTCGGATTATCTCCGGATGAAAGACTGGTGGAAGTGGTGGAATTGCCGGATCATCCTTTCTTTATTGCGGTTCAATACCATCCGGAATTCAAATCCAGACCAAATCGTCCGCATCCGATTTTCTACGGCTTTGTAGAAGCGGCAAAGAATTTAAAATAAAAACGTAAGTAACTCAACTTTCGTATGTCTCCGTTCTTTGGAGTGGGTTAAAATCGAAAAAAATGTGGGAAAGTTGGATAAGTAACAATGAATGACAGAAAGGGCAGAAGATGGGAATTTTTGCAAAAATCAAAGAAAAGTGGCATTCCTTTTGGATGCCCTATGAAGTTACTTATTTGGGAGCTTATAATATCAAAGAACTGAAAGAAAGTGCAAATCCCGATGAAACATTGGCGGACTGGCAGCAGGAAAACAGGGAGAAAAAAGAAACCTTGCTTCCCAGACTGGCCGAGAACGAAAGAGAATGTCTTTTGTTGGAGCGCTTTTCCAAGTTTCCGGAACGCAAGCAAATTGTGCTTAGACAGCTTGCGAAGCAGTACTCCGGATTGCAGGCGCAAAAACAGCAAGCCAAGAGTTATCATCAGGAAATGCAAAATTACTTAAACAATGTAGGAGACATGGTCTTTGATGAAGATTTGCCGAGAATTTTAAAATTGATAGAAGAAAATGAATTGGAATTCCAAAAAGTACAAAAGGATTTAAGTTATCTTGAAGGGGAAAAATCTGCATTGGAATATGAATTCCGACGTGGTCAAATCGGCTTTTTTATTACGGGAATTACGTTGTATCTATCGGTGATAGTGGCTATTCTGGGGACGATTATCCTGTTTTTACTTTCCCAAAAGCATGATATCTTTGTGCCGGCTGTTGCCTTGATATTGGGAGTGGGTTTTTTCGGAGCCTGGGGAGCGGTATTTCGCCGATATCTCAGAGCAGCTCTGGAAAAGAATATGAAACTCCAACAAAGGGCTGTCAAGCTCTTGAATAAAGTGCGTATCAAATATGCCAGATATCGTAATTTATTGGATTATGAATATAAAAAATTTTCTATCAGCAGCTCGGAGAGCTTGCGACTGCGTTATGAAACCTTTATGCAGGAAAAAAATCAAAGACAGCGATATGAAGATTTGGAAAAGCAGCACCGTTTGACGGCCTTGGATATTACCAAGGAAATTGATGCTTTACTTCCGCAAAAGGACGATGACTTGATTGATTTGTTTCTGAAGGATTCCGACTATTATGCCAGTGCAGATGGTACTGGTAAATTGGAAAAACGTCTAAAAGAAGAAAAGAAAGAATTATTAAGTCGCTTGCAGGAATTGCAGAACAGAGAAAATGCACTGCAGAAAATGAGTGAAATGATTTGAAAGTGAAATCAGATTATTTCGGGGAAAATGCAGAAAAATTAGATAAAACAACTTTTTTCAGTGCAATTTCAAGTGAAATATGGTATACTATATGAAGTGAAATGCATTGTGAGAGTGAGATAAAGGTAGGGGTTGAAAAAAGAACATGGCAACGACCCCTACTTTTTCAGTATTGAGAAGATTAATGCTCCATGGGAAAAAGATAGGCAATGTGAGGTAATAAGATAAGGTATGTCAAATATAGAATATGCCTTATCCGTAAATATTTTTTTTGTATCAGGATACAGGCTTAAAAAGAGGTATCGTGATACTAAGAAAGGAGAATGTATGAAAGATAACAAAGTATTTGGCGTATTGCAAAGAGTAGGACGTTCCTTCATGTTACCGATTGCCATCTTGCCTGTAGCAGGTTTGTTTTTGGGAATCGGCGGTTCTTTCACCAATGCGACTATGCTTGAGGCCTACGGCTTGACAGCGGCCATTGGGCCGGGTACACCGGTTTATATGGTGCTTAGCGTAATGAATGCGGCCGGTAGTATCGTATTTGCCAACTTGCCGATTATTTTTGCCATTGGTGTCGCCATTGGTATGGCCAAGGCGGAAAAAGCAACAGCGGCTCTTGCAGGAGCCATTGCGTTTTTTGTAATGCATGCTTCTCTTAGTGCCATGATTATGATTAATGGCGGTGCGGATAATTTAATTGCCGGTGCAACGACAGACGTGGTCGGCATCACCAGTTTACAGATGGGTGTATTCGGTGGTATCTTGGTAGGACTTGGGGTGGCTGCCCTGCACAATAAGTATTATAAGATTGAATTGCCGCAGGTGCTTTCTTTCTTTGGCGGTACCCGTTTTGTTCCGATTATTTCGGCAATTGTTTATTTAGCGGTTGGTATCTTGATGTATTTTATTTGGCCGCCAATTCAATCCGGAATCAATACAGTCGGTGATTTGGTAAGGGGTTCGGGTTATCCGGGAACATGGCTTTATGGCTTTATGGAAAGAGCTTTGATTCCGTTTGGGCTTCATCATGTATTCTATTTGCCGTTCTGGCAAACCTCCGTGGGTGGCACTATGGAAGTTGCAGGCAAGATGATAGAAGGTGCACAGAATATTTTCTTTGCACAGCTTGCAGATCCGAATACCACACGTTTCTCAGCGGAAGCGACTCGTTTTATGTCGGGTAAGTTCCCTCTGATGATTTTCGGCTTGCCGGGTGCAGCATTGGCCCTTTATCAAACAGCCAGAAGCGAAAAACGGAAAATCGTAGGCGGTCTTTTGATTTCAGCAGCACTGACCTCGATGCTGACCGGTATTACGGAGCCTCTGGAATTCACCTTCCTTTTTGCGGCACCGTTCTTGTATGTCATTCACTCGGCACTGGCAGGACTTGCCTATATGCTGATGCATGTCTTTGAAGTGGGAGTCGGTATGACATTCTCCGGCGGTTTGATTGATATGTTCTTATTCGGTATCTTACAAGGCAATGCCAAAACCAACTGGATTTGGATTGTGTTTGTGGGAGCCGGTTACTTTGTGGTGTATTACTTCCTGTTCAGCTTTATTATCAAGAAATGGGATCTGAAGACACCGGGCAGAGAAGCAGATGATGAAGAAACCAAGCTTTATACCAGAGCGGATATGAATCAAAAAGGAACGGCAGCCCCTTCTGCGAGCGGTTTGTCGGCAGAAGATGAGCAATCTCGTCAAATCCTTGCCGGACTTGGCGGCAAGAATAATATTACAGACCTGGACAACTGTATTACTCGTTTGCGTGTGACCGTAAAAGATGCCGCTCTGGTCAAGGAAGATATCCTGAAAGCATCCGGTGCAGCCGGTGTTGTCAGAGCAGGCAATGGTGTGCAAGTCATTTACGGGCCTAGAGTTTCTGTTATCAAATCACATTTGGAAGAGTATATGGAAAAAGCCGGAGAGGAACCGGTAGAAGCTATCGTAGAAAAAGTAGAGCCGGCAAAAGAGGAAAAAGCGGAAAAAGCAGCAGAAAAGGCAGAAAAAGATACGGTTATTTATGCAGCCCTTCATGGAGAAGCTATTCCATTGTCGGAAGTGCCGGATCCTGCCTTTTCCGCAGAAATTCTTGGAAAAGGTATGGCGATTAAACCGGTGGAAGGATTGGTCAAATCCCCGATTGACGGTACGGTAGAATTGATGTTTGAAACCGGTCATGCGGTTGCCCTCAAAACCAAAGACGGCGTGGAAGTTCTGATTCACGTGGGTATGGACACTGTTCAGCTCAAGGGAGAAGGCTTTGAAACATTAGCCAAAGCAGGTGACAGCGTTCATGTTGGTGACGAGCTGATTCGCTTTGATAAGAAATTGATTGAAGAAAAAGGTTATCAAACCGTTACACCGATTGTTATCACCAATTCCGATAATTTTGGTGGCATTGAGGAAGTGGCAAAAGGTACGGTAGGATTCGGAGAAGAACTGTTTCGTATTAAGTAAAAGTAGCGGAGAAGAATAAATGGATGCCCTTGGGCATCCGTTTATTCTCTTCTTTGTAATAGGCAAAATTTATGTGTTGTCTCTTTTTTGATAAAAATATTTGGTAAATTTTCAAAGTAAGTTCTAGTAGGGCTAGAAGTTGCACTAAGTTT
>JAUMXK010000092.1 GCA_030535295.1 Eubacteriales bacterium | reverse complement strand
CCTAAGTTCCAGTCAGACCTTAAACCTAGAACTTACTTTGGGAATTAACTAATTTGTAAAATTGGGTAAAATATTCCTGTAAAAGCTTGACAGTGGCTTTTACTGTGATACTATAGGAAAAATGACATTATTACTTTTACTGATTTTTTTATTGAGTTTATGACTCAACTTTCCCACAGTCTTTTTTGGCTCTATCCCGCTCTGAAGAGCGGGCCATGGGTTCCACTCACGCAACTTGCTTTGCAAGATTGCTGTCGTTCCCACCCATTTTACGTGCCCTGTCGAAAAACTTCGTTTTTCTGCCCGGGTGGGCAACCTACCTAAAAAAGACTGTTCTAAGGAACGTGGGAAAGTTGAGTTTATGACATATCTGTATAGAAATATAAGTTTTGTCGTTTGGCAATTTCGATTTATGACATTGCGACTTATATCACTATATAAGTTATATAGAAAGGTTTTTTATGAAGAATACATTCCAACCTGTGAAGGGCTTTTTCCATCGCCTGTTCAACAGTGTTTTTAATCCAAGATTTTATATTCAGGTAGTAAGGGAATCTTTTGGGAAAGCTTTTTTCTTTATTATTTTACTTTCCTTATGCCTGGCTCTACTTCAGAGTTTCTTTTATTTTCGTGAAGTCGATCATTTGTATCAGGATGCTATCCAGTTGGTCAAAGCTGAAAAATTTCCCGATATCAATGTCCGTGACGGGAAGTTGCAGCTGACTGCGGAAAACAACTTAGTGTTCACATTTCCGGGAAGCAAACGCTTTCTGGCTATTCTGGACCCGGAAAACCAAAGCAATTATACTAAGCTGGTCGGCTACTCTTACGGTCTTTATGTCAATCCAGAGTATCTGGTCTTTAAACGTAGCGGTACGGAACCGATGGTAGTCAGGTTTTCTCAAGTAGCCGATATTCAAATTCCCAAGAATGTCTTACAGGATATCTTTAGGATTTCTCAATATTTCAGCTATTTGTTTCTCTTTGTCTTTTTCTTTTTGTCGAATATTCTTTCATATTTTATGAGGGCATTTATCCTCTTTGCCATGCTTTATTTTACCTATCCGATTCTTCGACAAAGAGAAATTGATTTGAAAAACCGGCAACTTCTGAGTGTTGTCCTTTATGTGATGTCCTATCCTACCATAATGTACGAAGGCTTAAATCTGGCTTTCGGCAGCAACCAAACCTTTGCTTTCATCTCAATGCTTGTATTTTATTTTTTTACCTTGAGAATATCCAAACTGGCTATCTACACGATTATTTTCCAGAAAATCGGACAACAGTTCACCCAAGGAGAGAATAGTATTTTTGGACTTTTTGACCGTTTCAAGGAAAATTCGGATGAAATGGATGATTTCTACGATTTGATTCATGAAGAGGACTCGGAGGAAGAGGAAAGGGAAGGTGAAAAAAAAGAGCAGGAAAGAAAAGAACAAGAAAACAAAACTCGCAAAGAAAACGAGAATAACTCCGACTCAAATGCTTAAAACTGAGTTCATTATTTAAGGGGAAACCATACGGTTTCCCCTTGTTTATTTTATTACTCGATTTTCCCACGTTCCTTGGAACAGTCTTTTTTACTTCATTACTGCTTTCGGACTTTTTCCGTATTATGCGTATTGACGATACAATTCCGCCGCTCCGATGATGCCTGCATCATTCCCAAGCTCGGCAATCATAATCTTAGTATTCAAATAATCTCCACCGCCAAATACTTCTTTCTTGACCATTTCCACCAAAGGCTTCAGCAAATTATCTCCTTGTGCGGAAACCCCACCACCGATAACAATAACCTCCGGTTGTATCATATTGATGATATTGCCCACACCGATAGCCAACAGACGAGTATATTCATAAATGACATCCTGTGCCACTCTATCACCTTGTTGTGCCGCATCAAACGGAATCTTGGCATTCATCTTACTCAAATCATTTTCCACTAATTGATTGAGTAAGGAAGAAGGATTCTTTTCTGCCGCTTTCTTTGCTTGTTCAATCAAGGCCGTTGCTGAAGAATATTTTTCCCAACATCCTTTTCTGCCGCAATTACATTGCTCTCCGTCCACCACCAAAACGACATGTCCCAATTCTCCTCCACCGTTGAACGAGCCGCAAACCAGTTTTCCGTTCAGGACAATCCCTGCTCCAAGGCCGGTTCCCAAAGTCACAGCCACAAGGTCTTTGTATTTGCCATTGCCCGCACCGTAGACAAATTCGCCGTAAGCTGCCACATTGGCATCGTTGCCGATATATACCGGCAAGCCCAAATGCTTGATAAATTCTTCGCGAATTGGAGAATGATTGAATCCTAAGTTGTAGGCATGAACAATTTCACCTTTTTCTTGATCAATCGTTCCCGGACTGCCAATTCCTACGGAATTGATATCTTTTGGTTTTAAACCTGCTTCCTCAATCAGATTGCGAGATAAATCAGCCATAGATTTGACAATGGCTTGAAACCCTTGTTCCACTCTTGTCGGTGTAGATGCCTTACAAATAATTTTTCCGTTTCCGTCAACCACTGCCGCTGCAATATTTGTACCACCCAAATCAATTCCAATATTATACATTTTGATTCTCCTTTATTCTATTTGTCTGCAGTATTTTCTATCCAGAAAGATTTTCTAGGACTTGTCTTTTTTATTTTTTTCCAAATTTCCCAGCACACGCTTATTGATTTCTTCTGCCGCATTGTATCCCATCTTCTTCTGACGGTAGTTAATCGCTGCCGACTCTACAATAATTGCCAGATTTCGTCCCGGGCGAATCGGTAAGGTATGGCTTGGAACATCCACACCCAATATATTAATATGTTGCTCAATCAATCCCAGGCGGTCAAACTCGGTATCCGCTTCCCATTCCTGCAATTGAATGACCATATTGATTTCATTTTCATCCTTCACCGATTGTACACCGAAAAGCATCTTACAATCTACGATACCAATGCCTCGCAACTCAATAAAGTGTCTTATAATATCCGGTGAAGAGCCGATTACCGTATCGTCGGAAATACGCTTAACTTCCACGACATCATCCGCCACCAAGCGGTGTCCCCGGCGAATCAATTCCAGTGCCGTTTCACTTTTACCGATACCGCTTTCACCGATAATAAGTACTCCTTCACCATAAACATCCACCAATACACCATGGACGGATGTTCTGGGTGCCAATTCCGATTTTAGGAAAAGATTCAAATCGGAGTTGAAAGTAGAGGTCGCCCTTTCCGTTTGTAAAACCGGAATTTGATACTCTCTGGCACATTCCAGTACCATTGGCGGAATTTCCAAATCTCTGGTGAAAATCACACAAGGAATATGAGCGGAAAATAATTTACGCAAAATCTCCATCAATGCCGACGGAAATAAGTTATGTATATAGGTATGCTCAATTTTACCGATAACTTGAACTCTTTCCGCATCAAAATAGTCAAAAAAACCTGCCAATTGTAGTGCCGGACGATTGATATCTGCTTGATAAATCCGAATTCCTTCTGTCGAAATCTCCGGTGTCATATTTTTCAATTTCATTCTTTCTATAATAGAAGATAATTCTACATAAAAATCATGTTGGCGCTCGTCCATTTTCATCTCCTTTTTTCTATGCCTATCGTTTTAATGATATCCCTGCTCTTCTTCTATTGCTTTCAGTGATAGATAAATCATTCCAGTTACTACAAGCTCTTCTCCTCTGCCACAGAAAGTCTTGCATATCCTTTGGATGACTTGCTTACTCTTCTTCATGAGGAATGCAAGTTATTTTCGTTTCTGTTTTTATCATAGCAAGATTTTAAAAAATTTGCAAGATAACTTTATCGAATCTTTCACTCTATTTTATCCTTATTTATCGGTTCTTTTCCTTGAAAAAAGGAAAACACCGCTTCCGCAGATTTTTGATTCATTTTCGGTGCTTGTGCCAACTCTTCACAACTTGCCTGCCTGATATTTTCCACCGAACCGAAATGCTGCAGTAAGGCCTTTCTTCTGGTTTCACCTATTCCTTTGATATCATCGAGTATCGACTTTACCTGATTGTCCTGCCGCAGTTTGCGGTGATAGCTGATGGCAAAGCGATGTGCCTCGTCCTGAATCCTTGTAACCAAGCGAATGGCCTCCGGTTTATCTTCAAATTTATATTCCTTGTTTTCAAAATACAGTCCTCTGGTGGTATGCGTATCATCTTTGACCATGCCGCAAACCGGAATAGTAAGGCCAAAATCCTGCAAAACCTTTTCGGCTACATTGACTTGTCCCTTTCCTCCATCCATTAAAATAAGATCCGGAAGGCTGACAAATTTTCCTTCCAGTTTCTCACCTGACAGCAACATCTGCTTTTGCTCTTCCAAAGCTCTGCGAAATCTTCGAGATAGGATTTCATAAAGCTGCGCATAATCATCCACCCCTCGAACTTCTTTGATTCGAAATTTACGATAATCCGAATTTTTGGCCTTGCCGTCTATAAAGACTACCATGGAGCCTACACTGTATGCCCCGGAAATATGGCTGATATCATAAGCCTCAATGCGATGGATATTCTCCTTCTCCAAACCTATCGCCTGCAGCAATGCCTGCATAGCCTGCTTTGCCGCCTCTTCCTGTTTGCGGATTGTCGCCCCCATTTGCAGCAAAGAAATCTTGGCATTTTCCTTCGCCAAATCTGCCATCTTTCTTTTTTCACCTTTTTGCGGAAGAAACAAGTGTACCTTTTGCTCCTTTTTCATACTCAGCCATTGCTCTAAAACTTCCTTTTCTTCCGTAGCTTCTGCCAGCACAATCTCTTTGGGAATAAAGCTGGCACCTAGATAAAACTGCTGAATAAATGTGGAGTATAATTCCGGACTGCTTAAGTTTTCCGGATTTTCCATATTGAAATGTTCCCTGCCAATCAATTTTCCTTCTCGCACAAAGAATACCTGTGCCATAGCCCGATCATCCATTTGCTCAATGGCAATGATATCCGAGTCTTCTTTACTGTCACGGCTGATAATCTGCTCTTCAAAAGTCTTTTTTAGCAAAGTAATTCTATCCCTGATTTGAGCTGCTTTTTCAAAATCCAGCTCCTCTGCTGCCGCCTTCATTTCCGCTTCCATTCCTCGGAAAAGCACTGCTCTGTCTCCATTTAAAAAAGAAATGATTTCATGGATTTTTTGTTGGTGCTCTTTGGCGCTGATTTTATCAATGCACAGTCCGTCACACAAATTAAGGTGATAGGAAAAACAAGCTCTTTTCTTTGATTTATTGGTGTTCTTGTTTAATTTACACAGTTTCCAGTGCTTTTGGATAAAATCAATCAATTCCTGTGCTCCGTAAGCTGTGGTATATGGCCCGAAATATTTGGCTTTATCCTTCAAAATCTGACGAGTGTAAATCACTCTGGGAAATTCTTCTTCCACTGTCACCTTGATGTACGGATAGGACTTATCGTCTTTGAGCATGGTATTATATTTGGGACGATGTTTTTTGATTAAATTCATCTCCAAAATCAGTGCTTCTACCTCGGTGTCCGTCACAATCCACTCAAAGGAATCCACCAATGTCACCATTTTTTGAATTTTGGGCATCAGCCCTTCTTGGTTACGGAAGTATTGACGCACACGATTCTTTAAAATTTTTGCCTTACCGACATATAAAATCTGCTCCTGAGCGTCCTTCATTAAGTAAACTCCCGGCAAATTCGGCAGCTTTCTTAAATTTTCTTCCAAATCAAACATATCAACCTCTAAATCGTTTTATCCATTTCTTTGATTGCCACTACCGCATCCGAGCAAGCTGCCATAATTTGACGAACCGAACCGCTGCGCAAATCGCCTGCTGCATAGATTCCTTCTACATCCGTTTGGCATTTTTCATTGGTAATAATATTGCCTTGACTGTCCTTGGCTACAACATCTCCTACAAATCCGGTATTCGGTACGGTTCCTACCGCTACAAAGACTCCATCTACTTCCAGCTCTCTTTTTTCTCCGGTTTGATTGTTGAACAGGCGAATGGATTCTACAAAGTCCTTGCCTACAATCTCTTCCGCTTCGGTAAACCATAAAATTTCCACATTCGGCAATGCCATCAATTTGCTTTGCAGATTTTTGACCGCACGGAATTCATCTCTGCGATGAGCAATATATACTTTTTTGCACATTCTGGAAAGATATATCGCATCTTCCACCGCAACATCACCACCACCGATGACAATAGTTGTTCTGTCCTTGTAAAATGCTCCGTCACAGGTTGCACAATAGGACACGCCACGTCCGGAAAATTCCTGCTCGCCTTTGATTCCCAGCTTACGGGAATTGGCACCACTCGCCAGCAAAACATTTTTGGCCAAATAACTTCCGTCTGTGGTCACCACTTCTTTTGTTCCATCTTCTAAGACCTTGATTTCTGTCACTTCCCCTGTGGTGATGCTGCCACCCAAATATTGTAAATGCTCCTGCATTTTTTGTGCCAATTCCATACCGGAAATGCTGTTGTATCCGGTATAGTTCTCCACTTCGTAGGTATTGATAATTTGGCCTCCTGCAAAGGCTCTTTCCAACACTACATATTTAAACTGTGCTCTACTTGCATAAATACCTGCCGTCATTCCGGCAGGGCCTGCTCCGATAATTACTACATCATAAATTTGACTCATATTCTGTCCTTTCTAATCTTACGATTTTAACCTATCACATTTTGTATCTTCTATTTTATTTTTTGAAATTTTATTTCTCTTCCTTGCGGATTCTTTTTCTTTCTCCAAACGGAAACAATCCTCTTTTTTTCAATAAAGGACTAAGTAAAATCACAATCAGCAGTACCATTATCGTATTGTAATAAGATTCTACCAATTGCACCGAGCTCCTTAGCAAGCCAAATAAGAAAATATCCTTTTGTTTATTCTTGAAAAATATCTCAATCAGAATATAGGTATTAACCCAGTTGAAGAAAATTCCCGGAATACTGATAGATAAGAACATCTGGAAAAAGTATTCACCAAAACTCTTCATTTCTTGTTTTTTGGCAATATATTGATTGACAAAAAAGAGAATAATCCCGATTAAGCCGGCAAATACGATGACAATGCTGCCCTGCATTTGCTTTACCGCCTCTTCTCTGCCATAGGTCAAGAAAAAGCTGATTCCGCCATATACCAGCAATAATGCCATGGCAATAAGATATTGCACTTTGACCAGTCGTGATGATTTTCCTCTGAAATATCTCCACAACCAACCTACACAAACGGCATTAAGCACCGCCGTAATGGTCAGCTGATACAAATAAAAATTTCCTGATTTATCCATCAGAAAGAAACCGAGAAAATCGGACAAGCCGGATACGATACCTCCATAAAGCGGTCCGAACAAGACGGATACTACACGCAGCGGCGGCCCGTTGAAACTGATTTTTAAAATTGGTATGCCAATCGGCACGAAGAAACTTAAGCTTTTGATCGTTAAGCTAAGTGCCAAACATAGTGCTGAAAATACCAAAATAAAAATATAATTGTTTTTCTTGTTCATTTTTTCCCTCTTCCCAATCGATAACTATGACTCGTTTCTTTAATGATTTGCCTGATATAACCAAAAGCTTTTTTACGCTTTTCAAATCATTTTAATGATTTGCTTGATATAAACAAAAGCCTTTTTGATCTTT
>JAUMXK010000009.1 GCA_030535295.1 Eubacteriales bacterium | reverse complement strand
TCAATGTCCGGTTTCAATGGCTTAATGTCCGATTTGTTCGTTTTTATCAAAGCGGCTCTGATATGTAATTCTCTATTTTTAAGAGGGTTTTTCTCGTTTAGTAAAAGATTTCTTAAAAATAATTCTAAAAACTCCGTCGTTTCATGAATTCCATTCTTTAAATCATTGTAGTTTGCTCTAACAAGAGAATTACGAAAATACCAAGCATTTTCTGCAAAAATATCATTGGTAACCGAAAATCCGAGAGTGCGTAAATACTTAATAAAGAATACAGCTGTCGTTCTGGTATTTCCTTCCGCAAATACATGGATTTGCCATAATCTCGATACAAATACCGCCAAATGATGTATAATTTCATCCATCGAAAGATTTTGATACGAAAAATCTCTTTCCATCGAAAGATCATATTTCAAAGTTTCTTTCAATTCCGTAGCACTACCGTAAATAACCGTAGCACCGTCGAGCACCCATTCTTTTTTTGTAATATTATATTCACGGAAACAACCTGCCTGAGAATAAATGCCGGCAAAAAGCTTTCTATGAATTGATAAATACTCATTTTCCGTGAAACTGAACGCTTTTTCTGAAAGAAGTGCTGCGATTCGTATGGATACCTTATCTGCCTCTTCGGTACGATCGGATATATCATGAACAGGGTTCTCTTCATAGTATCCTTGTAAAAGCATATTGGCTTCTTCAAAAGATATCTCTCCTTCAATATTTCGAATCGCAGTATGCATTAAATATTCAGATGTTTTTAGTCCGTCAACCGCCTGTAAACCAATCGCTGTATGCCATGCATAGCCTTTTTCACGCTTCGTCGGATCGGGTTCTACGAAATATTCTTTAAAAGGATCCCTATCCAATCCTATCACCTTCTTTCTCCCCTTCCATTACCGGATGAATGTAGCTTTTATCCTATAATTTTACCCTATAAATGATAAAATGTACAGACCAAAAGAATTTAGACTTTTAATATGGTTCGCTTTTCGTTTTGCACCAAAATGGCTTGGGAATTTGTGTAAAATTCCCACTTCTGCAAAGTGAGAGCATAAAAACAGATTCATACTGGTCTCCTTAAATTTTTAATTGCATTTCCCTTTTCTACACCACCTCCCCTCTTAGGTTTGGGAGAGGTTTACCACCTTGTACCGGCTGCTTCCTGTTTATTATTTTACCATAATGGATTCTACAAAACAAGAACATTTGTTCTGTTTTCTATAATTTCTTTCGCAATAGTATGTATTCCTCTTTTTGACCTACTTCCATAAAACCTTCTTCTTTAAAAAGTATTATGGCAGGATTGTCTATGGCAATATCATCATATACTTCTTTGATACCGTTTCCTTTGGCAATCTCACACAGTAGTCTTAAGCCTGCTTTTCCATATCCTTTTTTGCGATGTTTTGCCAAAATAATCAAATTTAAAAGATATCTCCTTTTCGTTTCATCATAGTGATAAGCTATCTCGCCAACCCATTCTTTCGTTTCTACATCCAATAAATAACGATAGAATCTTTCGGATTCATGCTCTAATATCCACTTATTATACCAATTTTGCCATTTTTCCGGTTCAAAATCAATTACACCACCCCAAGCCTTATTATATAGCATTGTTTCTTCGTCCGCTAAAAGTTTCTGGCGAAACCATAAGTCATTTTTATTCGGTTTGTAAAGAGATAATTCCATTGCTATTTCTCCCAATTTAAAGCTTTCTATTATTCTAACATTTTGGAAACTTTTTGTTACAAGTAGTACTCATTTTCTTTCCGTGATTCACAAAATTTTCTCATATCTTCCGTCATTCTTGCAATGGCATTTGGCTCTAGGTATCTACTCTGATTAGGGCATATTTTTATACAACGCATACATAGGATACATTTTTCCATATCACATTGCCAGCTCTTTTCAAAAATTGCATTTACAGGACATTTTTCAAAACAAAGACCACAATTTATACAGGTGTCATAATTTATACGAATATTTAACCGGACTCCATCCCATTGCTTATACGGAAAACTCCCTGGAATAAATGGCCGAGTTGAATCATTCTCTAAAATCTTCTTAGAAGATAATAAAGCAAATTCTTGTATTTCTTTTTTATCTTTCGAACTAGGTCTTCCCCTTGCAAATTGTGTTAGAATATTATGCTCCGTAACAACCGTGCAGCCTGCAACAACCTGAAATCCATTATCTCCCACAATATCAGCCAACTCCAATAAAGCATCCTCATAAGCACGGTTACCATAAGTTATACAAATGATTGAGGATGTTTGATCACCTTGTATACTACTAAGCCTATCGTTAACTATTTTAGGGATTCTTCCACCATAACATGGAACAGAAAAAATACAAATATCTTCTTTTTCTATGATTGGTTTTTATAGGATTTATCACAAAGGTCAATAGGAATGACTGTAACTTTAAACATTTCAGAAATCCATTCAGCCACCATACGACTTGTTCCTGTAGGACTAAAGGTAATTTGATATAGTTTTGCCATAACATCCCTCCGTAAATTAATCTTGTATAAACTAAAAGCAAGTTATTGCTTTGAATTAACTATAAACAAATCTTTGAGTCCTACTTGTCAAATATCGAGAAGTAAGCTTTCTTTAGCTCATTGTCAAATAAGACTATTTTTTTATTAAGAATAATATAGAGTTCATCACATACCTTTTCTAAATATTCGTGTTGATGGGATGTGAGTAAGACAGTTTTTCTTTCTTGTTTTAAATTTGATAATATAGACAGCATGTCCATGTTAGTTTGAAAATCAAGAGCATTAAAAGGTTCATCCAACAAAACAATATTTTGATTTTCCATGATCGCTTGTGCAATTCCTAATTTTTGTTTCATGCCGGCAGAATAATTTTTTACTTTTGTTTTATCTTCAGGATTTAATCCAACTTTCCTCATACAATCTTTTATATCCTTTTCATTTATTTTAGATTGTATGTCTGCTAATAACTTCAGATTTGTAAATCCATCATAAAAATCAATATATCCTGGTTGGTTAACAAACAAACCTACATTTTCAGGAAAATTAAAGTTTTTACCTACTTTTTTACCACGAACATAAATTTCGCCTTCATCAACATATTCTAATCCGGTAATTAGCTTAAACAAAACACTTTTGCCTGCTCCGTTTCCGCCTACAATTCCCACCATCTTTCCTTCATATATAGTGAGCGAAGCCCTATCAAACAAAATATTTTGTTTGAATTTTTTGCTGATGCTTTTAAGTTCAATTATTGACATACTTATACCTCCTGATGATCATTACACCAAAATATCCAACGATTCCTACAAGCATAATAAATAATTTGAGTAGCAAGTGTTGTGCGAACTCAATTTTTTCATATAAATTCAAAATTCCAAAATTTAAATACAAATAATTTATTTTTGGCAATAAGTAAAAAATAAACTTAAAAACCAAGATAAGTACTGTTGCTGCAACATTACTTAAGTACTTAGAAATAGTCATAAAAAAAACAAAATCGAAAAGTAAATTCACAAAAAAAACTATAAAATAAATATTCAAAATCTTACTAGTAAATTCTACTTGAAACATCTCAAATAAATAGTCTTTTGACTGAAACAAAGCTGGTTCTAAGGAATAAAGCATATTTCCAATAACAACTAATACAAACGTATAAAGAATAATGTATTTGAAATATTCCATTGTTATTCTATATTCAAAATCATACTTATTTTTATAGCGAATAACAATCGGTGCCTGAGCAAATGTTTTTATTCGACTGCTTGAAACTCCAATGAAAAACAAGGGAATCATATATAAACTAGTTAATTTTATCCACGAAATAAAAGTGGAAGAATATTGACTAACCCCAAGAAAAGTTGTTATTATCACATTTCTTAAATTAAAATCAAATTCAACAAGACCTTTTAAACTTTCAATCGACAATAATACCACCGGAAACAGTATTGAAATAATTTTTTCTTTTGGCGAAAGAACAAACGTTCCAAAATTAATCTTATTTATTATTTTTATTTTACCCAAACAAAATCCTAGTATCACAACACCACTTAAAAGTAATCCTATAAAACTCGCACTTCCATTTACAAATAAACTATGGTGAAGTAATATATAATTATTAAAGCAGATAAACGGAATGAGTGTCTTTATCTGTGTTTTAAAACCAATAAATGTCATCATATAAACAATTACAGCGGCTAATACCATCTTCTTGTAGCCATATTTATTATTGATATGGGAAAGTAGTGCTACGAGCACTGAAAATCCGAATATCATATAAATAATAATCACAGTAGTAGCAATAATGGGATTATGAAAATAAGAAGAATATTGATTTAAAAGGATTATTTGTTCATCCGGTAAAGCTAAATTTAATAATGATTCCATCTGATTTCTTAATATTATACTTCCAATAATTATCAAGGATATGACATGAAATACTAAATATGAAAAAATCCATGAAACAAGTCGCAACATCATTTCATAGGTATAGTGATAATAGTTTTTATGCCTGATAATTTCTATGGTTCTACTATTCTTCAAGTTCTTGCCTATTATAATAAATACAATAGGCAACATAAAGTATAGAACATAATAATGGTTGGTTAAAATCATTATTATAAAATGTATGGTGCTAATTCCAATATTGTGATATCCTTCAAGTTCATAGAAACTAAAAAAACAGAGAATACAGAAATTAATAAATAACAATACCTTATTTTCTTTAAATAATAGATAAATGTATTTTTTATTTTTTTCTTCCATAGTAACCTCTCAGGGAAAAAAATATAATCAGGGTTATAAACAAAAAAATAGCAACAGATATTACGATATTTCCCATACTCATTGCTGATGGTTTTAAACGATTTAATATAAATGTTGTAGTTAAACTAAATTGGGATAAACTTAAAATTGACGTAAAAAAATTTTCTAACAAAACATATACAAAGGGAAGGCATAAAGCTAAAAACAAATTTTCAACATATAATGCTGTTATTTGAGCAAATAAACATATCGCACTGCCGATTAACGCTTTTTGAAATGACCATATAATGCCAAATATCAGAGGATTACTCATCTGCAATTGTCCAAGTATATAATCCTTGAGTGTAGGGGCATTGGCTGATATAGTAATACTTGCTATGCTACATGAGAAAATCACTCCGATCATATTTACAAAAAATATCATAAAAAAACACATGAACATTGTAGCGGCAAAATGAGAAAAAATATATCTTTTCTTTGACATTCGTAATGACACATAATCTAAAAATCTATCTTTTTTCATAAAAAAAGTATAATAGGAAAAAGGAATACTGACAATCAGAGCAAAAAAGAAATCTACTATCTCTGAAGCATAAGTATATGGACTAATTTTATAATATATCATACTATTGGAATTTGTTATTGTAATTAAAAGCAATAATACCCCAACATAAAAAATCGTTGTACCAATTGTGGTCAAACTTTGTCTTCTCATGGAATTTACAATCAACCTCATCTGAATTCCTCCCATTTATAAAACTACCCTGTATTTTTAAAAATATAAATTAGTTTTTCCTCATCCAGATCAAAACAGCTTATAATTATCGTCATAATTTGTTTAACCAATTTATTATATCATAAAAAGCACCGAATGAGCCAAAAATTACTCCGTAATTTTTGGTCGCGAGGGCTCACATATGTCGTACTTCGCACAAAGAAATCTCTATGTACTCATATCATTTCTTTGTGCTCGTCCAACGTATTCGTGCTTTTTTCGCGGATATTATATCATAAAAAGTACAAGTTCGACAAAAAATATAGTACTTTTTGGGAATGTATTCAAGTGTTAGAATTAAACTTCCCATACATCTGTGATTGAATCTTCTCTATATAGCCCATGTCCTCATAGCCAAGTTTTTTCAACAAGTTGATACTGGCTGTATTTTCCGGTTCAACAAAACAAATGAATTCCTGACATGGAAAATTCACATGCAATAAATCTATCAACGCCGAGAGCATTTCATAGGCATAGCCTTTTCTATGATGTAAGTAAGAAATGGTATATCCCATAGAAATCGTTTTATCCTTTGGCATCACCACAACCTCTCCTATCATTTCATCGCTTTCTTTTAAAGCAATTGCCAGAATAAAGGAATCATCTAAGGAGATTTTTCCGTTCTTTCTTTCGGCAACAAGTTTTTCCAGTCCTTCTCTCTCTTTTGTTTGCCCTCTTTGATAGCGAGCACAAAGTTCATTGTTACGATAATCAAACATGATATCAATATCTTTTTCCTCAAGATTTCGCAGCACCAAACGATTCGTTTCTAAAAAAATCATGGTTTCCCTCCTGTCTTAAGTGAGCAAGGTATAAAAAAGCCAATTTCGTTTCCCTCGAAAGAAACCGAAATTGGCTTTTCCTGATTGTAACGAGTTTCTTCCTTTATAATATATATTAAAACGAAGCCCTCATTTTTTATAACATTGCCTTGCGAGAAAGATTGATTCTACCTTGGCTGTCGATTTCCATTACTTTTACGGTAATGACATCACCAATCTTGACCACATCTTCTACATTGGCTACACGCTCTTTGGCAAGTTTGGAAATATGCACTAAGCCCTCTTGTCCCGGAACCAGCTCAACAAATGCGCCGAAGTTCATAATTCTCATTACCTTTGCTTCAAAGACATCGCCCACTTGAACCCCTTGGTCAATGGTTTCGATAATCTTACGAGCTTTATTTGCCATTTCTTGGTCTTCCGAAATGATAAATACTCTGCCGTCATCTTCAATATCAATCTTCACGCCGGTTTCTTCAATGATACGGTTGATGGTCTTACCTCTGGCACCGACCACTTCTCCGATTTTATCCACACTGATGGTAAGTTGCATAATTTTAGGCGCATAAGGTGAAAGCTCTGCTCTTGGCTCGGCAATCGCAGGATTCATAATTTCATTCAAAATATAAAGTCTGGATTTTCTGGTGTTGGCAATCGCACCACGAATCATTTCATTGGTGATACCGGCTACTTTCATATCCAGTTGAATTGCCGTAATACCGTCTACGGTACCTGCTACCTTAAAGTCCATATCGCCGAAGAAATCTTCCAAACCTTGAATATCGGTAAGTAGGATGTAATCCTCATCGGTTTCACCGGTCACAAGACCACAAGTAATACCTGCTACCGCCTTCTTAATCGGTACACCTGCTGCCATCAAAGACAGGGAGCTGGCACAAATACTACCTTGCGAGGTAGAACCGTTGGAGCTTAATACTTCCGATACGGTACGAATCGCATAAGGGAATTCTTCCTCACTTGGAAGCACAGGAATCAAGGCTTTTTCTGCCAAAGCACCATGACCGATTTCACGGCGTCCCGGACCACGAGAAGTCCTTGCTTCTCCAACAGAGTATCCGGGGAAATTATAGTGGTGCATATAGCGTTTGCTGGTTTCCAATTCATCAATACCGTCAAGGCGTTGCATTTCTGCAAGTGCACCAAGTGTGGTAATATTCAGTACCTGTGTTTCCCCACGAGTAAAGAGTGCCGAACCATGTGTTCTAGGAAGCAAATCAACTTCCGCAGCCAAATAACGAATTTCCTCGATATCTCTGCCGTCCGGACGCTTCTTTTCTTCCAAAATCATACGGCGAACGGTTTTCTTTTGATATTGGTAAAGGGCTTCATCCAGCAGCTCCAACCAATCTTCGTGCTCTTCGGTAAAAGCGTTTACAAGGTCTTCCTTAATTTTAGCCATTTTTTCTTTTCTATCATTCTTTGATTCAGTATAAACGGCATCTTCCATTCTCGCTCTGTCTACGATTTGGTACATGGCTTCATTCATATCGGCAGGGATACCGACTTCAATATAAGAAGCCTTCGGTTTGCCTACTTTTGCTTGAATTTCAGAAATAAATGTAATAATTTCCTTGTTGAACTCATGGGCTGCAAAAATCGCCTGTAATACATCTTCTTCTGCGATTTCTTTTCCATCCATGTCAATCATGACTACTTTTTCAGCGGTCGAAGACACGACCAGTGTCATATCCGAAACTTCTCTTTGTGCGGAAGTCGGATTGTAAACCAATTCTCCGTTTACTCTACCGACAATGACAGAAGAAATCGGCCCTAAGAACGGCACCTCCGAAATACAAAGAGCAATCGAGCTGCCAAGCATTGCCGTAAACTCCGGCGGGCAATCTTGGTCTACCGATAAGACGGTATTTACGATGGTACAGTCATTGCGATAATCTTTTGGGAACAATGGACGAATCGGTCTGTCAATTAAACGAGAGGTAAGAATTGCGTTTTCCGATGGACGAGCCTCTCTCTTGATAAATCCACCCGGAATTTTACCGACAGAATACAGCTTTTCTTCATAATCCACACTTAATGGAAAAAAATCAATTCCCGGTCTTGGTTCTTCGGAAGCGGTTACTACCGATAACACTACCGTATCTCCATATCTGGCAATGACTGCTGCGCTGGATTGTTCTGCGACTTTGCCGGTTTCTACGCTAAATACACGGCCGGCGATTTCCTTTGAAAAAATCATATTGTTTCCTTTCTTTGGTGGAAAGCATCAGTCGTTAGGCTTTACTGTCTAGCTGTTGCTAAACCCCAAAACCTAATGACCAATTAGCTTTCCGGTTATTTTGTTTATTGTTTCTTATTTTATTTTATCGTTTCTAGTATATCACAAAGTTCATTTATACGCCAGCAAAAAAACAAGGATAACGCAAAAAAGGAGTTTCTTCTCTAGTAAGAAACTCCTTAGTTTTTCATTATTTTCTTAATTCTAAGCGAACCAATAAATTACGGTATGCTTCAATGTCTTTAGAAGCTAAATACTTTAATAAACCGCGACGTTGACCAACCATCTTTAAAAGACCGCGACGAGAATGGTGATCCTTCTTGTGTCCTTTTAAGTGTTCATTTAAGTGGTTGATACGATGGGTAAGTAATGCGATTTGTACTTCCGGTGAACCGGTATCTGCATCATTACGACCAAATTCCGCAACAATTGCTTTCTTTTGTTCTGCTGTCATTTTCTTCCTCCTGAAAATCTTCATTAATAAATACTCCACATAGCTAAGTATTGGCTGGAAGTCACCGAAAACTGAGCTAAGGAATGTTGTAAATACAACAATGCGGACGGTGGGAGTCGAACCCACATGGTTTCCCGCTAGATTTTGAGTCTAGTGCGTCTGCCGATTCCGCCACGTCCGCATATTAGTCGGCTTTCGTTTGCCGACTTGAATATATTATCACAACTTATTTCAAAATGCAACTACTTTTTTTATTTTTTTTATGAAATTTTCTTCGAAATTTTTTCCGTCTATCGGTTTACCGAAATAATAGCCTTGGATTTTTTCGCAACCCAGCTCTGCAAGTAAATCCAGCTGACTTTTATCTTCGACTCCTTCGGCCACTACTCCTACATTCAAGGAATTTGCCATCATGATAATGGCTTTGACCAATGCCGATTCCTTAGGATTACCGACAATGCCGTCCACCAATTCTCTTGCCACCTTAATATTGGACATTTGGAAAGCATTGATATAACTGAGAGAAGAATATCCCGTTCCAAAATCATCAATACTGATACTGACACCCAGTTCCGACAATTGCTCAAACAGGTGAATGACATCTCCACGCATATTCATCAAACTGGTTTCTGTAATTTCTAAGTCAAGCCACTCCGGTGGAATATCGAATTCGCGGATAGTGTCCTGTACATATTTTAAAAAACTACTGTTTTCGATAAATTTGGTAGAAATATTGATTCCAATTTGATAATTCTCCTGATACTTGTTATTCCAAATTTTCACCTGCTCAATACCCTTGCGTAAAGTCCATTGAGCAATCCGAAGAATAACCGCACTTCCCTCTGCAATTGGAATAAATTCACCCGGCGAAACTCTTCCCAGCTCGGGACTCTTCCAACGCAGCAATGCTTCCATTCCCAGCAAATTACCATTTACATCACATTGTGGTTGATAATGCAATTCAAATTCCTCATCAAAATCGATGTTTTCCAGTAAACGTCGAATGTTCTTCTCACGCTCCACTTTCTGCTCGATTTCTCTGTCAAAAATCTGATAAGCATTTTCTGTAATCATCTTATGGGCTTCTCTCTCAGCATATTCTGCATTTTCCAGAATTTTTTGCACCTCTCTGGCATTTTGCTCATAAAATGCCACACCAATCGAAATATTAAAACGAATTCTTGCTTCGCCGATTTGATATCCGTCTTTTCCCATTTGATGAATATTATGAATGATTTCCATCATTCTTTGATAGCTGATTTCGTTCAAAAAGAGTAATCCGAATTTATTCGAGTTCAACCGGAAAATAACAGCTTCTTCCATATAGGTTTCTTTCAGTTGAGTAGCCACCTCTAATAAGATTTTATCTCCAACGGCATAGCTAAAGGACGAGTTGATGGTCTTAAAGTCTTTGATATCGATAACCATAAGCAAAAGAGCATGATCTTCATTCCATTTTACGATATTTTCCTGCAAATATCGTATACTGTAAAGTCCCAAGCTCATATCAAAATAAATCAGCTCGCCGAGCAATTCGTTTTTCTGACGAAGCTCTTCATTTCTTGACTTTAATTCTTTGGTTCGTCGATTGATTTCCTTTTCCAGTTGCTTTCGAATCAGGGCTTCATCTCTTTGCCTTTCTTTGGCGAGATAATGTTGCTTAAAGGCATTGTTTATCATGAAATACAAAAGTAATGTCAAAACAATGATTAACATGGAAGATGGAGAAATTAGATTTCGACTGAACAGCACAATAGCCAAAAATGCTAAAAATAAAGCCACATATACTTTGCCTTTATTCATTCCCAATTGATTTTTGCTTTCTACTTGAAAAAGCGAATCACTGTTACCATAACGTAGCATTTCCGTGACAATCCAAAAATTCAAGGCCGGTATCAAATACAAATATTCACCCAACTCCACGAAATTGCTATTTAAGCTCTCCGTGCCATATTGGCTGATCCCTCTGAGCAGTACCAAAAACAACAAGGTTAACAATATTAATAGATTGTGTTTCGCCAGTTTTTCGCTTCGGTAAGAAGTGAATAAAACAAAAATAAATACGACAATCATCAGCTCAAAGAAATAATAAAAAAATCGCAAAAGCGTATAGGAAAAAGAGACGGTACTAAACCAAATAGAATAGTAATTTGCCGAAATCCCTAAAGTTACAAGTACAATCAGAATCAAAACAACATCAATAAATAATTGTAGTTTTCTGATTTTACTTGCAGATTTGTAAAATATATATGCTGTCGCCAAAAACGAAAAGGTTAAATTAATAAATGAATATATTCCGAATACACAAACAATTTTGCGGTTTAAATTCAGTACGGAAAATAAGTTCCTTGCAAGCCACACTCCTACCATCAAAAGTAGCACATAGTATAAAATCTTATTTTTGTGAGTAGTCTTTTGCAGATTAAAAAACATAAAAACAAAAGTAAACAGCAAAAATAAAAATGCCGAAAAATTGCGTAGTAAAGCTAAATCCCTAGCCAAACCGAAATTATACAGAAAATAAATCAAAATAAGAATTGTAACCTTAACAGCAATATAGATATTTTGTTTTTTTGATAAAACCATATTAATTCCTCATATCTATTCTTAACTCCACTTTCCCAAAGTTTTTTACATCTAAATCCATATGGAGATAGGGAAAATTAGAAAGTTGAGTTCTTGACTGTTTTGATTATTTACAATAACTTCCTGCTCTTAATTTATCGACATTCTTTCGGGAAAAACTTATCCTTTACGGTATTTAATTTTAACTCAACTTTCCCACAGTCTTTTTTGCTCTCTACAAATCATCTTAATGATTTGCCCGATATAAACAAAACTCTTTTTACTTTATGCCAATCATCTTAAAAGAGAGAAAAGCCTATTTTACAACGGAAATGCCCTTTCCGTTGTAAATAGACTTCTCTCTTAGGATAGCAATATATCTTAATTTTTAAAACTATGAATTGGAGCCGGAATAAATCCTTGCCGGTTAATAAAGTCTTTACATTCAAAGTGATTAATCGGCATAATCGGAGCTGTTCCGAGCAGACCGCCAAATTCCGCATATTCTCCTATCTTCTTTCCTACTACCGGTATAATACGCACGGCAGTGGTTTTATTATTTATCATTCCAATCGCCATTTCATCGGCAATCAGACCGGAAATGATAGAAGCGGAGGTATCTCCGGGGATAGCGACCATATCAAGACCGACCGAACAAACACAGGTCATAGCCTCCAGTTTTTCCAAAGTAAGAGCTCCCCTTTCCACTGCATGTATCATGCCTTGGTCTTCACTGACAGGAATAAACGCACCACTAAGGCCGCCTACCGAGGAAGAGGCCATAATACCGCCTTTTTTTACCTGATCATTTAAAAGTGCCAACGCAGCGGTTGTTCCGGGAGCCCCAACGGACTCCAGGCCCATCAGTTCCAGAATATCGGCAATGGAATCACCGATTGCCGGTGTCGGTGCCAAAGATAAATCTATGATGCCAAATGGATATCCCAGTCTTTCCGCCACTTCCTGACCGACCAACATACCAAGTCTGGTTATCTTAAAAGAAATCTTTTTAATCGTTTCCGATAATTCTTCAAAACGCTTGCCTTTACACTGTTCCAATGCTTTTTTTACAACGCCGGGCCCACTGACACCGACATGAATTAAAGTATCGGCATTGGTAACACCGTGAAAGGCTCCGGCCATAAAAGGATTGTCATCGGGGGCATTGGTAAAGACCACAAATTTAGCACAGCCGATACTATCTGAATCTTTTGTCTTTTCTGCAATTTCTTTGATGACTCCGCCCAAAAGACGAACGGCATCCATATTGATACCGGCCTTGGAAGAACCGACATTGACCGAGGCACAAACTCTCTCTGTTTGAGAAAGTGCATCGGGCAAGGCCAGAATCAAGGCATTATCTTCTTCCGTCATACCTTTTTGTACCAATGCGGAAAAACCGCCAATAAAGTTGACTCCTGCTTTTTGTGCTGCCAAATCCAGTGTCTTTGCAATCTCTACATAAGCCTCCGGTTTTTTAAAACCTGCAGCAATGGAAATCGGTGTGATAGAAATTCTCTTATTCACAATCGGAATGGCATATTCCCTGGCGACATAATCTGCTGTTTCTACCAAGGACTTGGCTCTATCCGTAATCTTTTCATAAATATTTCTTTTAAAGGTTTCCAAATCATCCGAGCGACAATCCAATAGACTGATTCCCATTGTAATCGTCCGCACATCCAAATTGTCTTCCAGTATCATCTGGTTTGTTTCATATACTTCATTGATTTGAATCATAGCATTACCCTTTCCTTAGATAGCCATTAAATGCGGTGCATGGAATCAAAGATTTCTTCCATTTGAAGCATAATTTTTACATTTAATTGGTCTCCGATTTTGTTCAGTCCTTCAATGATTTCGCCAAGATTTTCTGATTGCGATGAGATATCGACAATCATCATCATATTGAAAAAACAATCCCTAATGGACTGGGTAATGTCCAAAATATTGATTTTTTCGTTTGCCAGATAAGTGCAAACACCTGCAATAATCCCCACACTGTCTTTTCCTACTACCGTTATAATTGCTCTTCTCATTTTAAACTCCTATTCCCAATATATTTCTAAAACATCATTTTCGTTCAACGGCTCGACATAGCTGGTATTCTCACCATTTTTCTTGGCAACCAGCCTCCCTTTGACCTGACTCCGGTCAAATTCGATATAATCAAAGATATCGACAAAAATATACTTTTTCTTTCCTTTTAATGTAAGCACAGTATTATTGACCATGACCGATAACTCCTCCGTTTGCGGCTCGGCCGGTTCCGAATTTTTCATCTCGCTATTTTGTGCCGGACTGTCCGCTGAAATAGCCGAATCTGTCACAGCGACAACCTTGTCTTCCGCTTTTTCCTCGATAGCATGGAACGACATCTCTTCTGTTTTGTCGTCTTCCTTTTCGCTAAGAGCCACTTCCGGCTCTTCATTGGCATACCACTCATCTTCTTCTTTGCGTAAACGGCAAAAGATTCTATCATTTTCATTTATCAACTGATGTAAACTTGCAATCAACTTTCCGTTGACCGTAACATAATAATAGTCCTGGCTGACCTCTGTTTCTGCCATTCCCAATTTTTCCGTCATAAATTGATAAATGGAGAGCTTGGCATTCTTGCCTCTTTTGGCTTCGCTGAAATAAATATAATCATTGCTTTCAATGCTGTCGCTAAGCATCGCTTTATCATGGTTTCTATATATTTCCGCTACTTCTCCGTATTCCCCTTCTTGGGAATAGGCTTTGCCATTGTAGTAAAAATGAATATCGCTGCCTTTGGTTAGAAGGAAATTGCGCGGATCAATACCGGCTGTTGCCATAATATCCATAATCGTCAAATTTCTTTTGTTGAAAAGACGAATCGGCTTATCATTCAAATAGACTTGGATAAAATCTTTTCGGCTATCTGCCAAACCTTTATAGCAAATGCCGATTGGAGTAATAAATTCCGGATTTTTCTTAAATGTCTCGTCAACTACTTCAATGTCCTTAAGAGCCTCTTTTCCACGTAACGATACTCTTGTCTGAGGTAAACCAATTTTTTCAGCCAGCATTTCTGCAAAGCCTTTGACCTGACCGCCACCACCCACAATAAAAATCGCATTGGGAGCCTTATCACCGTTAAGCTGTATAATCTTTTTCGCCACCTGCGAGGTAATATTATCAAGGATTGGCTCGATAGAAGTCATAAAGTCATCCACCGAAACGGACTGCGGCAAATCCATAATATCGGTATACTCAATGCTTCCTTCGGCTGTTGTGGAATTGATTTTCATCTGCTCGGCTGTTTCAAAATCAACCAGATATTGCTGTACCACAAATTCGGTAATCTCATCTCCTGCCACCGGAATCATACCGTAAGCACTAATGGTACCGGCATTGGTAAGAGCAATGTCACTGGTTCCGGCTCCGACATCAACCAGAGCAATATTCAGCAAGCGAAAAGATACAGGAATAGCAATTTGACTGGCGGCAATCGGCTCCAGTGTCAGATATGCCACCTTCATTTCCGCTTTATCCATCACTTGGTAAAGACTTTCCACCACTTCGACCGGTAAAAAGGTAGCCAAAATTTTCAAGCCGATTTTTTTGCCTCTTTGTTCCAAAAGATTGACAATCTCATAATCATTTAAATAGTATTTCATCACGGAGTGACCAATGGCATAGAAACGGTCTTTATTACCGGAATGCAACTCTTTCTTCGCCTTTTCCAATGCCAAAAGTTCAAGCGAAGAAATCATATCGGCAGTAATTAAAGTATCCTCTTCCAAATCCTTTTCCGCCTCTACTTCAACGGTTTGCAGAACACGCCCCGCTGCTGCCACATAAGCCTCTGTAATGGTAGTGCCGGTTTTGGCTTCCAAAGCCATCTTTACTTTATAGATTGTTTTGGCTACTTCATTGATATCTTGAATCTGTCCATCCAGCATGGAGCGTGAGGTATGAAATTCCACATGTGCCGCTTCGACACGAAAATGGTCTTTTTCATTAAAGTCATTGACCGCCGCAACACCGACAATTGACCTGGTTCCGATATCAAATCCAAATACCAAATTATTTTTTTGGCTCATTTTTCCCTCCATATCCTATTAGCTTACTTCACCACACGCAATTCTCCGATTCCGGAGAGCAAATCGTAAGTTTTCGGCGTTATTGGCCCTTTTACTTGATTGTTTAAAATAATTGCATTTTCTTTAAATCCAAACGGAAGTATCCATTTGCTTTCCGTCATTTCTTTTGCAAGCTGTAAGTAGGCTTTCTTTAGCATTTCGTCATTGTCCGCTTGCATGAAAACTTCCACCGCACTGTCAAAAACAGCTACCTTACTGTAATTATACTTTCCGCTGCTGCCTAAAAAGTTTCGCATATTTGGGGTTTCCTTCAGCGGCATTTTTGCCAGATAAACATCATAATCGCCTGCCAATACTGCCTTGTCAAAGTCTGCCTGCGAATAACCGGCAATCTCCATTCCGATATAAGGCTGCCACTCCTGTAACAAGCGTTCCGCCAGAATTTTCATCGAAATATCTTCTGATAGATAAATCAGTTTCAGTTTTTGTCCAATGGGCAAAGGATTACTGTCCAGAATATTCATCCCTTCCGGAAGTTCTTCTTTTTCTTGGTTTAGCTCCCACTCGAATCCACGATAGAATGGAAGACTTTGCTCAATTATGTGATTTAAAAATGCCGTCTTTTTCAGTTCTTCAAAATCCAGCTTGTGTAGTAAGTATTGACGATGATTGATATCTGCCAATACAGGGTTATTACTATGGAAACCCATGTAATAAAAATATCTTCCCGGAAATTTGGAAATATTTTTCAAGGTTTCTTCCGAAAAAGAAAACCAAGGAAATTCGTCGGCATAATAAATATCGGTCAAGCCATGTAAAAAACCGTCACGAATGACATTTTCCGTTCTGCTGAGGCGTACTTCCAATTCATTCCATTCTGATTTCAAGGTCATAGTTTGCATGGGTTTATATTCTATAAGCCGATATGCACCTGTCCCGTTGATTTCTCTTAAATTCCCCTTTTCCAGACTTTTATCGGCCACAATCGGAAAGACAAGGCTATATAAATTGAGCTTGCCTTTTGTATGAAAATCGACTTGAATCCTGTCATTTTTCAGGGGACTGATTTTCTTTATTGCCGCTACTTCTTCGGCATATCTGCCTTCTTTGGCCTTTTGCCAGCTATAGAGAATATCTTTATAACCGACTTTGGAACCGTTGTGAAAATATTTTTCCCCCAAATCAATCTGACAACTTAAAGTATCTTCCGACAAAATAACTTCATTGGCCAATTGCTCCATAATTTCTCCACTTGCTGTCAGAGTCATCAAGCCTTGATAGCAAAGCTTTAAAATCATTTCTATCGAATAATCCTGAGCAATATAAGGATTTAACCCTTTCAACGTGGAGGCCAACAGGCTAATTTGTGTTTTTTTAAAACTTGACGGCTCCACCGCTTCTTTTGGCTTATCCGTTTTTTCAACGTTAAGCCCTTCTTTGGGTAGATTATATTCCGAGATACTTTCCACTACTTTGCAAGAAGAGAAAAGCAACGACAAAAACAGTATTGGAAGTACTGTCTGCCAAAATTTCCGGACGTTTTTTCCTCTCATTCTCTTATCCTTTCCTACTTTCTATTTTCGAGGCGACATCCACTTCGCCAAAATTTCTTCGATTGCTTCTGCCAGATATTCGACACCATCATCTGTCGATAGCGTAATATCGGCATAACGACTATACTCCTCCGATGAAATTTGATTTTTCATAATTTGCATTGCTTTTTCCGGTGCAATATTTCTGCCTTTCAGAAGTCTTTCCATACGCAAGGATTTGTCTGCAGTAACAGCCCATACCATGTCCACCATTTGCCTTACATTCACATCCATCAGCAGTGCTCCGTCCAAAATACAAAGCTCCATTCCCATTTCTTTTGCTTCCTTTTGCCTATCTTTAAGTTCCTGCATAATTGGAGGATGGATAATTTGATTTAATTTCAGCAGTTCTTTGCTGTCAGCAAATACAATATTTCCCAGTTTCTTTCGATTAATCCGCTTTTCTTCCATCACAGATTCTCCAAAAGTATTTTTGATTTTCAATTGTATATCTTCTCTATCTAAAAGGCGATGACCGATTTTATCACAGTCCAGCCATACCGCACGGTATCTTTGACATAAAAACTCAGCCAAGGTAGACTTTCCTGTTCCGGTGCCCCCGATTAAAGCAATACTAATCATAGAGACTCCTCTCTTTACTTTGCATCAAACCAATTTTTGGAAATATAGCTCTCGGCAATGAGCGGTACTTTCAGCTCCACTGCATTTTGCATTTCCCGCACTAAAATTGCCTGTGCCTTTTCCGCATCATAATCCGCCACTTCCAAAATCAATTCGTCATGTACCTGCAATACAAGCTTTCCGTCAATTTTCTCTTCCTTCAGAGCCGAATAGATTTTATTCATAGCTATTTTGATAATGTCTGCCGCACCTCCTTGTATCGGAGCATTCATGGCAATTCTTTCACCAAAGCTACGCACCATAAATTGGCCGGAAGAGAGCTCCGGAATCGGGCGGATTCTTCCAAACATGGTTGTGGAATATCCCTTTGCTTTGGCATCGGTAACACAATTTTTCAGGAAACTGTCCACTTTCGGATATTTCAGGAAAAAATTGGTAATATATTCTTTGGCTTCTTTTACCGTGATATTTAAATCTTGACTTAGACCATAATCACTGATGCCGTAAACAATACCGAAATTTACAGCTTTTGCATTACGGCGTTGCAAATCGCTTACTTCGTCATAGGGAATGTGAAACACTTGGGATGCAGTAGTTCTATGAATATCTGCATTGTCCCAATAAGCTCTTAAGAAAATTTCATCTTCTGACAAATGTGCTAAAAGACGTAACTCAATCTGTGAATAGTCCGCACCCACAAAAGAATATCCCTCCTTCGCCACAAAGGCCTTGCGAATTTCCCTTCCTTCCTTAGAGCGAATCGGTATGTTTTGAAGGTTGGGATCAATGCTGCTTAATCTGCCCGTGCCGGCAACGGTTTGCATATAGGTGGTATGGATTCGGCCATCTTTTTGAATATAATCCATCAAACCGTCAGCATAAGTGGATTTTAGCTTACTATAGCCCCTGTATTCCAAAATCAACTCCACGATAGGATGCTCTCTCTTAAGCTTTTCCAAAACATCCGCAGCCGTAGAATATCCGGTTTTTCCTTTTTTTACTACTTTCAGTTTCAAATCTTCATATAAGACTTCCGCCAACTGTTTAGGCGAATTAATATTAAATTCCCTGCCGGCATAGTTATAAATTTTGGTTTCCAGCTCTTCCAGCTGTTCTCCTAATAGACGGGAAAATTCCAAAAGGGCATTGGCTTCGACTTGAACACCGGCTTCTTCCATTTCCTTCAGTACCACAGCCAAAGGCAATTCTACTTCCGCATAAAGAGCATACAATTCTTTATCTTTCAGCTCATGAATCAATTTTTCAGCACTCTGCCAGACTACCTGACAGGCTTTTGAAAGGTAATTTTGTGCATCCGGCTCCGCCAAATCGGAGATTCCTTGTCTGTTTTTTCCTTTACCGAAGATTTCTTCTTCTGTTTGCAAAGTAAACTCTGTATATTGATAGCCTATCTTTTCAATGGCATAGTCACTTTCATTGGGATTGAGCAGGTATGTGGCTAGGGAAATATCAAGCATGGGAAGTTCAGAGCCTTCCAGATATGCTTTTTGAATTGCCTGAAACCAAGCTTCTCCTTTGCCGAAATCATGCATAAAACATTTGCTGTTGTGTAAAATAATTTGTTTGGTATGGCTAAGCAATCTCTCGACCGACGGCATAGCTCTGGCCAGCTCATCCTGATAATAAATCAGTTCCTCTCCGTCAAATGCCGATAAATAAATTTTTTCCTTATCAATAATATAATAAACCGCTCTTTTTGGGGCTTCTTTTATTCGAGTCAATTTTTCAAGAATATTGACAGAAAAAGAGGTGGTTTCTGCCATTTGCATCATTTCTCTTTCCTGTCTGGTCTGTGACATCAACTTCGGAATCAGAGAATGAAATTTCAAATCTTGAAACAGTTCATACACTTCTTCATTATACAAATTTTCCATACCAAAATCAGACCATTCAAACTCCAAATCACAATGGGTATCAATGGTTGCCAAAATCTTACTTAGGCGAGCACTTTCAATTCCATCCTTGAGCTTGGCAGCCGGTCCTTTTTTTAATTTATCCAGATTCAAATAAGCTTCTTCAATACTATGAAATTCTTTGATGATTTGCGTTGCCGTCTTGATGCCGACTCCGGCAATCCCCGGAATGTTATCTGAAGTATCGCCCATTAAGCCTTTCAGCTCAATAAATTCCAAAGGTGTGACCTCATATTCCGCCAAGACATCTGCGGCAAAGTATTCTTTGGTTTCCGTCTTTTTAGACTTGGTAGAAGGAATCAATATCTTGGTTTTTTCGGTTGCCAGTTGCAACAAATCTCTATCGCCACTTAAGACACTGACATCCATCCCGGCTTCTTCGGCTTCTCTGGCTAAGGTTCCCAGAATATCATCTGCTTCTATCCCGTCCTTTTCCATATAGGTAATGTTCATCTTATCCAGTACCTCTCGGATAATCGGTAATTGCATTACCAATTCTTCCGGCATTTTACTGCGAGTGCCCTTATATTCTTCATACATCTTATGACGAAAAGTCGGAGCTTTTCTATCAAAGGCTACAACCAGTTTATTGGGTTTTTCCGATTCCAAGGTCTTAATCAAAACCAATAAAAAACCAAACACGGCATTGGTATATCTACCCTTTTCATCACTGAGAAGAGGCAAACCGTAAAAAGCCCTGTTTAAAATACTGTTTCCGTCTATCAATAATAATTTATCCATATATCTCTCCATTTAGTAAGTCATTTAGAAAGTCTATTGTTTACATTTGACTTCACACGTCATGTAATTCCTTTAATGACTTGATTTTTATGTGCATAAAACTATTTTTCTTCACAAATCGCTTCCATATCATAATATCACAAAATTTCATTCCTGCAAATGAAAAATGCCAAAAAGGGATTGCCAAATAACAATCCCTTTTCTTCATTTGATTTATTTTTCCAAAATAAATAAATACTCTTTGACATAAGTTTGTCTGGCTTTCAGATTTCTGGATGCACGATAGGTATTATATTGAATATCTACGATTTTTACCCTGCCATATTTTTGTAAGCACTCCAGCATTTCTCCTTTGGAGATGAAACCTTCTGAATTATAGCTGATAATAAGAAACTTTGCCTTTGCTTTTTTGACAATATCTTCCAGAGAAAGCCTTGCCGATTTTTTTTGGTTGTAGAGGGAACGATTCCAATTATCCGGAATCCCGGATACTCGGCTGATAGGTGCATCAATCTTATTTTCGGCAATTACATTGAGCATAAAATAATTCGAGCCGTAAGGATGCTGATTGTATGGCGGATCCAGATATAAAACATCCAGTTGCGGCAATTCCTCAATTCTCTGATTGGCATCCGCTTGACTTACCATTACTTCGGCTTCAAAATTGCTAAGTACCGGAGGATGAATTTCGATTTTTGCCATAATACGACTTAGAGCGTTTTCTGCCGTACCTCCATACTTACCGAGTCCGGTTTTTCTGTCCTTGTAAAAGCCTTTGAAAATCCCACCGGTATTGACATGCACCGAGGCTTCATACAGCAATGGTGCCAAAAAAAATCTTTGCAAATCATTTGGCAACTTTTCAATAAAGGCTCTGGTGGTGTCAATGATTTTGGCATTTTCCGGTGTATAAAAGACTCTTTCACCTTCTAATATCTCCGCACTATTTTTGGGTGCATAATTTTGATAAATCAGTCCGTCTTCCAGTGGATTTTTCAATCCCTCTTTCAATTCCTTACGACAAGAACGATATTCTTTTTCCGGAAAGCTGCTGCGGTTGGTCAAATGACATAGATTGACAATCGCACTGTATTTTTCCAAATCATTGACATACAGATAGGAAGAGTGTTGTTTCAACATTCTGGATACAATACCCGAGCCGGAAAAAAGGTCTGCACAAACAAGCTTAGTTTGATTTAAGCTTTCTTTTATTAATAATACTTCTTTTTCAATATAAGGAATCAGAAGCCTTTTATTGCCTATATAGGTAATAATTTGCTCCGATAAAAATTTTTTATTCTCTTTCATTTGTATAATTCACCTTTGGTCAACAACACAATGCCGGCACAATCAGTTTCGATACAAAACAGAAAATCAGCTTATTTCTTTAAGCCTTTCATCTTGCCGAGGGAATTGCTTTGGAACAAGTTGTTTTCAAAAGAATATTGAATTTCCGAAAGCCTTTTATGTTCTTGTACCGCAATCTTAATCAGGCGGTCCAGCAATGCCGAATACTCCACTCCTAGAGGTTTCCACAAATAAAAGGAAAGCGAACCCGGAATCGTATTGATTTCATTGAAATAAAGCTGGTTCTTTTCCCGGTCAATGATGTAATCTATTCGCACTACACCGGCATTGCCAAATTCACGGAAAAGACGCAAGGAATATTCTTCCACCTTTTTCTTCATTTCCTCATCGATATCGGCCGGTATCTTACGTGTAGCACTACTCATACCTTTGCTGGCATTATTCATGTATTTATCGGAAAAGGACAACAATTCCGAAGCGGTAATCGGTTCTTCTATCACCGAAGGATTGGCTTCGGTAACATCACCGACTACTGAGCAATTGACTTCCCGAATAGACATCACTTTATTTTCTACAATAACTTTCCGGTCAAGCAAAAATACCTGATTCAATTTATAAGCTAGCTCTTCCTTGTTGTTTGCCACTTCAACACCAATGCTTGATCCGCCGCTTGCCGGCTTTAAAATCATTGGATAATGAAGCTTGTTTTCACATTCTGCCAGACAGGTTTCCTCTTCTGCAAAAAAGCGATACTTATCAAATGCCACGAAATCCACTACCGGAATCCCGATATCTCTGGCAATTCGCTTTGCAGCTACCTTATCCATACCAATGGCTGCCGCTCCGACACTTGAGCCTACATAAGGGATTTGCCACATTTCAAACATTCCTTGGGTACTTCCGTTTTCTCCTTTGTTTCCATGTAAAATCGGAAAAGCAATTTCAAATTCCGCCAGTTTCTTCGGCAGGAATTTGAATGGAATCCGGTAAATTTCTACTTTGTTATTTTGCGGATTTTTTACAAAAGCAACTTGCGGTACGTCTTGCAGCAATTGGTTGAGATTTTTGTATTTTTCAATATCTTTTAGTTCTTCTCCGCAATAAAATTTTTCTTCTTTACTGATATACACCGGAATAATATGATATTTATCCTTATTCATATTTTCCATTGCTTGAATGGCTGAAATGACGGAAACTTCATGCTCTGTTGCCTTTCCGCCAAAAAATACTGCAATATTTGTCTTCATTTTCCTACTCCCATGTTACATCAAAGCTTTTTTCTTTAAAATAAAGGTTTCTATCTGCTTCCGTGATTTCTCGAATCACTCTGCAAGGGTTTCCGGCAGCAATACAATTGGCCGGAATATCTTGTGTCATTATTTTCTTTTCTCCTTTTTCCTACTTTGTTTTTTAGGCTTTCCGATTGTACCGGCAAAGTTTTGTTTGGCTTTGCTCTTGGATTTTGACTTGCCTTTATCTCTCGGCTGTTCCTTGCTTTTGTCCTTACGAACTATTTTTACACTGTCTTTTAGGGAAAAACCGCTTGTTTTTTCAATACTTCTATTATCCTCATCATAGAGCTTAAAGTCAACTACTTTTCTGGCTAAATCGACAGCAGTGACTGTAATTTTTACTTTATCGCCCAAATGATACTCCCTTTGGTATCTCATACCGATAAGTGCCATCTTTGCACTGTCAAACTCATAAAAATCATCAGAAATACTGCCGATATTCACCAAACCCTCAACGGTATTCGGCAATTCAACAAAAATTCCCCATTGATTAACTCCTGAAACTATGCCCTCAAAGCTTTCCCCAATATGTCTTTGCATGTAGTGAGCTTTTAACAGCTTATGAACTTCTCTTTCCGCTTCATCTGCTCTTCTCTCCAGTGCAGAGGTTTTGACCGCTACATTCGGCAAACGCTTGTTGTAATGCTCTTGACGGCTGCTGTTCCATTTACCTTGCAAAATTTCCTTGATAATACGATGAATTTGCAAATCCGGATATCTGCGAATCGGCGAAGTAAAATGACAATAATACTTGACCGCAAGTCCGAAGTGCCCTTCATTCCATTCACTGTATTTGGCTTGCTGCATACTGCGAAGCACCATTCTACGAATAATATTTTCTTCCGGTTTACCGGATACTTCCGTCAATAAATTTTGCAAATCTTTTGGGTGAAGATTGCTTGTCTTCCGAAACGGATGATCCATTGCCTTAAGATAAGCGGATAATTCTGTAATCTTATCCTCTTTCGGCTCACCATGACTACGATAGACAAATGGAATGCTTTGCCAGAAAAAATGCTCGGCTATCGTTTGATTGGCAATCAACATAAAATCTTCAATTAAGCGAGTTGCCACATTTCTTTCATAAGCTTTGATTTCTGATACGGAACTGTCATCATTTAAGATAAACTTTGCCTCCGTAAAATCAAAGTCAATCGAGCCTCTATGCTCTCTGGCATTTTGTAAGATTTTAGCACAATCTGCCATTTGGTACAAGCTTGGCAGTAGCCACTCGTATTTCTTCCGTAATACTGCTTTTTCTTCTTCGCTGCAACGCTCCGGTTCCAATATTTTCGCAACTTCTGTATAGGTCATACGATAAGAAGAGCGAATGACGGATTCTTTGATTTCATGGGAAATGACTTTACCTTGCGGACTAATCAACATAATGCAAGAAAGCGTCAAGCGGTCTTCCTCCGGATGGAGAGAGCAAAGTCCATTACTCAGTTCCGCCGGCAACATTGGAATCACCCTGTCTACCAAATAATGACTGGTGCCTCTTTTAAAAGCTTCCACATCAAGGGCACTGTATTCCGGTACAAAATGACTGACATCAGCAATATGCACACCCAGCCGGTAGTTATCTCCCACTTTTTCAATACTGATGGCATCATCCAAATCTTTGGCATCTTCACCATCAATGGTAATCACCAAATCATTTCTCAAATCCAGTCTATGATTATATTCATCCTGTGAAATTTTAGGCGAAAAGTTTCTGGCTTCACGGATGGCTTCCTCAGGAAAAATATAGGATAAATCATAGCTGCGGACAATAGAAGTAATGTCCACCTCTACGGATTTCGAATCACCCAGTATTTCTACAATCTCTCCTCTTGGACTTTCTCCGGCTTTGCCATAATCGAGGAGTTTAACAACTACTTTATCACCGGATTTGGCATTTTTTCGTAATCCTTTGCCTATATAAATATCTTTTCCAATTTTACTGATATCCGGTACGACAAAACCGAAACTCTTGGAATCTTCAAAAACACCGGTCAGCTCGGTATACCCTCTTTTTAAAACTTTGCTTATCTCACCTTCCACTCTTTTGCCCGGAACTAAAGGTGTACCCGGAGCAGACAAAAGCCTTACGCTGACCGTATCTCCATGCATGGCACCGCCTGTCCTCGTAGCCGGAATAAAAATGTCCGATTCCATACCTTCCACTTCGACAAAACCAAATCCCGAAGGATTTCCAATAAATTTTCCGGTTTTAAAGAAATCATCCGTCGGCAGCATATATTTTCCACGTGGAGTTAAAACAATCTCTCCTTGTAGTACCAGCTCTTCTAAAACCTCTCTTAAACTATCCATTTCTCTCTTCTTTAAACCCAGCAGAACATAAAGTTCCTTACTTTTCATGGGCTTATATTCCGGATGAGAGAATACTTCCATTAACATCTTTTTTCTTATTTCAAATTGATTCATCTTACCCTCCATGGGTTGAACATAAATTTATTTTAAAAAAACCGCCGAAAATATCGACGGTTTCCGATTTTATTGTAAACGGTTGATCACAAGAGATAACACAATAAACGCTGCGGAAAGAACAACAGTTGCAATATGCAATCCACCTTCCATAGAGCGTGCTTTATTTTTTCCCCAATAGGTTTCTCCTGCACCACCAATGGTTCCGGAAAGTCCCGAAACTTTACTTTGTTGTAATAAAATAATTAAAATCAATAATACACATACGATGGCATACACCACTTTCAAAGCTATAATCATCACCACACCTCCAATCCGCACAATATATCCTTAATATGATATCACAATTCGATTTAGAATGCAATGGGAAATTTTAGAGTCCGGGAAATGAGTTTAAAAACTTTTGTAAAAAGTGTTTTACCTTGGAATCGAGAACAATTGAGCCCAGCCGCCTTCATAAAATCCAACTCCTATGTGAGTAAGATCAGGATCTAAAATATTGCCACGATGTCCCGGTGAGTTCATCCAAGCATCCATTACACTGTTTGAATTAAAAAATCCTACCGCAATGTTTTCACCCAAAGAAAAATACGGATAATCATAAGAATCTGTCAATACCGTACTAATCGGTCTGCCATCCGGGCGAATATGTTCAAAAACTTTCAATACTTCCGCTGCCCTTGTCAAAGCTGCTTCTGATAATACCGGATCCCAAACTAGCGGAGAAAGGCCGTTTTTTTTCCTTTCTTCATTGACGATACGAATTACTTGCTTTTCATGAAACTGACTGATTCGGATTTTTTGCTCTGCAAAAAGAAGTTTGTTCAAACGACTGTATATGATTGCCATTTCCGCTCTGGAAAAGACTTTATCTGCTGCAAAGGCTCCGGTATCATCAATACCTTTTAAAATTCCCTTTTGGAACATTTCGGCAACGGCCATTTTTTCTTCTTCTGAATTTAAAGTATTCCAATCCGGTATTTTATCTTCATAACTGAGATACTTATCTTTCGGCAAAAGGTCTGCCTTATAATCACTCAACAAACGATATAAAACTATTGCCATTTCACGACGTGTTACCTCTGTTTCCAAATCGGTAAGTGTCACATTAGGCTCTATCAAGTTAAATTGCTGAGAAATCTTATATGCCGGTTCATACCATTTCCCCTGAGTTTTTCCGAGCTCTGCCAATTCATATTTATAAAAAGCTCTGGTCAACACGGTTAAAAATTGGGCTTTTGTCAATAAGCCATTTGGCGAAAACTGAAAGCCTCCTGACTGATAGCCGGTTCCTTTCAAAATTCCACGTTCATAAGCTTCCGTAATTTCCTGATAAGCCCAGTGGTTTTCTTTGACATCGGCAAACGGCCTGTTTCTTGCTTCCACATTTGAGGCAAAGATACCACTTGCGAGGATAATACATACCATTAAATTAAAACAATATTTCATTTTTCTTTCCTTACTATATTTTTATGTGATTTATTCTATTCTGTAATTTTACTCCGATTTTTCTTATCTCCGGAACAGTATTTTTTTAGACACCTTCAATGCGTGGGAACAAAAGCATCTTATTTTTTAATACTTTTCAGCATTACCTTCAAGGCTCTGACGGATACCGATAATTCCACAATTAATAAAATCAAAGATATCAACAGAGAACCTAAACCAAAGCCGAACATCCAAGTGCCAATACCTTCTTTATGAATAAAAAAGGCGAACATAGAGAAAGCACAAAAGAAAAAAGCAAGTGCCCCCATAATTTGCATATATTGAATGACATTCAAGCGAAAAGCCAAATTGTCAATCTGCAACATCAAATTCTCACTCGGTTTTTCATCATGCCTTGCCTTTAGGTCACGAATCAGTCCTGCCAGAGTGACAAAACGGTTGGTATAAGCCAACATCAATAAAGAAATTGCCGGAAACAGTAATGCCGGCGTGGTTACCTCTAACATAAAAATCCTTCCTATTTTTTTTGTACCTCATCAATATAATCCTTGAGTGCTTGACGGTACATTAAAAATCGTTCTCTTGGTACTAACATGTTGTCCTGCCAAATTTGATTCAATTCCTTATAATCGACAAATCTTGCTTCTATGACCTCGGTATCTTGAAGAGTCAAATGTGCTTCATCTGTATCATAAAGGACACCATAAGTATCTACAAAGCGGTCTTTGACACGAATGGTATGCAAAAGTCTAAGGTCTTCCGGTTTGACCGAAATTCCGACCTCTTCTTCCAATTCCCTCGCTGCAGAAACCTCACTTGTTTCCCCGGCAAGTGCCGAGCCGCCTGTGCACTCCCACATATTTCCCCATATTTTGTTCGGATGTCTTTTGGTAATTAGGACTTTCCCGTCAGAGCGAACGGTCCAAATATCTGTCACAATATGGTATTCCCCATTTGATAAAGGTTTTCCTCTTTCGTGCGTTTTCCCTAATGCATTTCGATTTTCATCAAATAAATCCCATAATTCCATCTTAAACTCCTAAGTGATCAGCAGGATTGACAGTACAACCTATATTATTTATAGCATATTCCCATTATTCTTTCAATGAAATATTCATTTCTTAATATCTTTTTTTCTTTGTCTTCTTCTTTCCACAAATATGACTATAAAAATCAATAAGACGATTCCTACCATCAGACAAAAGCCCAAAATCATAGCTTGCATTACTAACCTGCCCCAGTTGATAGATTCTAGTATTTCTTTTCCCTCATTTGAATCAATTTTGATTTCGGTATGCGGCATTTTAGGTGGTTCTTCAAAATCTCTTTTCACTAGCGGAACACTTTCTTTCGGATCTAAAAATCGCTCCAGAGAATGTATCATTTCTTCCAGTTCGTGTTTTTCTCTATGCTGATTTAAAGTAGCTTTCAGCTCTTTTATATCTTCGTCTGTATATTTGTTTTGCAAATTTCCGTAAAAACGGATTTCCAAATACTTTGCCTCATCACTACACAAAATAAAAACACCATCTCTGTCCCTGCGATAGAGTGCAGCATCATAGAAATTATCCAGATAATCCTCCGTCAACTCCTCCTTTAAATGGCTTTTCCACAAAACAGCAATCCTCTGATTTTTTTGGACTTCCCATTCGGTTAACTCATAGGATGCATTGTGAATCGCTGCCTTCGAAATCAACTCCTTGCTGACATCCGTCACAACCGGATACAAATAGTCTAAATCCAAATCAATTGCCATCTGAAAGGCTTTTTGAATATCTTTGGAAAAGTTCAGCTCCTCTTCTATCCTCATTTGCATATCCACATGGATATAGTTTTTTTCGCCATATTCTGCCGAAAATTTCGAATTGACATAGGTCGTAAAATGTCCTTTCTCATCCTGATTGACAAAGAGGAAAAGTGTCGGTGCCAAATTGCCTTTAAGCCTTCCATAATCATTTTGTTCGGAAAGTGCTATGATTTCATCTATCATCATATCTTCCGCCGGTAGGCTCGGTTCTTCGGAATAGACAAGTATCATTTCCTTAAACGAAATTTTCGCCGCATTTTGGGCCAGCTCATTTAATTCCGCTTTTTGCTCGGGGCTTAGGTGATTTCCCCTGTCATAGATATAGGCTTTTTCGTCTTGCTGTGCGATAGCTGCAGAAGAAAAGCAATATGCAGCAAAAACACTAAGAACGGCAAAAAGGGCAAGATTAATTTTTTTCATTTTCACTCTCTTTTCGTTGCTATGATTCAAATTTCTTCTTTATTTTAAATGCATAGATATCTTTTGTCAATCGTTTAAAATGCATGCAAAAGGGACTGTTGCAAAAACGAAAGTAAAAATCATTTTTACAACAGCCCCTAACGTAAAATTATTGCATTTTAAGCTGCATCTAACAATTCGGTAATAACGGAAATCAATCCTTCTTTGATTAATTCATGAATATTAATTGATTTTACATTCGGAGTTCTACCGTCCTCGGAACGTGGAATTTTAATCTTTCCTTCCCGAATTAAATTGTAAATTTCTTCTTTACGGCTGTGATTTAATCCTGGTGCACCGATAATCTTCCAGTTATTGTCTACCTTTGGACCGATTTTGCCCTTTCCGACTTCTTGAATATATTGTGCAATCAAAGTACGGATACGGCCATTATCTTGATAAACCTCATAGGAATCATAGTAAACATCTTCCTTGCTTGCCAGTTTTAAGTTCATCAAAGTACCGAATCGGTAGTTATTGACTGCCAATTTATAGACTTTATCATCTTTGACCGGCTGACCGTTCAACTTCAAATTGGTAATTCTGTTGCCCGGTTCCTTAGAAATATCAATGTCATAAGTCACTCCGGCAAACATATCATAATTGTATCCTCTGATATTTTCGTTGAAACTAATCGTTACATCACCATCTTTATGGGTGTTGTAGTAACTTGCTGACCATTCCATATATTTCTTTAGTTTTTCACCGGTAATATTGATACCCATTAAAGTATTGGTATATTTATAAATATCCGCTACATTTTTCTTCTTAAATTCACCTTTTTTAAGGTTCATATCATTTTTAAATGCTGCTGCCGCACTAATATCCGCCTTTGTGTAATACAATTGCACCTCGTTGATTAAATCAATCAGTGCTGTGTCCTCCACTTGAGCGGTAGGCATTGTTGTTACTTTGTCTTTTCCGGTAATGTAGTCAACTTTACTAAGGAAATCAGCAGTAATTTCACCGATTACCGTGTTGGCATCTTCAATGGATTTTTTGTGAACAAATTCGTATTTTTCAAGAACAGCCTTATCTTCTTCGACTTTTTCCGTCTTGATATTTTCCGTAACAACCGACAAGATTTCAACGCCTTTTTCGCCTTTTTTTACTTTGATATCCGCTTTTGCCAATGCCCATCCATACGCACCCGGCTCAATCAGTTGCACCCCATTTACTTCTTTTTGATATCTGGAGTGAGCATGTCCACCGAAAATAACAGCAAATTGTGGGAATTTTTCTGCGATTTTTTCGATTCCGTCAAAGCCGTGTTCCCCTTCCGGTCCAATATGATAAGCACCAACCAATACATCATATTTTCCTTCCAACTCTTTAATCGCTTTTTCGGTTTCTTCTGTAATATTGTGGAAAGTAAGTCCTGCAAAATGTTCCGGCGAGCTGGCTTCCCAAACAGGAACATGCGGTGGAATCATACCAATCACTGCAACTCTTACACCGTTAATATTAAATACTTTATGTCCGTCTACGAAACGTTCCTTGGTACCTTCTTTATAAATATTGGCAGATAATACGGTTCCTTTAAATGCCGCAATATTTCTTTCCAAGAAAGATTTTTCAAAGTTGAACTCATGGTTTCCAAGTGCCCAAACATCTACTTTCAGGTCATTCATGACTTCTACCATCGGATGTACCGGTAAATCATTGAATAACTCTGCACTATTATCTTGAACAGTGTCACCGACATCCATCAATAGTAAATTGGGATTTTTTGCTCTTTCTTCTTTTACCAAAGTAGTAATTTTGGCAAAACCGGCATCTTTATCCTCTTCATCAATGGCATATTCGTAAGCATAAATACGACCATGCATATCGGCAGTTCCCAAAATGGTGATGGTTTCCTCTGCCGTCGGCATTTCCGGAGTCGGTTCTTTTTCCTCTTTTTGTGTTTCAGGAATTTCCAAAACCTGTCCGGCATAGATTAAATGCGGATTTTTCAAATTGTTATGTTTTGCTAACGTTTGATAGTCCATGCCATGTGCTTTGGCAATTTTCCATAGCACATCCCCACTTTGAACAGTGTAAGTTTTTGCGGATATATTTACAGAAGTAAATAGTAACAACATTGATAAAATAATTGCAAGTTTTCGTTTCATAAAATGCCTCCTTTTTTGTTGCATTGACCTAAACCTTTATTTACAACTATTTTTTATCTTTATTTTACCTTTTCTACTTTTCTATCACTTTTACTCTCCTTTCTCTTTCATTTAGAAAAAGTAAAATGGAATCTCTACGTGCAGTTATAAACTCTTACCTCTTTTTTTCAGATATAACATACATGCCATAAACGCTGTAAAGGGCACTGTAAGGACTATACCGATACTGCCGGAAATTCCCTGAACAACCTCTATTGCTATAAACGGCAAATTGCAGATTTGGCGCAAACTCATATTATAACCCCAGAGCAGCATCACCAAGCTGAAAGAGCCACCCATAAAAGCCAATATCAAAGTATTTGCCATAGTTCCCATGATATCTCGTCCGATATTCATTCCCCTTTTAAATAATTCCGAAAAAGCAATCGCAGGATTTAACTCATAAATCTCTTGCATGGAAGAGGAAACCGACATGGCCACATCCATAATCGCTCCAAGAGAAGCAATTAAAATCGAAGCATACATCACTCCTTTTACTTTGATTTTATAATCCAATGCCATGTAAACAATCTGACTGCCTTTTTCCAAATTGACTACCGAAACCTTAGCCAAGTGACTAAAAATAAAAGATACCAATCCGGCTGCCAAAATACCGCAAATTGTTCCCAAAATGGCAACCAGCGTTTTTTTCTCGAAACCGCCAATGACCAAAAACGAAACAACCAATGCAATAATGGAACATAAACTGGACACAAGCACCGTAGAATAGCCGTGAAAAATAAAGGGAACCAAAACAAAAATCAAAATTGCCGTAGTAAACAGTAAGGCAACAATTGCATGAATTCCTTTCTTTCGTCCAAACAGAACTAAAAGCAGAAAAAAGACAACACCAAGTAGATAGAGGTAATTTTGCCTTTTATGATTGTATACCCAAACTCTCGGCCCGTCCTCCGCTTCCCGAATTCCGACAATTACCTCCATTCCCTCACTTGCATACACTGCATGACTTAAGTCTATTACATTTACAGTTTCTTGAATCAAGCCCCTATGTTTGCCGGTCAGCACCTCTACTTCTACGGTTTGCTTTCCGGTAACAAAGCCTTCAATGACCGCATCCTCTTGAATAGATTCTTCTTTTATTTTTAAGATTTTTGCCTCTTCAAAATCCTGATTGTAGTAATCCGGCTTAGGTAAACCTTCTTTTAAAATGGGCGAAACAGCCGCCATAGCTACAATGGAAATTACGGTTGCCAAAATAAAAATGAAATGATAAATTTCCTTTGAATGAACCTTCTGCCCCTTCACAAAACCCTCCAATATTGAAAACAAGAGCTTTTAGATGCCTTGTTAATCTCTTAACTTTTCTTTTATTATACCTCTTTCCGCTCTTATTTTCAATGGATTTCTGTTCTTTTGAATGGTTCTTTTCAGAGACAACTTCGGCAGCTTCTATCTTGGACTCTTTTACAATGCACGAACTTACTCCTTTTTTACCGCATTTATCAAGCTTCTATTATTTTCCCTTTTTCCCTTTAATCTGCTCTAAAATGCTAGTGTCCTTTATCGTTTCATCCTTAGCAAAAAGTAGCACTTTTGACATAATTTCTGCTGTTTTCGGATCTTCATCAATAAATGGCAGGAAAATTTTGCCACGATGCTGTCCATGTACCGGTAGCACATGGATGACGGCTCCCGCCTTTTGATGAACAATTCCGCTACCCAGATGAATACTGTACTTTGCCAATGTACCTTTGATCAAGGCATGTTTCTCGGTAAAGCTGACATTTTGCAGTTTAAACAGAGGTAAGTTAAAGGCAATAATCGACTTACGCATTTCTATGGTCGAATGACTTGCTTCTGGATCGACACCACCCACATGAGCCACACTGACCGCTAAATCCACATCTCGCATGACTTCGGTAAATAGTAAGTCCGGCACCTCGTCAATACAAATCGGTTTTAAGCTCTTCCTATCAAAGAATTGTACCCACTCCAAAGTCGGCGCTTCGATGTCCGCCGGCGAATACCAGTCTGCCAGAGCATATATCCTTGCAATCAGATTTTGCTTATAATACACCTTCTGCAAGCCTTCTTCTCCGTCAATGACCCAGCGTCTATTCTTTAAGACGGCAATCGTTTTTTGCGGCTGAATTTGATGTCCGGCATAGCGCATAGAATCATACTTACCCAGCTCATCTTCCGTTTTAATATATAATTCACGGAATACTTGCTTAAAAGGCTGCTTGATTTGTTTTTCAAACAAATCTTTTTGGAAATCCTGCCAGTAGCCGCTCCGGTATAAGTCAAGGGCATGGGCAATGACCAAAGGACTGTCCTCTTTCAGGCTACATGCTTTTTCTACCGGAGAGCAAAGCGTCATATCCTGATAATATCCCAAATGTTCTCCGCTCTTAAAGACCAGATATTTGAGGAGAGGAGCAATCACCGGATTTTTCTCCATTAAATGTTGGATTTCTTCCGCATAAAAAACCGTAGCTTCTTCCATCGCTTCTTCCAGCATTTTTTTCGAGCGGCTGTACTGCTCTTTGAGATTCTTTTGTGCTTCTTTTATCGTTTCGATATAGACATTTTTCTTTAATTTTGCCGGTAGCGATTTTAAAGATTTTCCTGCCTTTTCATAATGAAGTTCCGATTGTCCATTTTCATCAATTTGGAGCCAAATGCTGATGTCCTCCACCTCTTTTGGTGCAAAAAAATCCTTCATTGTATCAATCAGCTCGGTTTCCATCGACCAAACCAATCTGGTTACATCCGTATATCCGGCATTACGAGATAAGTTCTCCAAGGCGATTTGAAAGGCTTTGGCTTCACTGGTTCTTCTTTGTGCACCGAATTGTTTACTTTCCTTTAAGAATTTTTGTAAAAAGCGATAGCGCCGGAGTAAATCTTTTTTTCTATCCTTTGCCAGCGGAATCAAGCCATAGGAAGCTAAAAGGTCTTTGTTGCGCTTATCTGAAATTTCCTTTTCGGTATCTGCCACCTTAAATTTCCCCAGTACCGCATCGGCAAATTTTCTGGCTCTACCATGTTTTGCACCATCGGAAATATATTTGGCACTTTCATAGAGCATTTCAAACCGATTATCTCCCAGTTCCTTATGGGCTTCCTTAAACCAGTCAATATCAAATGCACCGTCCTGTAAATCTTCAATGCTAATCGGTGTGTATTTGGCGAATAGTCCTTCTTTTTTCTTATCCGCATCACTGGTATGTGCATGAAAATAATAGCAACCGCTTGCCATTCCTTTCCAGCCGAGATACTCTTCCAAAATCGGAATCCACTGCGGCGAATACATGGCAACTTCCGTCAGCCGCTGCTCGGTAATATCTGTATCCTTGAGGAGTTTTTTAAGCTCTTTGGCGCTGTCTTTTTCCAGCGGATAACTGACCTTCAATAAATGGCTTAAAGTAGAGGCTTTGCTATCTCCGGCACTCCAATACCAGCTATTTCTATCCAGCTTTAAATTGCCCATTCCCTTTAAGACGGCAATCATCTTATCCATACCTTCCATTCGGTCAATCGAATGAATGGCAGCCGAATATGGTAAAGGCATATCTCCACGCCGCAGTTCCAAAGAAATAATATAGTCCAATGCCTTTCTGCCATTTTCTTTTAGCCAATCGATATTTTCCGTTGTCATCAAAAATGGATTGTAGCCTCTTACATTGACATCCGGAAGTTTACCGGTAAGATAAGAGGAAATTGTCCGTACAGAATCTCTCACTCTTTGCTTGACATGAGTAAATATCTTTTGATAAAAAGCATCCGGTGCAAGAATTTCACTTCGAATGGCATAAACCAGTTCTGAAAAATTCAAATAAGTACCTTCATACTTAATCTCGGTTTCTTTGGAAAGGCTAAGCATTTCCCTTTCCAGATGATATTTGAAAGAAAAGATTTCTCTGAAATCCTTGTCATTCTCCGCAAAATCTAAAATAAGCATCAGTTCTTGCAACATCGAAATCTCGTCGATAATTAGCTCATAGTATTTTTCTTTGCTCCATGTTTCCTCTATCAACGCCAAATCTCGAATCTCATATTTTTCCATAATGGCAGAAAAAACGGTCTTAGCCAGCGAGAGCAATTCGCTACGGTGTTCCTTCTTTTCTCTTTCATAGAGCATATTGAGAATCCGAAAAACATGATTTTCGTTGTATCTCTCCCCGCAGTAATCCAGAGGCTCATTCTTTAATTTTTGCCCTAATGCTGAGAAATCCTGCCCAAACATTGTTTCCAGCTGCGCGGCAAGTGCCTGCTCCAATGCCTCTTTTCTGTCCTCACCGGTAGCCTCCTTCTTCTCATCAAGTTCCAGTTCCTCCAGAAGTGCATCGAGATCATCTTTTTCTTCGATTTCCCAATCAATCATGGTATGAAGCTGATATAAGGTCCAAAAGTCGCCGATTTCCTTATCATAAAAGTCTGACCAAAGCTCTGCCAAAGGATAATACTCCAGTTTATCTTCGTCATAATAATTTCTTTTTTCCATAGAGGCAAAAGAATCCCGTAATAAAAGTTCTGTTCCGTAGGCATTTTTATATTCATAATTTCCATTTGCGATAACCAAGTCGTTTAACTTCTTTAAAATGGCATACAGTTCCTTGGATGTTTTTTTTAAGAGCTTTTTTGTATCTATTTCTTCAGTCAGTGTCAATGGTAAATCCGGCTGATAGTTCGCATCATATAAATCATTTGCAAGCAGGACATCCTCCGCCAATAAGGTATCAATGATAACCTGCTCAGCGGTAGTAACTTTTGTCATTTGCTTTGTAAATTTCTTAATTTCTTTGGTAGACAATCTTTTTTCTTTTTTGCATTTTAAAAGGAGGTCAAGGCCACCCAGTCGCTTTTGCACATCTTTTTGGGCAAGAAGTTTTTCGATGGAGGCTTTTAACTGCTTATCCTCAAAGCTACCCATCAGTGCAATTACCGCTTGCCGGATTTCCGGTGTCTTTAATCGGAAATAGCCCTCCAAGACCTCTACATATTCGCTTGCCAGTTGATTGTCCCTTATGATTTCATAAACCGGTTTGGTACTTACATTTCTATCTCCCAACAGGGTAATGAGCATATCCTTTTGCTTTTGCGTTGCCGGCTTTTTGTATAATGCCGACAAAAATTCTGTCATATCCCATTCCAGAAACTTCATATAACCGGTCATCCTGTCAAGATACTCCCCTTGTAAATAAAGGGTACAAAGAGCCATGCTTCTGGCTAAACGATATTTACTGATACTGCTACTGTACCATGGGAAAATACATGGCGAAAAAACTTCGTCTTTCTTCTTCATCGAAAGTAAGGCTCTTTCCAAACAAGCAAAGATTTGCTCCGCTTCTTTTTGAGATGAAAAATGCTTCCCAATTTCCTCCGCATATTTTGAAATATCATCTCTCCGATAATAGGCGATACCGGAAAATAAGAAAGGATGATAGCAAGCCATAAATTCCAGTCCGTTATCCTGATTAAAATGATGCTCCTCAAAACATTCTTCTAAAATCACTTTCTTGGCAATTTGGGATAAGGAAGCCCCATCGGATAGGAAACTTAGATAATAGGAAACCATTAGGCGGCTATGCCTTTTGCCGTTTTCCAGTATCTCTTCCATTGCTTCGATCAAATGAGTAATATCCTCTGAGCCTTTTTTCCAAAGTCCCAAAGAGGCAACGACATTATCCTCGCTTACTATCAGTTCCTCCGCCGAAAGCTCGCCATGATTCAGCCCATGGATAAGCTCCAGCTCTTTCTTTGTGATTCGTTCCCCAAAACCTTCTCCCAGTCCTGTAAAAGTAGCAATCGCCCGTTTTACGGAGGAAAAACGCATTAAATTATTTTCATAAACCACATCAAAAAAGCGTACAAAATTTTCTTGCCGACCGCTATCCATATTCTCACAAATGACCTGTCTGACTCCTTCTTGTAATTTGGCAGCCAGAAGAAGTTTTTCCAGCAAGGTAAGGAGTTCCTCATTTTCAGACATAAAAATGCTTTGTACTACATAGTAAGTTAGGAGAGAGGTATTATTTTCGCTTAACAGCATTTCTTTGATAGTTTCGATAATCTTTTCATTTCCTCTGTCAATTTCAAGGGAATAATGCTCCGCCAGCTCCTGTCTGACATCATCCTCAAACTCTGCGTGAGCCATACTGTAAATATCATAGTTCATAATCCGGCAAGTGATAAAATGCGGAAGAATTCTTTGTGTAATCCTTGAAAAATAATGACGATAATCGGTAGAACGAATCATCTTACGATAATATCCCTCTGTATAGGGATACTTCACAACCCTTTCACAAATAGCCAAAAAGTCCTTGCGGAATTTTTCCCCTATCAGTACATCCAGTGCCGGATAAACTTCTTCCGGAAAAATATCCGACAGCTTCCAGCTTTTCTTTTCCGATAGCCTTTTTTCTACTTGTTCTTTCCAATAGTAAAGCATATGTCTATAATCATCATCGGTATATAAAATTTCTTCTATCATTTGCCTACTTGCCGAATTCCGTTTGTCCTTATTTCTCGCTACTTCTTTTAAATAGGCATCTTTTTTTGTTTTCGGTACATTATAATGCATCATAAGAAATCCTCCTACCACATTCTGCCTGCCAGCATGGTTAATCGCACAAAAGTTATACTGCTTTCTTCTGTCAACACAATTCTGTCACTTAAACTCTCCATTTGTTCTTCCCCGATAAAGACACAATAAATCCCATCTTCAAAACTTTGCAAAGCATTATCCACCGCTTTTTGGCAGTCTTGCTTCTTATCATTAGCTAACTCCCCAAAACCGATTTTGCCCACATCGGCATTCTCTTTGATTTGCTGATTCGTCAAATAGTCAATGAGTTGTCCGCTTCCTATCTTTGCATTAAACTCATTTACTTGCCTTGTGACAATATCCGTTAATAGTTCCTTGACTGTTTGAAGATTGTCTGAGATGGTATATATTTCTTCCTTGACAGCGTTTCGCCTTTTCCCGATTTGCTTTCGATTGATTTTAATTTGCATAAGGTTCTCCTTGAAAGACATTGACTAAAATCCATTACCATAAGTATAGCATAATTTTTACATCTATACATTAAAATTATATTGCAAAATACCGGTAAAAAAAAGAGCAGTATCCTGCTCTTATCCTTCATTCAAATTAATAGATAGTTCCTAATGAATCACCTGTGTATACAATTTTTCGTTCCTGTTTTTTCTTGGCTCAACTTTCAACCCTGCATTTACACAATTTCAAAATTCAAAAGTGTCTTATTACTTCAGATTAATGCTCTCTATTAATGCCTTTACGTCCGTATCCTGCAAACCGGCAGTTTTTCCTTCTACCTCAGTCCAAATACTGATTTGGAATCTTTCCTCTTCCTCATTGGACATAATCAAAATACCGTTTCCGGACATTTTTCCGGTAAATCCCTTCCAGTTATATTTACCGATTTTAATCGGCTCCATATCCTTCGTGTCTTCATACACACTTTTTAAACTATCAATATTGTTTTCAACTCCCTTTCCATAATAAGTAATCAGCATACCGGGATTGTAAAACATATCTGACTCTTCCTTTGCCCCCTTATAAATATTGATTCGGGTTTGGTCGATTTCTCCTTCTTTATTCATATTTTGAACTTGGAAAGCTTTCCATCCTTCCGGCACAAGGACTGTGTATTTTCCGACATCATAAATTTCGCCGGTTACCTTTTCGTCTTTTGTTTCATCTTTTTTCTCATCTTTCTTTTCTGTTTCTTGATTTCCTTGCTTTTTATTCTGATTCACGCTTTTTTCTGTATTTGTTTTTTCTTTCGGTTTATCCTTCGCTCCTGATTTTCCGCATCCTGCAAAGACTGTAGACAACATGACAAAGCAAATAATTGTCACCAAAAACTTTTTCATATTAAACTCTCCTTTTTTCCGTAGGAACTTCTATTTCTCTATGAAACTACTATACATCATCTCAGTCAAATTGCCATCACTCGAAAGGATGAACTTATCTACAAAATTCAATTTATATTTTTGGCTTGATTTTCCGATGGAAATATTATATTATACTTGTATTAGTATTATTTTTAACAGAATATTGCATGAGAATATCTTTGGGGCAGGGTGTAATTCCCGATCGGCGGTAAAGTCCGCGAGCGCAAGCTGAATTGGTGCAATTCCAATACCGACAGTATAGTCTGGATGAGAAAAGGTAAATTTCCACTCTTTTTACGGCGCAAAGAATATTTTCAGCGTCGTATTTTACTTTAAAGGAGGAAAATCATGTCCAATCTTCGCACTAAAAAAATTACAACATTGGGAATGTTATCTGCACTGGCTTTTTTATCCGTTTTTCTTATTCGGATTCCTTTGATTCCGGCAGTGCCTTTCCTAAAATATGAACCGAAAGATGTCATTGTTTTAATGGCAGGTTTTATTTTCGGGCCGTTATCCGCCATCATGGTATCTGTTGTTGTCAGCTTGGTAGAACTTGTGACCATCAGCTCTACCGGTATTATCGGCTTTGTCATGAACATTCTATCTACGGTTACATTTGTAGTTCCTGCTGCTTATTTATATAAAAGAAAAAGAACTTTTAAGCATGCAAGTATCGGCATGTTGATTGGTGCCGTTGCAACTACGGTTACTATGCTGCTTTGGAATTATCTTCTGACTCCTATTTATATGAACGTTCCTTTGGAAAAAGTAATTCCCTTGCTGACCAGTGCTATCTTGCCGTTTAACCTCATTAAATCGGCCTTAAACTCAATATTGGCTTTGCTCCTTTATAAACCTCTTGTCAATGCACTGAGAAAAGCCAATTTAATTGAAAGGGAGGTTTCTGTTTCCAATAAAACCGTCACACAGAAAATTGGATAAAACAATGAAAACACCAAATTTATTTAAAAGAAAGAAAAACGAAATTAACTTTAAACATTTACAAGAAATGCTGGAATACTACCCAAAAGCGGAATCCTTCATTGACGAGGTAACTTGGGCAGATTTAAATATGGACGATATGTATGCAGAAATGGAAGAAACTCTGACAGCTCAAGGAGATGAAGCCCTTTACCACTCTCTTCACAATCCTGTCTTTGATACCGAAGAATTGGAGCGAAGAAGTCGTCAAGTACAAGCGTTTTCCGATTCTGATGAAAACCGTGAACTATTGCGTAATGCCTTAAAAAAGACCGGACGACTTCGCTATGATTTTCGTCGTTCCATTCAAGAGGATTTTTCTTTAAGTCTGAAAGAAAAATTAATGTACCTGCTGGGGCCTGCGACTTTCCTTGTGTTGGTCATCCTCATGCTTGTCACCAAGGCATGGAATATCGGTATTTTTATTTTTTTATGTGTTATCTTCAATGGTACCATGCACTTTAAATTCACTAAAAAATACGAAGCCCAAATCGATACTCTGTCTTATACTTATAAATTGCTGAACTTTTGTAATTTATACAGCAAAAAAGAATTTTTCAAGGAATATGGTTTAGCTCCTCTTTACGAGGATATTCGAAAAACTCACAAAGACATTTCCTTTATCTTTCAACTGGAAAGTCTTGATTTTATTGCCGAATACTTAAATATTCTCTTCCTGATAAAAGAAAGACGATATCTCAAAGTGGCGAAAAAACTGGAACCCAAAATGGATATTCTCTTTCGGCTTTATGAAAAAGTCGGACAAATGGATATGCACCAGAGTATGAGCATTTATTTGGAATCCGTTTCCGCAAAGACCTGTAAACCGGTATTCGTCGATAAAGATAATAAACATTTGCAATTTGAAGAGATGATTCATCCTCTTTTGGCAAATCCGGTCAGCAATAGTCTGGCTGTCAAGCAATCCATTGTCATTACAGGCTCAAATATGAGCGGAAAATCCACATTCCTACGCACCATCGGTTTGAATGTCCTCTTTGCTCAAACATGGAACTTCGCTTTTGCCAAAGCTTTTGAGCTTTGTCCAATGCACATTATTACTTCCATTAGTTTGCAGGACAGTATTCAGGAAGGCAAGTCCTATTTCCTGCAAGAAGCGGATGCTATAAAAAGAATGCTTCTTCTCAGCAATCGACCTTATTGTACGTTATTCTTAATTGATGAAATTTTCAAAGGTACCAATCCGGTGGAAAGAATTGCTTCCGCCACTGAAATTTGTCTTGCTCTTGCTGCCGCCAATACGCTTGGCTTTGTAGCAACGCATGATTTGCAGCTGATTCCACAGATTCCAAGTTATCTGCCTTATTATTTTACGGAAAATGTTACCAAAGAAGATTTAAACTTTGACTATAAAATTCATCCGGGTATTACATCTACGAGAAATGCAGTAAAAATCCTGGAATATCTAAAATACGAGCCGGCATTAATTGATAAAATCAATCAAAGAATTGCCCTCAATCAAAAGTAAGCTGATTTTAAAGGGGGAATAGATTTTCGCATCTACTCCCTTTTTTCATTCTTTCTCATAAACCATAACATAATCACAAAAATAGCCAATCTCATTAATTTTTAATTGTTTATTAATTCATTTTATCCTTGTTTCCCTATATAATGATGATTAGGCAAATGACATATTTCGTATTTTTAAGGATAATTTACCGGATGAGGTATGATATTTTCAATACAATCCTTAAAACCAAACAATAAGGAAGTGAAATGATTATGAAAACATTTTTTAACCGCAGAAATTTCATCATAACAATGATAATTTCTTTGGTACTCTTAGTTTTTTTCTTATATAAGGACTTTATCAATATTTTAGGTGCCTTGCTGCACGCAAGCCTGCCATGGCTCTTTTTCGGAGTTATCAGCATGCTTGTTTTCTGGTATCTGGAAGCTCATATCTATCACGCCATCTTGCAAAAATACACCAATGAGATTTCATTTATGCAAATGTTCAAATTAACGGTAGCCACTCAGTTTTTCAATGGAATTACTCCATTTTCGACCGGCGGACAACCGTTTCAAATCTATATTTTAAATACGGAAAGTAAGTTGGGTCTGGAGAAAATCACTTCCGCTTCCGTGCAAAACTTTATCGTCTATCAGTTGGCACTTGTGGCATATTGCTTTGTGGCTTTGGTCATTCATTTGATTCATCCGATGTTGCTCTTCGGAAAATATTCCGGCTGGATTTTGGCCGGCGGTTTTGTACTAAATATACTGGTCATTGTCTTCCTCTTTGCAGTTAGCTACAGTCCACGTGTACTCCACTTCGTCGGCACAATTATTTTTAATATTTTGGCTAAAATCCATATTATCAAAAATAAAGACAAGGCATTGCACAAGCTTGTCAAGTTTACAAAAGACTTTTCGGAAAACATGAACCTGTTGAAAAATGATCCGGCACTACTTTTTAAAACTATTTTTTTAAATGCATTACGACTGACCGCTTTTTATATGGTTTCTTATTTTGTATGCCGTGCCCTCGGCTTTGATAATATCACCATGATAGAAGCTATTTTAGCAAGTGCTTACACCATGTTGATTAGCTCAATCGTTCCACTCCCCGGAGCTTCTGCCGGTGCGGAATTTGGTTTCCTTGTTTTCTTCAGTTCATTTATTGCAGGCCCATTGGCCACAGCAATTATGTTGGTCTGGAGATTCATTACCTACTATATTGGTTTAATTTTAGGTTTTGTTGTCTTTTTCTTTGGCTATAAGCCGGAAAAATCCAACCCCTAATCTTGGAGATATCAAAAATATCCAATTATATGAAATGCAGTTTATTCGTTTTCCATTGATTTCATTGAATAGAAAAAGAGGTTTTTATGAGAATTGGTCTATTTACAGATTGTTACTACCCTCAGGTAAATGGTGTTGTAACATCTGTTATGCTACTAAAAGAATCTTTAGAAGAATTGGGACATGATGTCTTTGTTATAACTGTCAAAATCCCAAATTATGACGGAAGCGAAGAAAAAAATATTATCCGGGTTCCCTCTGTTCCCTTTGCAAAATGGCGTGAATTCCGAGTTGGTATTCCCACTTTCTTTCATCGCTCTTTTTATCAGATTCAGTCTTTGAATTTGGATGTGATTCACACCCATACCGAATTTTCTCTTGGTTTACTGGGGCGTTTTATTGCCAAAACTTTTCGTTTGCCGATAACCCATACTTATCATACCATGTACGAAGATTATACTCATTATGTATCCAATCTCGGTCAACCGATGGTCAAATCACTAATGCAAATTAGCAGTAAATTTTATGTGCAGGGATATGATGTAGTAATCGTGCCAAGCAAAAAAACTCAGTCTGCTCTACGCAGTTACGGTGTCACCAATGATATTGTGATTTTACCTACAGGTATTAATGTCAAGCAGTTTGAACGTCTGGACAGAGAAAATGAAACTGTAAAAACTTTACTGGAGCATTATGGATATGATAAAAATGCAAAAGTCTTGCTCTCTCTTGGCAGGATTTCCAAAGAGAAAAGCATTGATTTTTTAATCGAATCCATGCCTGAGCTGATACAAAAAGATTCAAATATTCGCCTACTCATTGTGGGAGATGGACCATACAAAGTATTTTTGGAGGAAATGGTAAGCAAATTGAATTTATCGCAATATATCCGCTTTGCCGGTCGTATCCCCTTTAATGAAGTGATAAATTATTACAGCCTTGCAGATATCTTTGTCAATGCTTCCAAAACGGAAACACAGGGTTTAACCATTTTTGAAGCCATGGCCTCTAATCTGCCGGTGATTGTTTTTGATGATGACAATGTAGCCGATGTGGTTATTGATCATGAATCCGGTCGTTTGTTTACAGACCGGGAAGGTTATATTCAGGCTGTCATGGATGACTTTGCTTCACCTTTTGAGACAAAAGCTATGGCAAAAAAAGGCAAAGAAATTGTAGATTCTTTATCCAAGGAATCCTTTGCCCTAAACATGCAAGATATTTATCAAAAAATCATCCAATTAAAGAAGGAATCCAAAAGCGATATCAGCTTTTTCCCATGGGAAGAATAAAAACCATGGGGAATTTCTACTTATAATATAAAAAGTACACGGAGGAATAAGGCCAAATGGCTTTCTTTCTTCGTGTACTTTTTCATAAAACCGCTTTCAAGGCGAAACTCTTTTATGTGTGAAACTCTATTTTCCCAATAATTTCGGTGCTAATTCTGCCCTAAGTCTATGTGCCTGTCTAAAGCCATCACCAATTAACGGACGTGCGTAATAAATAAACTCTTGGGTAACATTGTTGCCGGCCTCATTGATAAAATGATCCGGCATGTGTCTGGTCTTCGCTGCAATTTCTTCCAGGCCAACCAAACGATAATTGACAGAATAATATCCGGTGCGTTCAATCGCAATCGAGCCATCTACATTATTCCAAATTGCATATTGTGCAGCCTTTTCTCCCACTTCTCTGGCTTCCGATTGGTCTACATCCGAGACACAGCCGCTGAAGGAACGTTGCAGGTAGCCAAAGACATCACTTCTTACCCGTTTGATTTTCAGCTGGTCTTTGATTAAGTTGCTGAGCAAATCACCAAGTGCACCCGTACCGGATAATTGTACATTGCCATGGGCATCTTTATCCAGCTTCCCACTGATTTTCTGAACAATCGGTGTACCGGCTTCGTCCTGAATTCCCTCAGATACTGCAATAATACATCTTCCCAGTCGGTCATAGACCTCTTTGACATCCGCAAGGAATTTCTCGGTACTGAACGCTCTTTCCGGCAAATAAATAAGATGTGGCCCATCATCCGGATATTTCTTCGCCAAAGATGCTGCCGAGGTCAGAAATCCGGCATGTCTACCCATTACCACTCCAATATATACTCCCGGCAAGGCTCTATTGTCCAAGTTTGCTCCTACAAATGCTTCCGCTACGAATTTTGCAGCAGAACCGTATCCCGGCGTGTGGTCATTTAGCACCAAGTCGTTATCAATTGTTTTCGGAATGTGTATCGCTCTCAGTTCATAATTGGCTTTCTTTGCTTCCTCATTTACAATACGTACCGTATCTGCTGAATCATTTCCGCCAATATAAAAGAAATAGCGAATATCATGTGCTTTCATTACATGGAACATTTCCTTACACATCAAATGATCCGGTTTGATTCTAGTGGAAAGCAATGCAGACGATGGGGTGATTGCTACTTTTTCAAGGTTATTGGTGGTTTCTTTGGTAAGATCCCAAAACTGCTCATTAATAATACCTTCTACACCATGTACCGCACCATATACTCTGGTAATTTGCGGAAACTTTCTGGATTCCAGTACTGCTCCCACCAAGGATTGATTGATTACGGCAGTCGGCCCGCCGCCTTGTGCAATTAAAACTTTACCTCTTAATTCCATAGCGTTCTCCTTTTCCCATAATTCCATTAAATTCCGTTGCTAATAAATGATTCATTTCTACCAGTTTATAATCTGAAATTGAGAATAGAAATCAAAAATTTATATTTTTATTATATAGCAGGCATAGCAATGTGTCAATTCATTTCGTACTATTTAACCATAATATTGCTAAATCATCACATTTTTTTGTATTATATTTTACATAAAACATAATTTGGCTATTTTCTCTTTATTCAATATTACAACTCTTCACTATACTCTTCGTCCTTTCAAAAAAATATTGACGATATTTAGAAAAATATTTTGAAGCAACCCTCATCTTATCCCAAAAAAACGGTGTTACACTGGATTTTCAATGTAGCACCGTTTTCGCTCTCTTTATTTTTCTGTATTTGGTACTTTTTTTCCGAACAGCCTGAAGACTATAAACAAGAAAACAATACCCAGTGGCAGTGTAATAATCGGCGAAACTCCGAAACCTGCCGGCAAAAATCCGAACACAATCGAGATTACCGCAATTAAAACCGCATAAGGGAGCTGCGTCTTGACATGGTCTAAATGGTCACAGCTTGAACCCATAGAGGATAAAATCGTCGTATCGGAAATCGGAGAACAGTGATCACCGAAAATTGCTCCTGTCAGCACCGCTCCGACCGCTGCAATAATTAAGGACTTATCTCCATGAGAGGCGGCATTGGCCAGTGGAATTGCAAGCGGCATCAAAATGCCCATTGTTCCGTAACTGGTGCCGGTGGCAAAAGAGATACCCGCTCCCAAGCCGAAAATAATGCTTGGAATGAGGAACACCGGAATATCTCCCTTTAATGCCTCTACCAAAAATTGGTCGGCATCAAGCTGATTTTTAATCACATCGGCAATCGACCATGCCAAGAGCAAGATAACCAGAGTAATTATCATAGATTTCCAGCCCTCAATCCATGTATCAATGGCTTCTTTCAAAGTAAATAACTTTTGGAATAATCCCATTACGATGGCAATTACTGAAGATAAGACAGCCGACATAAACAAAACAATGGAGGCATCTGAGGCTGAAAAACAAATTCGAATGGCATCAATAGAAAACGGTGCCGCCTCTACCATCGCCAGTTCTTCCCCTTCCAGTGCTGCCTTGCCGTTAAAATAAAAGGCAAGGAGCGAAATAACAATAAGGGAGCCGATAGGCACAATCGCATTCCAGATATTGGTTTCTTGCTTGGCTTCCGGTTTGATATTCATATTTTCTTCGACCGCCATAGGCGTTGCATTGTCTGCAATGACTTTACCGGTTGTTCTGGCTCTTTTTTCCGCTTGAAACATTGGACCCATTTCTCTTAAAAGTACAATCGTAATGACAATCAAAGCTAATATAAAGATATTGTAAAAGCGATATGGCAGAGTTTCCAAAAATATGCTGTATGCCGAAGTCTTAAAGCTAAGACCCGGTAATTCATTTTGTATCAGACTGAGTTCATAGCCAATCCAAGTCGAAACCAATGCAATTCCGGCAATCGGTGCTGCCGTCGCATCAATAATAAAGGCTAACTTTTCTCTGGAAATTCTCTTTTTATCTGAAACCGGTCGCATAATCGGTCCGACAATCAAAGAATTGGCATAGTCATCAAAAAAGACAAAAAGACCTAAAATCCAAGTAATCAGCTGTGTCGAACGTACACTTCCCGCCATTTGTGATAATTTTTCAGCTACCGCTTGTGTTCCGCCCATTCGAGAAACCAATGCAATTAAGCCGCCAATCGACATAACCTGTAATAAAATACCGGCATTCCATGGGTCAGCCATCGAACTCACAACGGTCTTAATCATTCCGGTAAAAGCCGCCGGTAAACTACTTGAAATACTATGATGTGTTACTAGAGCAAGCTGCATAGAACCGACAAAAATACCGCTGGCAAGCGAAATGATGACATTTTGTGTCAAAAATGCCAGACTGATTGCCACAATCGGTGGAACCAATGTCCAAAAGCCCAAAACACTCCAGACCGGATTTTCGGCATCTACATTTGCACTAATTGCCTGATAAAAAGCCAATATTACAATGACAATCACCAGAGAATACCCTATTTTCTTTACTATTTTTTTTAATTCCATCATTGACTAACCTCACTTTTTCGTAAACTTTATTTCAATATCTTATCATATTTCAGAGAACTGTAAAGAAAATATTAATATTAGCTGTAAAATAATATAAC
>JAUMXK010000008.1 GCA_030535295.1 Eubacteriales bacterium | reverse complement strand
GTTTCAGTGTCATCTCTTCAAAATTTCGATTCCCCGTATATATCAAGTAAAATTTTGGCTCCGGAATGAAAAACTTTTTACTTCCATAGAGATTGATTTCATTCTCTATGATATAGTTTTGATAAGTCTCTGCAATATATAACAGATAGCGGATTGCCATATTGGGATTAAAACTGCTTTGCTCTTCCACTAAGACAATCAGCTTCTCTCCCACCAAAAAGCCTAAATCATTATAGACACTCGGTACGAAAGCATTTTCCAAAGTCAATATCTTAAAATCCTCGTCCGTATACTTATCATTGTCATCGGCAAGGATAGAATACAGCCTTCGCACATTTTTAATGTCTCGAAACAGTATAGTAAAAAGACTGTCCTTGATATTCCGAAATACCTTCTTAGTATCACCTAACACATAGTCTTCCCTTGGCTCGCAAAGATACGATTCCTTTAAATTCCCTTGTTTTCTTACTTCCACCCTAATAATCATTTCTTTTCTCCTTTATTTTAACATATTTATTTCCCAAATTCTATGCCATTTTCAGCTTTGACCGGTATTCTCCGTTTTAATTGCATAAAACTTTTTTCAAACCAAGTATAGCAAAACAAAATCCAAAAGTCGTCCGATATTAGAGGAATTTCTTAAAAATAGCATAAATAAAATATTATATTTTGATAAAGAAGAATTCAGTTTGGGAAAGCTATGCTGAAGATATCTTTTATGTTCTCTTTCTGCATTTTTCACTATCCGGTTGCACTTGTGTATTTTTTCATGGATAATTGCCATAAAAGCCGAGTAATACCCAAAAACAAAAATGGCCCAACCACTCCCCAAACCAGTTCCGTAGTTTCCAGTTTTTCTAATACAAATAGTGTCGCATAATTTGCCATAGGAAACAAAGGAAACAAAAAGGTTCCAATTCTCTGGATTCCGTTACCGTAAACTGCCCTCGGCATTTTATTCATATCATACACTGCATAGCTGATAGCGTATGCCCCTTCTGCTTTTATCGTCCAAAAAGAAAGAAGTGCCGGAAATATTTGAATACAATAAACCCAAATGCCCCCTAAGACTGAAAAAAACAGGAAACCAAGTACGGTAATTACATGAAATGAAATCTCCGCTTTCCACCAGCCAATGACAATCAATACTACCCCCACTACGAAATCTGCTAAGGGATAGCCAAAATCAACATATCTTAATGTGCTTATAAATTGCAAGGATACCGGCTTTGTGATAAAGAGATCCAGTTGTCCCGTTTTCATATAATCCGGAAAGTTGCTAAAATTCGTAAAGAACAAGCTCATATATATGCCTGTGGTAATGAGGTAAGAACCTACAAACAAAAATAGCGATTCCTTTGGTAAGCCATTCACCAAAAAATCGGATTGATACAGAACAAGCAAATATAATAAGTGAGAACCTACCCAACCAAGTTCTGTTAGCATAGCAAACAAAAAGTTGACTCTATATTCCAGTTGAGCTTGCAGACAATTCCAAAAAAATACTTTATAAACTTTTAAATGTTTTCGTATTATTTGCCAAATTTTCATCTTTAACCTCCCACTGCGGTGTACTTTTTCATACCTTGTTTCCATGTTATGATAATAAAACATCCGAGCAGAAAACACCAAAGAAATTGCATAGATAAACCTTTGATGAATCCATTGAAATCATGCTGACCGTTAATTATTTGGGCTAAAAAATATGTTGTGTAAGAAAAGGGGAGAAAAGAAAGCAACAGCTCTACCTTATCTCCAAATATTGTTAAAGGAAAAATAGCTCCACTCACGATTGCAACTAAAATATCAATAATTGCATAGAGCCTTCCGACCTCTACAATCCAAAAAGCCCAAATACTCACACATAAAAAAATCATAAAGTTTAGCAAAAAAGCAGGAATGATTGCAATTAAAAATAAAATAATGCGTTCGATGGAAGTGTTCATCTTTAATAATGGGGATACCACAAATAAAAAAAACGAAAGCAACCCACCCACAATAAAAAATTCCGTAGTTTTTTCACCAATGCTTTTTGAAATACGATATGGAATATAGCCAATCGGTTGAACCAAAAATCGGCTAAGTCCCCCTTCTTTTATATCCCTAGAAATCTCATGGTGCACATTTGTAAAAAGCAGTTTACCAATCAAACCGGCACAAAGGGTGTAAATGATTGCTTGCTCATAGGTTAGACCATATACCATTTCACCGGACTCTTTTTTTGCAAATACTGTGTTCCAAACAAAATATTGCATTGCAATCGGTACTATCACACTTAACAGATTATACCAACTCTCCTTCATTGATAACAATTATCCGTTCACACAAATCTTCGATATCTTTCATATAGTGACTTGTCAAAATAATTGTCGTATTGTATTGACGGTTATAGTCTGATAAAAAACTGCGAATTTTCTTTTGAGAACTGATGTCAAGGCCAATGGTAGGTTCATCCAAGAACACGATTTTCGGCTTATGAAGAAGAGAGGCTATAATCTCAAGTTTCATTCTCTCTCCAAGGGACAAACGCCGAACTTGAATATTCATTACCTTTTTTACATCCAGCATTTCCGATAATTCAGCCAATGTATTTTGGTATTCTTTTTCCTCTATTTCATAGATACATTGGTTTAATCGTAGCGAGTCACAAGCCGGCAAATCAAGCCATAGTTGATTTTTCTGTCCCATAATAATAGAAAATTGCTTTTTGTACTCCAGCTTTCTTTGCCATGGGACATAGCCTGCGACTGTCGCCTCTCCACCAGTTGGGAATAATATCCCTGACAGCATTTTTAGTGTTGTCGTCTTGCCGGCACCATTCGGCCCCAAAAACCCGACAAACTCACCTTCTTTTATATTAAATGACACATTTTTGACCGAATCCTTATAAAGTTTTTTTCGATACAAGAAATTTTTAAAAGACTCCTTTACCCCCTCTCCCTTTACATAATATTCAAATCTCTTGCTTAAGCCTTTTACTTCAATAATATTATTACACATACGGGTAACCTCTCTATTCAATTAATAAAAATTATTATAATAATCTTCCATACTTGTCATTATTATGCAATTTATGGGAAAGTTTATCCCTATTATTTTTCTTCCATATCATTACTATTTTTTAACTTTATAAATCGTCATTATTCTATCACTCCAGCATAATATTAGCAATATCTTTTCCAAGCTCTGTTTTTCTCAATTCTACCTAAAAAGTCTTTCCATTTGCCCTTCTTAACAAAACACAATATTAATTATACACGAAAAACGTTTGTATAAACAAAAGCAGCGAACTCTTTTCAATTGAGAGCCCGCTGCTTTCCATCTGCATATTTAAAATTTCAGGAGTGTTCTTATTCCTCAGCCTTTCGAATAATATCCATCAAATAATCATAGTCTTTTTTCTGTACCAACTCTTTGATATCCTTTTCCTTAGACATCAACTTGGAAAGAGTATTATATAGTTGCTCTAAATTTTCCTTTTTATTGGAAACAGAAAATAACAACACCATCTGCACTTCATAAGCATGCCAAAGAATCGGCTTTTCTAAAATAGTCACACTGACAAAAGTTTCTTCCGTAATCGGCTTGTAGGGATGGGGAATCGCAACATAAGGAAAAAAGTCTGTCTGCATCAAACTCTCCCTTTTTAAGACAAAATCTTCAAACTCACAAGGTAATTCCTTCACTTCTGCTATTTTACAGCAAATTGCCTTCAAAATTTCTTCTCTGTCTTCTCCGGAAACATCTGTAAAAAAAAGCCTCCGTTCAAAATATCTACCAATACCGTCAGTCCGCTCTCGTTTCAATATCTTTTCCACCTCATCTACATTATGTCTATCAAAAAAGTATTTCACCTGACATACCGGAATCGGTAAAGGCTGTAAAATAGGAACGGTAGAAAAAACATAGTCAAATCGAGAAAAGTCAACACTACGTAATAAATTTACATCACCCGTTTTGATTTCCTCTAAATATTCACCAAACATTTCTCGAAAACGATATTCAAACAGCTTGGCACTACCTGCACCTGAACCACAAATCAAAAGTATGTTTCTCTTATACTTCCTTTCCTCTTTTCTTTTCAAGGACAGAGCAAAGCAAAGTGCCAAATACCCGATTTCTTCTTCCGGAACCGTGGTCGCAAAATGCTCGGCTAACACGGTAGACGCATGTGCTGCAATCGCATACGGAAATCCATATATTTCCTTAATTTCCTCCAGTATCGGATTTTCCAGTTTCAGCTGATACTGCAAGCGAATCCGAAGAGAAACCATATGTCGACGCAACAGTGTATTGAGGTCAAAATCCGAACGTAAATCTAGGCAAAAAGCCAAATACACACTTTCCAGCATTTCATTCACCAGTTGATTAATCTCCGCATCGATAATCATAGTGCCACCGTTTTCAGTTGTTTTCTTCTTACCCATTAATTGAATGGCAATATAGCTTATTTCTCCAACTGAAATTGGAATGCCAAAATGTGCCTCCAGCTCTCCGGAAAAAACCTGAGCTACGCGAATATCATTTTCCCGAAGTAACTCATTATGTCCTATCTCGTCCAAAGTAACTTCAAAACCTTTTTCCAAGCGATATAAAGCAATTTGAATCTGCAGTAAGATATTGTATAAATCCATTTCGTAAATGGTATAGCCACATTGATAGGTACTCTTTATGAGCAATTCTTTCATTTCCTCCATATCCCGAAATGCATCCATTATCTCTTGCAGCCATCTTTGATCTTGTTTCTGAAAAAGACGATTCAAGCAGCGCCTAATATCCATCTCGCTACCGGCAAGCTTTAATCCATAGTGGGGTTTTCGCAACAACTGCAACCGATATTTGTTTAAATATTGTTCCACCTTCTTAATATCTCCCGATAAAGTTTTTCGGGAAACATAAAGCAAATCACAAAGCGCATCAATCTTTTGATAGCTATCAGATTCTATTAGAAAACGCACTAAAAGAAAGTCTACTCTCTGATCTCCCGTTTCCGGAAGTCCAGCCACACTCTTTCCCATAAGATATTCCTGAAACAGCTTTCTATCTTTTACTACCAGACGCAATCCGAGATTACGCTTTCTTTCTATCCCAGCCCCCTTTGTATCCAATTCTTCTTCCAACTGCCGAAGAAGTGTTCGAATGGTTCGGGAACTGACTTTTAAGACATTCGCAAGTTTGTCCAAAGTTACAAAGGATTCTTCGGACAGAGCGAATAACAAAGTATCCAACCGACTATCCATTTGCATTTCGCTCCACCTCCTTTTCCTTTCGGATTCGTTTCCTGCAAACGATACCTTATTCTAAATTGTTTCCGTTTTGCGCAATAACTTCCTGATACCAATAAAAAGAATCTTTTCGGTATAGCTCTCCACTGCCGTTGCCGAAATCATCATAGTCTACATAAATATAACCATAACGCTTAGACATTTCTGCTGTACCGGCACTGACAATATCAAACGGAGCCCACGAACAATATGCAAATACATCTACTCCATCATAAACCGCCCTACGCAAGGCTAGAATATGCTCTTTCAAATAGTCGATACGATACCCGTCATGTACCCTCCCGTCAATCAATTTATCTTCAAATCCAAAACCATTTTCACCAATCATAATTGGAATATGGTATCTGTCCCAATATTGCGAAATAGTCACATAAAGTCCGGAAGGATTAATCGTCCAACCCCATTCATTTTCCTTTAAGTATGGATTTTTTGACGTATCATCCGCTTTCATTCCATTTTTCTCAGCATCCACACAATAGGAATAATAATAAGAAACACACAAAAAGTCAGCGGTATTATCGGCAATTATCTCAGCATCTCCCTCTAGTATATTCAGTTCCACTCCGTTTTCTGCAAAGTAATTAAGTGCAAATTGAGGATAATAACCTCTAATTTGAACATCCCCAAAGAAATATTGCATACGATTGCGTCGAAAGGCCAGCTCCACATCCTCCGGCTTGCAAGAAAAAGGACTTAAAATGCAGTCTGCCAACATGGTTCCTATTTTTAATTCGGGGTACTGTTTCTTTGCATACTCTTTCACCATGCCAAATGCCACAAATTGATGATGAATCCCCTGAAATTCCTGTTGCATAAAATTCTTATCCTCACTGTAAAAAATCCCAAGAGAACCAAAACTTTCATACTGAATCAAATTGATTTGATTGATAACAATCCAATATTTCACCAAATCGTGATATCTGTCTAATACCACTTTACAATATTTGTAGAATAAATCAATCAATTTCCGGTTTTCCCAACCGCCATACTCCGTCACCAAATGCAGCGGCATTTCATAATGTGCCATTGTTACAATAGGTGTAATTCCCCGCCTTTTCAGACTTCGGAAAACTTTTTCATAATGTTCCAAGCCTTTTTCATTCGGATTTTCCTCATCTCCATTCGGGAAAATTCTGGTCCAAGCAATCGACATTCGAAAACAGGTAAAACCCATTTCTTCGAGTAAATCAAAGTACTCCTCATATCGTTCAAAAAATCTGACTCCCTGACGTTTAGGATAAAACAACTCCTCTGTTTCCATAAAATGTATGAACTTTTTTTGGGTAACACGATTAAAGTTTAACTCCTTACGATTCGCTCCTTTGGAATACGGCTGAATATCAGCGGTACTGAGCCCTTTTCCATCTGCATCAAAAGCACCTTCACATTGGTTGGCAGCAGTAGCACCGCCCCATAAAAAATCATCTCGAAAGCGTTCTGACCTTTTCATTTCTTCACCTGCTTTCTAATCCTTCCAATCTCCTCAATAAGCTCTTTGTCAAATTCAACATTTGTTTTGCCATGTTGTATTCACTTCCGGTCACCATCAAGGTATCCTGTGCATGGCTGAACAGTACGCTGATTTCCACTTTTTCCCCATCTGCTTCTCCTTGAATTAGGGATGTTTGTGTTTTATGTGCTAAAAGTAAGTTTTCCTGTGCTTTTTTTAGCATTTCTTCCGCTTTTTCTATTTTAAATTCAGCCGTCAGATTACCTGCTTTAGCAATTTGCGTTCTGGCATCTCCGGCATGAAGAAGAATCTGCATAGCAATATTTACAATTTGTTCATTCATATTATCACTTCACTTCCTTTATTTTCTGTTTCTTCTTTCACACATAGATTATCATACACTTTAAAAAATGGATACCAAATAGCAAATAATAATACCACTACCACTAGGTAAAGAATGATTGAATTAATACCCGGCGAAACAAGCCAAGTCGAAATCGGTTGTGGTAAAGTGTACATAGTGAAAAGCTTATCCGGAATGGATACCAAACCGTTTTTCAATGTTAAGTAGACGATAGTCGGAATAACAATTGCATTAATCCACATCGGAATCATCAAAATCGGATTCCAAGCAATCGGCGCACCAAAAACAATCGGTTCATTGATATTGAAAATAGATGGTACGAGAGTCGCACGGGAAATGGCTTTTAATTTTTTAGATTTTGCACCAAGCATTAAAATATTGAGCGGCAGGGTGGAGCCTTGTCCACCGATAAATACCCAACCACAGTAAATCACTTCAAAGGTTGTGATATTGGTTGCTGCTAATCCCTGTGCTACCGCTTCGGTGTTGGCTGCAATCGCACCCAGACAAATCGTAAATGTAACCGGTGTAATAATCCAGCTGCTAATACCAAAAGAATAAAGAATGACCGGGAATAAACAAATGATAATAAATCCCGGAAGCGTTTGTGCAAATCCGGTAATTGGCCCAAAGAATGTGATAACCATTTTAAAGAAATCAAAATGCAATTGATAGGCTAAAAGATATCCTGAGAATAAAATAATAGAAATCGGAATCATATTATTAAACCAACTGACCACAATCTCCGGAACACCGGTATCTTCTTTAAACAAGGAAATCTTTGCAAATAAAAGCATTATCAATGCCGAGAAAATACCAGAAAAGATGGCAACCAGCATACCGGACGCTCCCAAACGGCTAAAATCCAGAAGTGCCCCTTTATCTGTAAATTCGATGCCAATGAGCATCAAGAAAAAACCTAGCGAGCTAAATCCGGCCAAAATTTTCTTCTTGGCATTTTTCTTTTTTTCCATAACTTGATATGGTAGCAAAAAAGCAATAAAGATGGAAAAAATACCAAAAGAAAATTGATTAACTGCTGACAAATCCGGCATTCCCGGCCAAATATTTTTAAATAAACTCAGTACAGAAATCAAAGAGCCCACAAAAATCATAGGTAACGAAATCATAATAGCATTTTGAATAGATTGCACCCAAATATTTCTACTTATTTTATTAGTAAACGGAGTCAATGTATCATTTAACCACTTTGTTATTGTATTCATTTTTTACCTCCTAAATAAAATGTTGAAACGATTTTAAACATCTCAAGTTTCCCACAGCTTTTTCACTCTATTCAGCGATAGGAATAGATTCAAGGAAAAATCAAATTATTTTCTCATCCAAAAAAAGCTAAACTTTGAATTTCTATTCCTTGCCAAGTTTCTGTAATACCAACTCCAGAGTTTCTTTTCCGTTTAAAGTACCATAAATTGATTGTGGAATAATCATAAGTGGGAAACCTTTTTCCTCTGCCAGTTCATTTAAGTCATCTTCCAAGTAACTAATGTGTGGGCCAATCAATAAAATATCAATTTCATCTGCATACTCTTCAATTTCCGAATCGCTGACTGCCTTTACAGTTGCTGAAAGGCCCTTTTCTTTAATAGCCTTTTTGATGTTTGCCGCCATAAAACCACTACTTGCTCCCGAACCACATGCCAATAAAATAAACAACTCGTCCATATCCTGCTCCTTTCCAACTTATTATTCTACTTCTTTAGTATAGTATCTATTTCCTTGCAACTCAATCACACTTTCTGCCTTCATCTATCGGAAAAAAATACACGAAAAAGCAGCAAGCCCCTCCCTTAGGAAACTTGCTGCTGTTTGTTCTTTTTCTTATTCTTTCATCGAGCCTGCTTCAATTCTTGCCATTTGTTTAAGCATCGAATATCTGGCACGCTTAATCGCTAAATCACCGGAGCTGTCGCTGCTGATGATTTCTTCCGCTTCTTTCATACGGCGTTTGGCTCTTTCGACATCAATTTCATCCGGCCATTCGGCGGCATCTACCAAAATCGTGACCTTATCCGGTTGCACCTCTGCAAATCCACCATGAATAACCCCCACATGCGTAGTATTGGCATCAATTTGAATTTTGCAATGTCCGGCAGACAGTCCGATTGTCAAAGGAATATGTCCCCTCAACACGCCCAAATCGCCTTCCGTAGTGCGAAACGTCACTCGCTCTACCGGGGCATTGTAGAATTGCCTTTCCGGTGAAATGATAACCAAATTAAATTGATTACTTCTTAATTCTTCTGCCATGTCCATCACCCCTCAAGTCGGCTGAGAACATCACTGATATTTCCGGCCATCAAAAAGGCAGATTCCGGCACTTCATCATGCTTACCTTCAAGGATTTCCTTGAAACCTTGAATCGTTTCCGAAAGCGGAACATAGCGTCCGGCAAGACCGGTAAAGTTTTCTGCTACGAAGAAAGGTTGTGATAAGAATCTTTCAATCTTTCTCGCTCTGGAAACTGTCACTTTATCGGCATCGGACAATTCATCCATACCTAAGATGGCAATAATGTCTTGTAATTCATTGTATCTTTGTAAAATTTGTTGCACTCTACGTGCTACATCATAATGCTCTTGTCCCACAATACGAGGATCAAGGATACGAGAAGTCGAATCCAAAGGATCCACTGCAGGATAAATACCCTTTTCTACGATGGAACGGGATAATACCGTAGTCGCATCAAGGTGAGCAAAGGTAGTTGCCGGAGCCGGGTCAGTCAAGTCATCGGCAGGTACATAAACCGCTTGTACCGATGTAATCGAACCCTTTTTCGTCGAAGTAATACGCTCTTGCAAAATACCCATTTCATTGGCAAGTGTCGGCTGATAACCTACCGCAGAAGGCATCCGTCCAAGCAGTGCCGATACTTCAGAACCCGCCTGGGTAAAACGGAAAATATTATCAATAAATAACAGCACGTCCTTACCGCCTTCATCACGGAAGTATTCCGCCATAGTAAGACCGGTCAAGGCAACTCTCATTCTCGCCCCCGGCGGCTCATTCATTTGACCGAAGACCATGGTGGTCTTTTCGATAACACCGGAATCGGTCATTTCATGATAAAGGTCATTTCCTTCTCTTGTTCTTTCGCCTACTCCGGTAAATACGGAGAATCCACCATGCTCGGTGGCAATATTACGAATTAATTCTTGAATCAAAACGGTTTTTCCTACACCCGCACCACCAAATAAGCCGATTTTACCGCCCTTTTGATATGGACAAAGTAAATCAACGACTTTGATACCGGTTTCTAAGATTTCCGTTTCGGTTGCTTGTTCTTCAAATTTCGGTGCCGGTCTATGAATCGACCATTTTTCGCCATCCAAATCCGGCTTTTGGTCTACTGCATGACCTGTAACATTGAAGATACGACCCAGTGTTTTCTCACCAACCGGCACGGAAATTGGCGCTCCTGTATCAACCGCATCCATGCCACGAGTTAAACCATCTGTCGATCCCATAGAAATACATCTGACTGTATCGTCACCCAAGTGTTGAGAAATTTCCACAATTAATTTACTACCATCGACTCTGGTAATTTCGACCGCATTATTAATTGCCGGAAGCTCTTCCGCTTGGAATTTGATATCCAGTACAGCACCTATGATTTGAGTGATTTTTCCAATTGCTTGATTTGCCATAAGTAAAGCACTCCTTCTTATAGTGCATCAGCGCCACTGACGATTTCCGTAATCTCTTGTGTAATCGAAGCTTGACGAGCCCTGTTATACAAAAGAGTTAATTTTTCAATCATTTCCGACGCGTTGTTAGTTGCTGAGTCCATCGCTGTCATACGAGCACCATGCTCGGAGGCAGCCGATTCTTTTAACGTACCGAAAAGCAAAGATTTCACATATTTCGGTACAATATAGTTTAAAACTTCTTCTTCCGAAGGTTCATAATTCATTACCGCATGATTTGACGGCTTCTCTTCCAGTCGAAAATCTTCGGGATTTAGCGGTAAAAGTTTCATAATTTTCGGTTCCTGACTCAATGTCGAATGAAAGGCGGTGTAAGCTACATAGACCTCATCCACTCTTCTTTCATTGAACAAATCAATCACCTGCTCGGAAAGCTTTTTCGCCTCATCATAATTCGGATTTTCAATCAAAGCATTGTAATTGCCCAAAAGCTCAAAGCCTTCTTTTCTCATGGAGTCCTGAGCTTTTTTACCGGCCGATATAACCATGGTTTCTTCGTTCGCATTTTCCTTGATATGCTTTAACACAAGCTTAACCACGTTTCCATTATATCCTCCGGCCAATCCACGATTCGAAGAAATTAAAACATATAAAACCTTTTTCCCATCTCTTTTCTCCAAATAAGGATGATTAATTCCCTCACTAATGGATAAAATCGAAGAAATCGTCTTATGGATTTGATTAAAATAAGGTCTTGCTTCTAACACACTTTGCTTTGCTTTCTGCAATTTCGCCGTTGCTACCAGGTTCATGGCCTTGGTAATTTGTTGTGTGGAGCTAACGCTTTCTTTTCTTCTCTTAATATCTTTCATGGACGCCATAATCTATCACACCTTTTCTACGGAGTTCTTGAATTTCGGCATAAACTCATCCAAGATACCGGCAATCTGTTGATCAAGTTCCTTTGTTAAGCCCTCATTTCCGGACAGCTTTGCTTTGACATCGCTGTACTTGGTATCTACAAATTCAATGAATTCTTCTTGGAAACGAGCAATCTCTGTCACTTCAATGTCCATCAGATATTTTTTGGTTGCCGCATATAAAATCAAGATTTGATTTTCTACACTCTTTGGAGTATATTGCGGTTGTTTTAATACTTCAATAATACGTTCTCCCTGTGCCAATCTTTCTCTGGTTGCCTTATCAAGGTCTGAGCCGAATTGAGAGAATGCCGCAAGTTCACGATATTGGGCAAGTTCCACACGAATCGGACCGGCGATTTTTTTCATGGCTTTGGTTTGTGCCGCACCACCTACACGAGATACACTAAGACCTGCATTGATAGCCGGACGAATACCCGAGTTGAAAAGTTCGGATTCCAGGAAAATCTGACCGTCTGTAATAGAAATAACATTGGTTGGGATATAGGCTGAAATATCACCTGCCTGCGTTTCGATAATCGGAAGTGCGGTCAAAGAGCCGCCTCCTCTTTCATCACTTAATTTCGCCGCTCTTTCCAGCAAACGAGAATGCAGATAGAATACATCACCAGGATATGCTTCACGTCCCGGCGGTCTGCGAAGCAGCAAGCTCATTGCACGGTACGCCACTGCATGCTTGGATAAATCATCATAAATAATCAATACTTCTTTGCCGTTTTCCATCCATTCCTCACCCATTGCACAGCCTGCAAATGGAGCAATATATTGAAGCGGAGCCAGCTCGGAAGCAGTTGCAGCTACTACTGTGGTGTAGTCCATTGCACCGTTTTCTTCCAGAGTGCGAACCAAAGTAGCAACGGTTGATGCCTTTTGACCGATGGCAACATAAATACAAAGTACATTCTGTCCCCTTTGGTTGATAATAGTATCAATTGCTACTGCTGTTTTTCCTGTTTGTCTATCGCCGATAATCAATTCCCGTTGACCTCTGCCAATCGGTACCATTGAGTCAATCGCCTTTATTCCGGTTTGAAGCGGAGTATCTACGGATTTTCTTTCAATTACGCCCGGTGCCACTCTTTCCACCTGACGATAAGCATTCGTCACAATAGGGCCTTTCCCGTCAATCGGTTGTCCCAGCGCATTGACAACACGGCCGATTAAGGCATCCCCTACAGGCACCTCAATAACTCTACCGGTCGATTTTACAATCGCACCTTCCATAATGTCCTTGTTCTCGCCCATTAATACGGCACCGACATTATCTTGCTCTAAGTTTAATACCATTCCGTAAACATCGCCTGGGAATTCCAATAATTCCCCTGCCATCGCCTTCTCCAATCCATGAATTCTGGCTATTCCATCGGCTACCTGAATCACTGTTCCTACATCAGATACTGTAAGATCCGACTGATATCTCTTAATCTGCTCTTTAATCACTGAGCTGATTTCTTCTGGTCTTAAATTCATCTGGTGATTCCACCGCCTTTCTATTTGCTAATCTTGACTGCATAAAGCTCCTTGGCAATATTATGTAATTCGCCTTTGATGGTGCTGTCCAGAATTTGATCTTTGATACGAACAATCATACCGCCGATTAAATCCTTTTCCACTTTACAGTCGAGTTGTATTTGTTTTCCGGTTTGCTTCGAGAGTTTTTCTCTCAGCTCCTCTTTTTCTGTCGCTTTCAGTTCACTTGCCGAAGTAATGTATGCGGTCAGGATTCCCTTTTCCTCATAAATTGCTTGCAGGGCATACTCCAAAATCTTGACCAGATGGTCTTGTCTGGATTTGTCCAATGTCAACAATAAAAGTCCAAGTAAGTCTTGATTAATCTTACTCTCAAACGCCTCTTTTATCAGATTCTTCTTCTTTTCCAATAGAATGCTTGGCAACAATAAGATGTTGATAAAATCAGGATTTTCTTTCATTGCAGTGAGAACTGTTTGGATATCTTCTTCCATTCGGCCCAGCTCATTATTTTCCAAAGCCACTTCAAAAAGTGCTGTTCCATATCTTTTTCCGATTAATTCATCCATGCACTATCACCCATCCCATCCATTGTTTCACGAATCAGCTGTCTTTGTTTGTCCTCGCTCATATTCGTTTCAATAAATTTTCCGGCTAAAAGAGTTGCCACTTCGACGATTTCACGGCGAATGTCATCTTGCACTTGTGCTTTTTCTCTTTCGATTTCCAGACGGCCACGAGCCACAATTTTTTCTGCTTCCTGCTGAGCCTCTGCCAAAATCTTTTGCTCTTTATCAAGGGCCTTTTTGCGGCCATCCTCCAAGATACGATCGTATTCTCTTTGGATTTCCTTCAATTTTGCCTCATATTCTTCTTTCATCTTTTGGGCGGCAAATTCCGCCACATCTGCTTCATGTAATTTGCTTGCAATTCTTTCTTGTCTTTGCGCCAAGAACTGCTTTACCGGATCAAACAATAAATAACCCAGTAATACAAATAAGAGAAACATACTCAGCATGACAATCAGTGCACTGCTGACGGTTTCTGCGTCCAGACCAAACAAACGACTGATTGGCTCTGCCGCTAAATAAACGGTTTGCAAGGTATTACCTCCTTTCTGCCTAATCTGACGAAACACCTTTCAGTGAGTATACACAAATCCTATTTTAATTTTTCAAGTAATGGATTTGCAAACATCAGAATCAAAGCTACCACGAAGCCGTAAATACCTGTTGTTTCTGCAACCGCTGCACCAAGTAACATGGTAGATGTGATATCACCCTTTGCTCCCGGTTGGCGACCTACCGCTTCTGCACCTTTACCAGCTGCAAAACCTTGTCCGATACCAGGTCCGATACCGGCAATCATAGCCAAACCTGCACCAATTGCTGAACAAGCTAAAATCAAGCCTTCATTTGTAATGTTTCCCATAATATTTCCTCCTTGTAAATATCAAAATACTATATGATTAATTATTATTATTTCACAACTTATTTTATTCCTCTGCCATTGCACCGGATACAAAAATCATACTCAACATGGTGAATACAAAGGCTTGTAACACACCGGCAAAAACATCCAGATACGCATGCAGCAGGGACGGAATACCGATTTTCATAAACCAAGGCAACATCGCATAGTAAAGACCCATCAGGATTGTTCCGCCGACAATATTACCAAATAGACGGAAAGACAAACTGAACGGGTTTGCGATTTCACCAATGACATTCAGCGGCATAAAGGGCCATGCAGGTTCCAAATATCCCTTCAAGTAAGTGCCAACCCCTTTTGTAGCGATACCGAAGTATTGAGTCATTATAAAAGTAATCAGTGCTAAACCCAAAGGCACAGAATAGTTGGCCGTTGGTGGCCGAATTCCGAATAATCCGGACAGGTTTGACAATAAAATCAGTAAAAACAGAGAACCGAAATATGGTGTAAAGCGGCGATGTTTTTCGCCCATGGTACTGCCCACAAATGAGTCCAACGCTTCTACCAAAGCTTCCACAAAATTTTGAAAGCCGCTCGGCTTATCGGTAAACTTTTTAAGTTTCACTCTGACAATCAGAGCAAAAATAATCAAAACCGCCATGACAAGCCATAAGCTCAAAATGGATTCGGTAATGACAAAGCGAAGTTTCCCAATATCAAAATAAGTAAGAACCTTATCGTCAAAGGAAATTGCCTTTGTTGATGCTAATGTTGTGACGGTACTGAATAAACCATCCGTAACCATTATTTTCTCCTTTCTTTCATATTTCTCTTAGCCACTGTCATGCTATGACGAGGGCACTTTAGATTACTTATTTAAAATCTGCTCCAGCTTTGGCGCTAAAAAGCCTCCCAGCTTGACACAGAGTAATCCCAAAAAAACTCCCAGCAGATACCACCTGCCGGCAAAGACTCCGAAAAGCAAGAGTCCAAGCATAATCAAAAGACGTAACACATAATGTTTGAGCATATATTTCTGAGCAGATTGCGCTTCCTGCTCGACCGCCTTTTGTACCGAGTATGACATGGAAATAATTTGAAAAACGCCTCCCAAATATCCGACCGCAACTCCTGCCATGCTGTCCCAAAAAACTTTGGAAACAAGGAGAGCCAGCAATGCGCAAAGGATAAAAAAGGCAGCTGCACAAATCCCTTGTGCCATTAATAATAATTTAAGAGTTTTTTGATGTTGCGTCATTGGCTTCCTCTTTTTCTTGTGCTGTTTCTACTTTTTCCTGGCGATTCTCGTTTTGAAAGACATTCGCTTTTGGTTGTTTCATCTCATCTAATATTTTTTGCTGTTTTTTTTCCATTTCCGCCGGTGACTTGAGAAAGCTGCGAGTCATTTGATAAATATTGCGAAAACCGGCTACAATTCCCAATAGAATAAAAATCAGCAAAAAAATGGGCGCTGTATTCAGTTTTCGGTCTAAAAATACTCCTGCAAAAAGCCCCAAACCAATCGGCACAATCATTGTAATTCCCATCTGCGTCAACATGGCGAGTGCTTTCAGGCTATCTCTATTGAAAAACATATATCACCGCCTATTCTTTCTCTTTACCTAAGTATATTATCGACGAAACCAAACAAAAGTTTAATCGAAAATTTAATTTATATAAAATGTAAGAGCTCCTACCTTCTTATACCATTTTCCACTCATTTTTCTCACCATCTTTTTTGATTCTATCCTTCTCAGGAGGGCTGATATGCCTTCCTAAATAAGACTGTACCAAAAAGCAAGGGAAGTAGAGTTTTCCTTTTCGAAAAACCTTTCTTAGTAGTATATCATATTTTTATAGATAATGTAGGAAAATTTTTATAAAAAAAGAAAAAATCTATATTTTTTCTGAATTATGGTAGGCCTTTGGACACAAGTTAACCAAAAATAAGAAAGTTAAGGAATTCCTTAGAGGGCTATTAAAGACAACTTTCCAAGAAGATACCACTTCCTAACCAAAGACAGAAGAGCGTTGCAAAAGATGTGATTTTAGAATCCTTTTGCAACACTCTCTTTGTTTAAGGCATCCCCGAATTTCTCAGTACAACTTAACTTTTATCTGCGTTGAATTATTTATTTTTGAGCAAACGATATAATATTGCCACTATTTCTTGACGTTTGACGGTATGAAGGCCACGATAGCTCTCATCTTCATATCCTTTCAAAACACCTTTTTCCCAAAGATAATCCACTGCTTGCAGATAGTCTTCTGTAATATCCTCTCTGTCCGTAAACATTCCCTTGCGATTTGGCAATAAAACTTTACTTTTACCTATCATAGCATAGTTATAGGCAAGTTTTGCCACTTCTTGACGTGTCAAACTTCTGCTTAAATCAAAGTCAACTCCTGTCAATAAACCCAATTGCTCTGTCGCAGCAAAATATGGAGCAAACCAATCTTTGCTTTCCTCCGCTTTTACTTCTTTGCCGGAAGCTCGAACCAACATGGTCAGAAACTCTTTGCCGGTCACTTCCTTTTCCCCTCGGAAAGTATTATCCTCAAAGCCTTTGACCAAACCGGTAATCTCTGCAAAGGCAAGCTCTTTGGCAAACCAGACTTCCGCTTTGGTATCGCTGAATTTTTCTTCGATGTTTTGCGCAAAGTTTTGCAATGCCTCGTCGCCTATCTTCCTAGCAAATGCTTCGGTGCTGAGTTTTTTCGTCACCAGCTCCTTGACCAATTCTCTGGTCTTTTCGTCCGTTACATTCTTGGTCAGCTCTTCAAACTTGGCCTTATCTTCCGGTGCGGAAAGGGCGATTTCTTCTTCCTCAATCTTCACTTCCGGTGCACTTTCGGTGGTGCTTTCCGCTACTTCTTCCGTCACTTCCGGAATGTATGGTAGCAGCACTTCCGGTTGTGGCTCAGGCTTTGGTTCCGGTTCCGGCTTTGGATTATCCGGTTTCGGATTGTCCGGATTTGGTGCCGGTGTTTCTTGTCCATTCAAGCTATTTTGTGCTTCTCTCAGCATTTCGATAATTAAATCTACTTCTTCCTGACTTGCTTTATTGCTTTCTTTTGCTTCTTCGGCCAAGGTCAACATCAATTCAAAATATTCTTTTTGAGCCAATTCCGCATTTTTATATTTTGCGGTTTCCTTGATTTGCTTGGCACTTTCAATAGCTTCATTTAAGGCTTCTTTCTTGGTTTCTTCTCCATCCAAAGCATCTGTCGCCTGTTTCAAGTTCTCAATGGCCGCTTCCAAACGCTCTACACTGACATCCTCTTCATCATGCAGTGCCACGGCATCTTCCATGCTCTTGTCAAAGGCTTCTCTCTTTTCGGCACTTGCATTGAAGTACTTAAAGTTCTCTTTCACAGCCTCGGCATCGGTGATCGCCTTCATCAAGTCTTCCTTATTGGTTTGCTTTTCGATTACCGTCACCACAAAGGAGAACTCTTGGCGCAAGCCGCTGACTTTGACGGTTTGTTCTCCCAAGGTGTTTTTATCATAGCCACTGATGGTGAAGTTGGCATCGGTCAATTCCTTTTGTACTTTCGGAGTCATACGATAGGTCAATTCCACCAGGCCGCCGGTCAAATCCAGCTCTTCGCCCAATTGATAGGTCAATTTCTTTGGCGCACTGAGTAATTTTCCGCTAGTAGGAACCAACTCAACCAATACCGGTACCGTCTTTGCGGCATCGGCAACCACTCTTTGCGTGGAGGTTAGCACCATAAAATGCGATGATTTTACTTTGACATAATAAGTGCCTTTGAACAATTCATAAACCATACCATTATTCGCAGGGACTACTTTTTGCTCACTATCCACCAGCTCAAAGGAAACCAGTCCGTTCAGGTCGTCCATGGTAATTCCGGTCGGCGGTGCCCACTCAAAGGTAATGGTCACACTGTTGTCGTTTTCTTCCAGACTATTGATCAAGCCGTCCATTTCTGCCGTTAATTCCGGCACTCGTTGACGATTGTCTTCCAATGATTGCAGGATTTCCTTTGCCTCATGGAAAAGCACTTCCAGTCTATCCAGGATTTCCTTTAGATTGGCGTTTTTAAACTTCTTCTCAGCTTTTTCTCTTTCCTCTACCAAATACTTATTGGCTCTTACCAATGTCTTTAAATCAAATTTATACTCTTCATCATAGACAATGGTAATTTCCGATTTATTCTTGGTGTAGTCTTCCAATTCAATATAAATCGTACCTTTGGAAGCCGGTAACTGTAGGGCGGCATGATATCTTCTATCCACGCCTCGTTCTTTGCGCATCAGGCGGGTACGCTCTTCCGCTCCATCTGCCTTAAATTCCACGGTCACATAATGCCAGTCCTTGGTCAACGGCGATTTGAGCATGATTTTATCACCGTCCAAAAGCTTGACATCTTTTGCCGAAAGCGGTTTGGCATAGCCATCAAAAAATCTGCCCCGATAGCTGATGCCTTGCTCATACTGTCCATCAAACTTCGGAGAAACCGTCACATCGTATTCATAGCCGTCTTTCATCTCCGGCACTTCCAAAGTAATGCTTTCCTCTCCTTGTACCAATTCCTTTTCATACAGATGGTATTCCTCATCGTCTGCCTTTTTCCACAGAGGTGCTACTTTTACCTTGACTGCCTCTTGATTTGGAGCATTGTTCCAACTGATTTCGAGTTTTCCAAGCTCTTTGGCTTGTTTGAATCCAAGTTCCTTCAACATATCTTCTTCTACCGCCAAATTCTTCGGAAAACGATTCCAATCTACTTCAATTTGTGCCGGGCTGCTTTCGATGCCATCTTTGCCAACCGCCGTAAGTTCAAAGATGGTATTTTGCTCCTGATCGGCAAAATGATTTTTCACATACCAAATTCCATCATAGATTCCTCCGAGAAAATGACGTGTTCCATCTGAGTTTTTGCTGTAAATGCGATATTTATCCACTTCTTGATAATCTTTTCTATCCCATGTAAAAATCACCTGTCCATCTTGATACAATTTTTGAATTTGGAAATTGTCCGGTTTTTCCGGTGCATCTACAGTGTCAGAGATGGCAATTTGTCCGATATTCATTTGATAACCAGAAACCGCTTCTTCACTTTCAAATACAAATCCCAACGCCGCAATTTGCTTGTCGCTCCAAGGGGATAAATCCAGACTTGCTTCGGTCCATTCTCCTTTTGTGCTTGCATTTTCGATGTTCACTTTTTGGACGCTGTAAGGCTGGTCTTTGAAAAGTAGACCCAGCTTCATTTCTGCGTTGTCCTCCGAAGATTTGCGGAAACGTATCTTGGCCTTTGTACTTTCACGAACGGTCAAATCTGTCTTATAAAGGCGCAGGAAATTCTCTTTTCCCGCTTCCAAATCTCCATATACGACCAGAGAGTTGCCGCCGTGCCATGCTCCGACTTGTTGATAAGGCAAGGCTTTCACTTGACCTTCTCTATCTTTTTGAATGTCTTTGGAGCCAAAATCAAAATCGGCTTTCAAGGCTTTCTTGGCAGTTGTTTCAAACCACCATTGCCAGCTTGGCAGGATATCTTGGTCGTTTAGATTGGTCCATGGCTCATCATTGAGCATTTTTCCGTCGGCAAAGTATTGCATTCCTTTTCCGATGTTGAAATTGGTGTAAAAACTGCTACCGGAAATGACAGAGCTTTCCGCTCTAAAATCCGCTACTCCAACCCAGCCGGAAGCATCCGATACGACCACGTCTTCTCTTTGATAGCCTGGTTTTTTTCCGGTGTCTTTGGGATTGCACATCACGCCGGAAAAATACATTCTTTCTCTTTCGGCTACCATCCATTGAAACTCATTTCTTTGATGGGCAGGCAATTGCTTGCTAAATCCCAGTTTGGCTCCAATACTGTCAATTCCCCTTTGATACATATCACTTGGGGTAAAAAGAGCCACACTGGCTTTTGGATTTTTATTTCTGTCATACGACTTTTGAATGGCGGTTTCCCCATGGTTTTTAAACTGTCCGTGATTGGCTTCAATACCCAAAAAGACAGTTTCATAAGGGTCTACCCCAATCGACTCCGCATGCAGGACAAAGGAGTCCACATTGCTCCAGCCATAATTGACAAAGACCGAATCATGAATCTTGCCATGTTTTTCGTCTTTGAGATATTGCGATTTGTATGGCCCGAAGCTGCTGTCGGTATTGTAAAACTGGGTCCACAAACCGGACTGTGTAATTTGCGCCATAAATGGTTTGTATTCATCCGGCCCGCCTTCTTCGCTATTTAAGAAATAGCCGTCAAAACCGTAGTGTTTTGCCATTTCGATTAGACGGTCGGCAATGATGTATCGACCTTTGGCATCTTTTTCAAATAATTCCTGTTTGGTTTGACCCGGACGAAAACTTGGATCAAAATAAATACAGGCAATGGCCTTGACCCCGTTTTTGTGGGCAGCATTGATATAGGCTTGGTTCGGAATATTGACAATGCCGAATTCAAAGCCTCTGCTTTGCCAGTTGCTGGTGGCAGGATTGTAAAGCCCCCTTGGGGTGCCGATGGTGGCTGCACCATGCCAAGGACAAAAATAATCGGTATATTGCCAGAAATTGAAGGCAACATTGCCATAGGCATTGTTGGCAATGGTACTGTCAAAGAAAGAGTTGCCATAATCGCCCTGCATCAGCATCACTTCTACTGGTGCCGTCAGATTGCTGTTGGCCTGGGTTTCGGTAAATCTTGCATTTCTGGTTTGGAGCGGTACTCTGGCACGCATCAATTCTGCATGATGGTCGGTTTCGGCATCCCATGTTTCGATATCTCGAACCCGATAACCCGAAAAATGAGGCTGCACGCTTCCGATTTTGCTTTCTCCTTGGTCCGGCCAGCTATCTGCATGAGTAGAAATTCCACCAAACAGGCTTAGTGTCATGCAAAGACTCAAACCAAACGCCATTATTTTTTTGACTTTCTTCTTCTGTTGCATATCTTTCCCTCCTAAAATAAATTGCTTCTTGCCCGGAGCTCCTTCTCCAAAAGGTGTTAATTCCTATGTTTCCTTTGTTCCCGACTTTACTTTCGCTTCCTGTCTCTGACCTCCTTTTTTCTTCGTCAAATCTTCTATATCTTTTCTTCTTTGTTAACATTTTATTAACATTATTTTTATTTTCTCTTTTTTATCTTATCACTCTCTGTCTATTTTATCAATATTTTTTTGTATTTTTATTATATTTTATATGTTTTATACAAAGAGTCTTGTTATCTTTTGTTTTTTCTTTTTATAACAAAGTTAGCTAAAAAATCTCCTTTTGTCTGCCACCTTAAAGACCGGCAAACCTGTTTCCTGCAAACACTATTGATATCCCTTAGCTAGTGCTTTTTATAAAAAAAAGAGACAAGCATTGCAGAAGCACATTGCTTATCTCTTTCTGAATTAAAGATTTTTAAAATTATAACCCTCTATTCTTCCAGCCCGTATTTCTTTCTGGCCACGGTGAAATAGTAGAAGGCGCCCAGTCCGGCCCAGAGAACGCTGAGTATGATGGACGGCATTTGCAGGCGGCTTGGGGAACCCGGCCAGAACAGCAAGAGCACAAAGATAATGCTGACAATTAAGCCCAGGGCGGTGAAAAAGCGATATTTCCCATGGGTGTATTTCAAGCCGATAAAGCAAATATATCCATAGACAATGGCCGCCATAAGAGAGCACATATCCACCACATAAATGATGACTTCTCTACCCAAAAACGGTGCCACGGCACTGATTACCGATACAAAGAGAATGGCATTGCGGTATACCCCGACCTGATTTTTTTCCTGGTATTTTTCCGGAATCAAATGGTAGTGCGACATGGCTCCCAGAAGCTTACTGGAGCTAATCATAAAGCCATTGATTCCGCCGAATACTGCCCCGAAAAGGGCAATACACAGGAGCGCAAAGCCAATAATACCCATTTGATTCAAGACCGCTGCTCCGACTGCCCAGTTTTGTGCCTTGGCTTGCTCCGGAGAGAAATTCAGACCCGCCACCCAATTGAGCGCATTGTATAAAAAAGCTCCGACAAAGATAGTGAAAATACTAAGCTTAATGGCCTTTTCCGCCTTAAAGCCCAGGTCAGTCGTCACCTGCGGCACCACATCAAAGCCCACAAATAAGAATGGAGTAATGGCCACGACACCGCTGATTTGCTTCCAACTGATTTCCGTATGCATAAAATATCTTTCATAAAAAACCGACAAATCCACTTTAAAGAGCATATAAGCCAATACCAGGACAATATTGAAAAGGAGCAGTCCGCTCAGCACCTGCTGAACTTTGGCACTAATGGACAAACCTCGAATATTGATATAGGCAAAAATCGCAATCACAAGACCGGCCACTATAATCTCCGATAAATAGACCTGATAGCCTGCCACATCATATAAATGACCAAATTGAATGCCGCCGGGAATGATTTCCTTCAAAATCAAGGCCGCAGCGGTAGCATTGAGCGGTACCAAGCTTAAATAGCAAAGTGACAAAGCCCAACCAACTACAAAACCATGTATCCGTCCCAAATGATGAAATGTATAACTAAACTCACCTCCATCTTCATTGTTGTACTGCATTAAAGTCCGATAGCCGATTACGACAAAGGATACGAAAATTCCGCCAAGCAAAAATCCAAGCATGGTATTGACAATCCCGCTCTGTGGCAAAAATTTCGTTCCGGGCAAGGTAAAAGAACCCCAACCAATAATGGAGCCTAACACCAATGCGATAATATCTACTTGACTTAACTTTTTATTTTTCTTCACGCATATCTCCGTTCTTTCTGAAATTTATTTCTGTAAAAATCAAGACAACTGCTTGGAGTTGCCTTGATTTGATTTTTAGTTTTACACGATATTTCTACAACTCGACTTACTCACAGCCTTTTTTGGCCCTATCCCACTCTGTAGAGTGAGAACGTGGGAAAGTTGAATTTATAATTTACGCTTCGGAATAATGCCGCATCTGCCTTCAAAGAACTTCAAGAATGCGATACCGCCGATGGTCATAAATACAAGGAAACCCCAACCATGAATAGAGAAAGAAGTAATAGCAGAGTACAAAGCACCTACATTACAGCCTCTTGCAAAACGAGCACCGATACCCATGATAAGACCGCCAAAGGCATAAAGGGCACCATCTTTAAAATCAAAGTCGTAATCCAGTTTGAAGCGTCCTGCCAACAAGAAGGAAATCGCCGCACCCAAAATAATACCGATGTTACGAATGGTTCCTGTATGTTCAAAAAGGTTGGAAGCTTGCTTAATTTCGTTGGTAAAGCCTCCGATAGCTTCAAAGTCAATTCCTAAGCGACTGAAAATCGCAACCGCCATTGTCGTAAAGGCAGAGGTAACACCCCACATCTTGTCTGTTTGTACCAAGACAAAGATAAACATAATCGCCAACAACAGTCCGCCACGCATGAAAGACCAACGTTTGATGAAAAGACGATGATAGGTTTCATAACTAAAGAATGGAGCACTATCATAGTCCAAACCTTTTTCAATCTCTTCGTATTCCGGCTTAATAAAGGTACCGGCTTTCTTTCTCTTGTAGCTGTAAGATTTTACAATATAGTACAAAATAAGGAATAAGACGGCAATCAGAACCACTGACCAGAAATAGCCCAATTTATCCGGCAAATACAAGGTATAGCTTATAATTTTGTTGTCCGATTTGTTGTAAACAAAGCGCAACCAGTGTCCGATAGGTGCACCGATAAGGTAAAATGCAAAGGCAATCAAAGAACGAACGGCACCTTCGCCCAAATCGCTCAATGTACCGGAAGCACAACCGCCGGCCAGAATCATTCCGCCACCGAATAAGAATCCTCCTACAATAATACCGATATCAAAAGGCTTCACCGAATCGGTTCCGGGAATTGCTTTGAGTCCTTCTGTCACTTGACTGGCAAGAACTGCACCACCTGCCGCCGCCTTCCACTGAATTACCGCTACCACTACTGCGGTAATAACAAACATAAAGAATAAGGCTTCATTTAAAGACGTATCTCCGGTCATATACGGTCTTTTGACACCGCCGGCAAAACCGAAACGGGAACGAGTCAAAATATAGCCGATTAACAAACCGCTTACCAAATACCAAGCTGATTTTGCAGGCATGCTGAAGCCCCACCAAACCATCAAAACAATAATCGCAACTGCTACTACAATTTGTGTTTTTAATGTACGAGTCATATTTCCTCCTAATTCAAAATCAACCGAATGAGCGGCTTTTGAGACAATCTCAAAAGCCGGTTCTCACACTATTTATTATTTAAAATTATAACCTGTAACAATCGGTTCTCTTCCGGTTGTCACATCATTGAAATACTCGTAATAGCTCAACGCCAGGAAGGAGCCTTGAATATTCACTACATTGTGATATCCGAAGCCCTTCAATGCCTGAATTACGTAGTAGCTGTTCCAAGATGTACGACAATGAACGTATATTGTACGGTCTTTCGGAATTTCATGATAGCGCTCTCTGATTTCTTCAATCGGAATGTTGACCGCTCCCTTGACATGAGAATTGTCAAAAGCACCTTTACCACGTACGTCTAAGATATATTCGCCTCTCTCTACCAATTCTCTTACCATAGTTACCGGTACTTGATCATAGACACCATTCAAGTGGTTCAAAGCTGCAAGCGCTGCAAAGTTTACCGCATCTTTCGCCGTTCCGAAAGCAGGTGCATAGCATAATTCCAACTCTTTGAGGTCTTCTAAATCACCGTTCATGGTAATCATGGTGGCAATCACATTGACTCTGCGAACCACATCGCCCTTACCGATAGATTGAGCTCCCAAGATTCTTCCGCTTGGATATTCATAAATCAGTTTGAAATGAATTGGATTGGCATTCGGCATCAAACCTACCTTATCATTCGGAATGACCAATGCTACACGGTAGTCAATGCCATGTTTTTTACATTCTTTTTCATTGAGACCGGTGCTGGCTGCATTGAGGTCGAATACACGAATACACGAGGAACCGATAACGCCTTTATTTTGGAAAGGCTTTCCAAACAGTCCATCTGCTACCATTCTGGCTTGTCTTTGCGCAGGACCGGCAAGAGGAAGTCTGGTCTTCTTTCTGGTAATGGAATTGAATGTTTCAATCGCATCACCGACTGCATATACATCTTTTAAATTGGTTTGGAAGTTGTGGTCTACTACAATACCACCGGTTTCGCCGATTTTTACACCGGATTTGGCTGCAAAAGCTACATCCGGTTTTACACCGATTGCCATAATCACAGCTTTGGCTTTGACAGTTCTACCGCTTTGCAGTACCACTTCTTCGTCTTTGATTTCTACAACAGAGTCGGATAAAATCAATTCCACTTTGTTGTCATGCAATTCTTTGTGCAACATTTGTACCATATCATAATCAAATGGAGCCATAATTTGGTCTGCTGCTTCCACCAAAGTAACATTTTTTCCGGAATGTCTTAAGCATTCCGCCGCTTCTACTCCGATAAAGCCGCCACCCACTACGCAAATGTCCTGTACTTCATTTTCAGTCAAGAATCCGTCCAATTCACGAATATCTTGAACATTCTTAATCACGAATACGTTCTTGCCGTCGATATTTTTGATGGAAGCCGGACGAATCGCTTCTGCACCCGGAGATAAAATCAGGTAATCATAGGAATCCTCAAATTCTTCTCCGGTCACCGTATTGCGAATCACTACTTTATGCTCTTCGGCTTTGATTTCAATGACTTCATGATTGACCTTTGCATCCAGATTGAATGTCTTTTTGAAAGTCACCGGATCATATAATACCAAATCATCCGTATGTTTTACTTCACCGCTTAAAAAGTTTGGTAAGCAGCAATTGGAGAACGATACATCCGGTCCCTTATCATAGATTTGAATATCGGCATTCTCATCAATACGACGAATTCTTGCCGCTGCCGAAGCACCACCTGCAACACCACCAACTACAACATATCTTTTGCTCATTCGATTCCCTCCATTTTATATACTCCACTTTCCTACCCTCTGTTTTGGTTTCATCCTACTTTGGAGAACATCGGAAAATCAAGCAATACATTAATGTTATCAAAATTTAATACATTTACTTTATTATCATATAATATTTTTATTGATATTTCAAGTATAATTTCATCAATTTTGATATGTTTTTTACTTTTTTTCGTTTTTTTCAATATATTTTTTCTTTCAAACAGAAAATATTTTGGTCATTTCTTACATTATTTTGCTCTCAAATCCACTTGCCAAGCAGGTTTTGGTTCGTATTATCTAACCCATTCAACAAAGAAAAATGTCGTGTAGAGTCAGCTCATCTTACCCTAATTCTTGGCAGTATCTGAGTTCTCTTCACGACATTTTTCAATTTTTCGGCATTTTCACATAATGAAAGGTGGTGTTACACAAGATATGATATCATTAGAATCCTATCTTTTTTTCCTTTTATCGAGCGAATCTTCGCAAATCTCAGCTTTATTTATTTTAATTTCTTCGCAAGGATGTCGGCGATACGCAATGAGGCTTTTCCATCACCATAAGGATTGACGGCTCCGGCCATCTTTTGATATTCCTCCGGCTTGTGTAGTAAATTTTCCGTTTCTCTCACAATGGTTTGATAGTCTGTACCCACCAGTTTCAAGGTTCCGGCTTCTACTCCCTCCGGACGCTCCGTCACATTGCGCAGCACCAGAACCGGCTTGCCCATACTCGGCACTTCTTCCTGCAATCCGCCGGAATCAGTCAATACCAAGTAAGAACGATTCATCAAATTGTGCATATCCTGCAATGCCAAAGGCGGAATCAAATGCACCTGTTTCAAATCTCCCAAAATGGATTTGGCCGTTTCCTGAACTTTCGGATTCAGATGTACGGCATATACCACTTCCACATCAGGATTCTTCTCCACGATGGTCTTAATCGCCTGACAGATTTCTTTTAAAGGCTCGCCCAGATTTTCTCTGCGGTGCGCCGTCATGGTGATAATTTTCTTATCAAAATCCAAGCGATTGAGCAAATCGTATTCAAAGCTATAGTTCTCTTGAATTGTTGTTTGCAAAGCATCAATAACGGTATTTCCCGTCACAAAAATCTGTTCTTCGGCGATGTTTTCCTTCAACAAATTCTTTTTCGAATTTTCAGTCGGCGAAAAGTGAAATTCCGCCAATCTTCCGGTCAGACAGCGATTCATTTCTTCCGGAAACGGCTCATATTTGTTGAAAGTACGGAGTCCGGCCTCCACATGACCGACCGGAATTTGTTGATAAAACGCTGCCAAAGCGCCGGCAAAGCTGGTGGTAGTATCCCCATGCACCAGAACAATATCCGGCTTCGCCTTAATAAATACCTCTTCCAGGCCGTTCATCGCTCTGGTAGTAATCTGCGTCAAAGTCTGACCTGCCTGCATAATATTGAGGTCATAATCCGGATGAATATCAAAGACCTCGAGCACCTGATCCAGCATTTCTCTATGCTGTGCCGTCACCGCCACAACCGATTCGAGCTCCGGATGATTTTGCACTGCTTGCACTACGGGCGCCATTTTTACTGCTTCCGGTCTGGTTCCGAACACGGACATGACCTTAATCTTTCTATCCATTTTTTCTCCTTTGCAAAAGAAAGAAGTCCAAAGACTTCTTTACTTTTCTAAATTCCTAAAATTGTTTCCTTGCCATGAGTCAATATCGTAATGATTTCACAGTATGGAGTCGCTACCCCCTTGGACTTACCAAGTCTCCACACATAGCCGTTTAAAAAGTCAATTTCTGTTTTTCTGTGATTTTGCACCAAATCCTGATGCATGGATGGATAATGTTTGCCCTGTCTATCCGGGTGGAGAGAACCTTTGACAATCTGAAAAACCTTATCCGTATCCAGCTCAACACCGGCTTCCTCTTTGGCTGCCCAGGCAAATTCCTTAATAATATTGGAAATGAAGATATCTCCATCCGGTACTTGACCGAATTGCATCAAATTGCAATCCAAAATAGCACAAACTGCATTCATTGCACCATTGACACAGGCTTTCGTCCAAATCGAGTGCAGCACCTGAGGACTGTAGCTTGCCTTCAAACCTGCTTGATTGAAGAGTTCTACAATTTTTTCCGCTGTCTCTTTTTTCTCCGCTCCAATATTTTGCAGCTCTATCATACCATCGCCTGATAAATGCACATGACCGGCTCCCAGCATACGGGCTGTCCACAAGGTCACGCCGACAAAAATATTCTCAGTCGGTATAAATTCTTTCATCGTTTCCACATGTCCAAGACCATTGAGCAAGCAAATCACCGCTGTATGATCGCTTAACATCGGCCTTAAGTCTGAGAGCATTTCCGGCAGCTGCATAGACTTAACAAATAAAATCACCAAGTCCGCTGTTTCATTTGGCACTTTACTAGTATGGTAGGCTTTGACAGGAATGACTTTCTCCATGCCGTTATCATCCACCACCAGACCACGTTCATTCATCATATCAATATTTTCTTGCCAACTATCTACATAGATGACTTCTTGACCAATGTTTTGCAACATATAGCCAAAACGTCCTCCCATAGCACCGGCACCGGCAATTACAATTTTCATATTTCCTCACTTTCCGTTTCTCTGTTTCTTTTTTCTTGTCTGTGATGACGCAAATTGTCGAAAATCCAAATTCCGAACACCAAACATAAAATGATGACGGCCACCCAAGCATCTTTTATGACAATCAAAATCGCTGCCAAGCCGAAAAGTCCGCTGACAAAATATAGGGTCAATACCGCTTTTTTATGGCTGAGTCCCTTATCAATCAAACGGTGATGCAAATGCCCTCTATCGGCTTCGCTAATCGGCCGGCGATTGGCCGTCCGACGGATAATGGCAAACAAAGTATCTCCAATCGGCAATGCCAAAACAATGACCGCCACCACTAAAGTCATGGCCGTATAGGTTTTTAGCATGGTTTGAATGGAAATCACCGCCAAACTATAGCCTAAAAATGTCGAGCCGGTATCCCCCATAAAAATCTTGGCCGGATTGAAATTGTATGGCAAAAATCCCAGACAGCTTCCTGCCAAAGCCGCTGTCAGTAAAATCGGCAGTCCTGCCAACATCGGGTCTCCAAAAATGACTGCAATAATCATCAATGTCGTACAAGCAATGGAAGCTACTCCGGTTGCCAAACCGTCCAAACCGTCCAACAAGTTGACGGCATTGGTCACACCGATAATCCAAAAAACGGTAATCACATTGCTGAAAATACCAAATTCGATGGTTCCCAGCAGCGGAATGGTAATATCCGAAATGCGAGTTCCGGTCATTACGGCGATTAGGGCTGCAATCAACTGCACCACAATTCTGGTTCTGGGACGCAGACCGTAGATATCATCAATAAAACCCAGTGATGTGATAATGGTGGCCCCAAGGAGCAATCCCCATATTGTGATTCTCTGGCTTTCCGCTACATGGTACATCAAAAACAAAACGGTAATGATAAAGCCCGTAAATATAGCCAGTCCACCAGCTCTCGGCATTATTTTACTGTGCATTCCCCTTTTTTTGGGTTTGTCCAGCGCTCCTACCTTGTAAGCAATTTTCATACTGAGTGGTGTACTCGCCAGGGAAATCACAAACGCCAGCAAAAAGGCAATCATATAACTATAATAATCTGTAAAAATTTGAAAAAAAGCCACTGCATCCTCCGTTATTTTGTTCCGAATAAACGGTCTCCCGCATCTCCTAAGCCCGGAACAATATAGGCATGGTCATTTAATTTTTCATCCAATGCACCAATATAAATAGGAACATCCGGATGTGCTTCTGTCAAAGCTTTTACTCCTTCAGGAGCTGCAATAATGCATAAGAAGTGAAGCTTATGGACTCCTTTGGCCTTCAAAAAGTCGATAGCGGCAATTGCAGAACCGCCGGTGGCCAACATAGGGTCTAAAACAAACATATCTCTTTCGCTTACATCACTCGGCAATTTGCAGTAGTATTCTACCGGCTGTAAAGATTCCGGATCACGGTACAGACCGATATGTCCTACCTTGGCGGTCGGTACTAAAGTCAAAAGCGCATCTACCATTCCAAGACCGGCTCTCAAAATCGGAACAATCCCGAGATGTCTGCCTTCAATTTGCTTTACCGTCGTCTTGGCAATCGGGGTTTCAATTTCGATTTCTTCCAGCGGTAAATTTCTGGTTGCTTCATAGGACATGAGCATAGCGATTTCGCTGATAAGCTCTCTGAACTCCTTCGGCCCCGTTTCTTTTCTTCTCAAAACTCCGATTTTATGTTGAATAAGCGGGTGATCCATTACAAATACATTTGTCATAATAAGCTCCTTTCAAGTTCAATATGTTATGCTTCTAATTCTTTGCCGCCGGCAATTTTGCCGATTCGGCGCTTGTGTCTTTCATCCTCCGAAAAAGGCGTATTCAGAAAAGTATGGGTAATCTTTCTGGCAAGCTCCCCACCAATAACTCTGCCGCCCATGGCCAAGATATTGGCATCATTGTGCAGTCTGGTTGCCTCCGCTGAAAAGCAGTCATGGCACAGAGCCGCGCGGATTCCCTGATAGCGATTGGCTGCAATCGAAATACCGATACCTGTTCCGCATATCAAAATCCCCTTTTCCGCTTTTCCGTCTAAGATAAGCTCCACCACTTGTTTGGCAATGTCCGGATAATCCACCGCTTCCGGCTCGTATGCTCCCACATCCTGATAAGAATAGCCATTTTTTTCCAAGTAATCTATGATTTCCTGTTTCAGTGCAAATCCACCATGGTCCGATCCAATTGCAATCATATCCTTCTCCTCTCTATCTTTCCTATTATAACTCATTTTTTGCTCTTTTGGAACATTTTTTAAATTTATTTGCTATTTTGCTCCTGCCGCTTTACGCAGGCGATTCATAATCGCTTCCCCAATTCCTGTTTCCGGATAAACCGGACTATATATCTCTTCTATCTGGTGGACATCCATAAAACGCAAGCCGTCAAAGAGTTTTCTGGCAATCATTTCCAAATCTTCGCCATTTCCCAAATCAAAGCATAGATAACCGCTCAGCTCCTCTTTATATTGACTCGGAACCATTGCCGCCGCTTTCTTCCCTTCTTTTTTTGCTTGCTCCAATCTTTCCCTCAACATGGAAAGCACTTCCGCAAAGTCACCTTCCAATAAAAAGAGTTGTCCTTTGGGGGCATAGTGGCGGTATTTCATCCCCGGTGCCATGGGGATTTCTTTTTCTGCCAAATTGCCCCGATTGATTAAGACCGTGCCGATAACCGCCTCTATCATTTCTTTGGTAATAGCTCCCGGCCTTAAAATCACCGGTACTTCCTTGGTCATATCAATGACCGTCGACTCCAGCCCCACCTGCGCCGAGCCGGCATGGATAATCATATCCACTCTACCGTCCAAATCTTCCAATACATGCTCAAACACCGTCGGGCTTGGCTTTCCGGAAATATTGGCACTGGGCGCTGCAATCGGCAGGCCGCAGGCCTTCAATACTGCACGGGCAATCGGATGAGCCGGAATGCGAATTCCTACCGTATCCAAATTTCCTGTGATAGTAGAAGGAATTTTATCTTTTTTGCGAAAAATCATGGTAAGTGGCCCCGGCCAAAATGCCTCTGCCAATCGTTTCGCTTTTTCGCTGATTTCATTTACATAGTCCGCTAATTGCTCAAAATCAGCCAAGTGGACAATCAAGGGATTGTCACTCGGTCTGCCCTTTGCCTTATAAATATTGGCTGCCGCATCTGCAGACAATGCATTGGCACCGATTCCGTAAACTGTTTCGGTGGGAAAGGCTACCAGCTTTCCTTCTTTTAAGTATTTTGCCGCCAACTCCACGTTCTCACTTGCGATTTCGTTTTCTTTGATTTCAATTACTTTTGTTTTCATTTTTACACTCATGGAAAGGGGCAGTTGCAAAACACAACAGCCCCTGTTCTTATTGTTTTAAATATTGACTGATGGCTTCCCAAGCTTCTTCGCTTTCCAGTCCTAATTTCCAACCGGCAACTCCTGCCAAGCGGTAGCCTTGAGCAATGTTCAGTTTTTGCTCCAAAGAACGCTTATCCTCCATCCACATTTTATAAGTTACATCATTTTCTTTGTATTCGCCGTAGTATTGAGCGGTTTCTTCATCCCATTCAATCTTGGCTCCCTTATCAATCATCAATTGCTTGCCATAGCCCATTCCATACGCTTTGGACTTGACTTTGACTTCCTCTCCTTCTCCGGTTTCCTGCCACAATCTGGTATAAAAAGGCAATCCCAGAATGACCTTACTCGCAGGCAAAGATTCCAGAGTATCGACCACGCCCTCACGAACAAAGCCGATGGATGCCACCGAGCCGCTCTTTGGAGAGGTGCTCCAATGTTCATCATAGCCCATTATAATCAAATAGTCAATATATTTCCCGATTTCCGCTCTGCCATAATGTGCTGTCCAAGGCTTGGGCACATACATATCCACCGATACGGTTACTCCTTTTTGCTTTAAAAACAAGGAAATTTCTTTGACAAATTGGACAAAGGCCGGACCATCTTCCTTGGGGACTTCTTCAAAGTCGATATTGATTCCGTCCAATTCATATAAATCGACAAATCCAAGGATTTGGCGAATGACTTTTTCTCTTTTGGCGGTACTGGAAAGCACCTCATGGGTAATGGCCTTATCAAAAGAGTTACTAAAAAGTGGCCACACCTTATAGCCGTTTTGATGTGCCCACTTTACATAAGCAATATCCGCTAAAGAGGAAACACTGCCTTCGGTATCGGTAATATGAAACCAAGTGGGGCTGATAACATTTACCCCCTTGGTAGTTTGCATTCTTTCTCTGATGGAGTTATTGGCGGTCATATTGAACACTTGGTGCCAAACCAGATTGACTTTTTTGCCCATGGATTTGGTAGTAATGGGCGCTGTGTCTTTAATCATATTGGATTCCAGAATTTGCTCGGTTTCTCGAATCCATTCTTTTTTGACATATCCTAAAAATCCTTCATGTGTGCGAACTTTATAATAATCGTTCCTTTCCTCCAGAATCACAAAGGTCATACCGGAGCTGACAGGATAGTAGTAATAGGCCACTTCTCCTTCTTTTGGAATGTTTTGATACACATAGGTAACCGCCGCTTCCTTCTTCTTTCCTTTCTCTGCCTCTTCAGACAAAGGCTCTCCGGCCACACCAATTTGCTGCGGCTTTTGCGGATTGTCTACGGTAATCACGTGGTATTTTTCACTGTAAGACAGACGGAAGTTGGCAAACTTCGCCACCAATGCCGTCGGCAAATATGGTACACCGTTGATTTCCTCCATTCCAATTTGCAGTTCCACCGGCTCATTGTTGTAAAAATAGCTTTTTTCTCCTGCTTTTAGGCGAACAACATCTCTCTTATCGGTATAAGTAAGCACTTTTTCTTGCTTGTCATAGAAAAGGTCAGTGCTTAAATGCTCTACCACAAAATCCAGCGGCAAATAAAACATATCATTGATTTTCTTTGCCGGCGCAGGCAATTCCATCACCTGTCCTTCAAAAACCAATTGCAAATTGTCGTCGTTATATCCGGCATACAGGCTTTGCAAGTCCAATGCCATGTCTTGCGGCTGGGCTTTCCCCACTGTCGATATAAAGTATTTATAAGCAAAATATCCGGCGGCTATCAGTGCAATCACCAATAAAACGGATAAAATAATATTTAACTTCTTCATAGATTCCTCCCACTACATTCTAAACATTTTCAAAACTTCTCTCCCGCAAGTTCACTTTCTTGCCAAACAATGAAGTTCAGGCTTTCATTGATTTTCTCACAGCCGGAAGGATTATGCAAGCGATTTTTGTGGTTTTAATGATTTTATAATTTGTTTGAGAAGGAGGGGATGAGGGGATAAAAATGAGGACTTGTCAAGAGTCGAAACAAAAGACCTCCATCAAATGGCAAAGCCCTTCTCATTCATCCCTTTTTCTTTTTTTACCAAATCTCTCTTCCCATTTTCTTATGAATTTTACGAAGCGTTCGTGTTGTTCCTTGGTCATGACATCCTCGAATTTAGAATAATCACTGATATCTCCAAATTTCCATACGATAAAAAACAACAAAAAGATACTGGCTACAATCATCAAAACCGTAGTAACTACAGAAACAAACCAAAATTCCATTGCAAACCCAAAACTTGCCCCTTGTAACATCAAAGCTATTGCGTTTCCCAAAAAAATAAGAAAAAAATTAAATACATAACATAATAAAACAAGTTTCGTTAATCTTTTCCCTTCAATATTTGTTTGCCAAAAAATAGCTGGAATCAAAACAACCGTTATTGCCGTCCATGCTTTTGAACTAGCTGAACCCACACCTCCCAGTACGACACAAAAAACAATCCAGCCCAAAATATATAAAGAAATAAGCAGTCGAAATCTCTTTCTGTTTTTAATTCTAAAATTCATTTTTTCCTCCAACCACTTGAATATACTTCATCTCAAATTAAGTCTTTTACTATTTAAAAATTGTTTTCAAAATTATTCAATAGCTATATATTCATCCAGCGTGGTTACTTCCACTTGTACCCCATGTGCCTTTAATGTATCAATTAAAGAAGGTTCATAGTAGTCATAAAACACTGCAACTTTATTCTCTAGAGGCCATTGGTTACCAATTATTTGTCTCCTAATATCCGAATAATAAAAGCCCGTTCCGAATGACCGGAACTCAATTCGTCCTGACTTTTCATCATATTTTGCATTTCTTATTGTATCAATCGTGTATGCAAATGTATACCCTGTCGAATCCGTTGTACCATAATTCAGACCTAATCCGGCATTTGTTTGATAACAAAGATATAATACACCATTTTTTATCATTAATCTCTCATTCATCCTGTCCTGAATCCAATGTGAGGTGAGATTTATCAATAGTGCATAGGTACACGGCGACAAGACCAAAGCCACCGAACCAATCATCGGAACCCAAAAATTCATCATTAGCGATTCATCATAAATCACAATCACCGGAACCAAGATAGCTACCAAGGCAGACAACCACATAAACCTGCGAAGTCCCTTCCACTTTTCTTCCTTTCGAATCCTTCTTTTTTGTGCTTTTCTTTTATTTTTTGCTGTTATGATAAAGTCCATTTTTTCTCCTTTGTTTCGTTGATACTTGTTATTTTATCATACTCTTACTTAGTAATCAATTAAACTAAATAGAAAAGAACTATTTTTCAGTTAATCCTATAGTCCTTTATACTCTAATATCCGATTTTTTTTATTTAAATTTTATTTTTTCTAAGTATTCTTTCCTACCAGAATATATGCTATAATATAACATACTTTGTTTCAAACAATATTTTTAATTCAAATTAGAAAGGTAGGACTTTATTATGTTTTTTAGCAAATCTATGAAACTAATTATTGATGACAAAAGACTTCTGAAACGGATTCAGCGGTCGGAGATTTTATTTTATCTTTCCATTCCTTTTTTTACCATTCTCATTGTTGCATGTCTTTTTATGCTACTTTTTTACCAACAAAGCCAAGATTGGTATCCCTACACTCACGACTATAAGGCAGTTAGCGTGTATGCACATGGCGAGGTCTTTACCGATGTCCATGGACAGGGCAAGCCTAAAATTATGGAATCTTTTGCTGACTATGGTTTAGATTACAGGAATTTCAAGGAACAAGAACGTCTTATTTTCTTTCAGTACAAGGATGATAAATTCGACATTCAGAATGTCTATACCGTAGAAGAATTTAAGCGTCTGAACCGAGAAGCGGAGGACACCTCTTCCTTCCAACTGAAAATCCTTCTGTTTCTATCCGTTGTTTCGTTGCTTGTCTTCATTCCTCTCGTCTCTTGGGATTTCCTGAAAGCTCTTCGCTGGATTCGGAGCGGCTCGGATAATATTGAGGATTTGTATCGAAAGTTCCGAAAAAAATAATTTTACATGTTAAAAGGATGAATGAGAAGAGCTGCCAAATGACAGACCTTCTCATTCATCCCTTTTTCTTTTTTTACAAAATCTCTCTTCCCATTTTCTTATGAATTTTACGAAGCATTCATGTTGTTCTTTGGTCATGACATCATGAAACTTAAGATAATCACTGATATGTCCAAATTTCCATATTATAAAAAAGGCAAACAATATACCACTGCCAATTATCATAAAAATGATGAACAAAGAGGAGAAAAACGCCGAAATCACGCTTATTTTATTGCCGCCTAGCGATTGCAAAACTATCGCATCTCCCAAAGCCATAAAAATCAAATTAACTACATAGCTTAACATAATAGAATTATTCAACCTATGTCCGTCTATATTGGTCTGCGCCCAAATAAGCGGAATTAAAACAACCGATATTGCCATCCAAACTTTTGGGCCAATAGATTCTATACCGCCTGACATAACATTAAAATAAAACCAGCCAAAAATATAAATAGAAATCAAAATAATAAATGCTCTTTTATTCTTTATTTTCATCTTACTTTTCCTTAATTCACTTAAGTTTTATCTGTCCACTATTAAACAGCACTCTATAAAGCATTATTATCGTCCATTATCACGACTTCGATCGGAACACCATGATTTACCAAAGATGGCTCATAATAATCGTAAAACACTGCAGCATAACCTTTTAGTTCCCATCAGCAATCGATAATCTTTCGCTATATATTCAAAAAATGAGTCCCTGTTCCAAACACCGAAACAGAGATAGCTACCAACGCTAATAGCCCAACAAACCTGCGAAGTCCCTTCCACTTTTCTTCCTTGCGAATCCTTCTTTTTTGTGCTTTTCTTTTATTTTTTGCTGTTATGATAAAGTCCATTTTTTCTCCTTGATTAGAAGTATATTTTTAATTGTCTCCATATCTTAAAGCATTATTATCTCACTTCTACCCGTAAAGGTGCATTTCTTTCAATTTCCATTTTATAATCTGTTTTCAATGAATAATCCGTGCGAATCACACAGGTGTATTCGGGCAGTTGCTGATAGTGAGAATCGCTTTGCAAATTTCCATCCTTGTCATACTCCGTTGCCGTAATTTCTACCGGGCCGATAAACACCAGTTTCTTTTGAGCCCTATCCCAGATACACGCTCTCATATTTTTATAATAAAATTTCTCAAACTGCATTCTTGGATTCATCCCATCAAAATGATGACGTTCCCGAAAAACGGTCAAGTATTCCGGATAAAACTGAATTTCAAATGGCTCTCGAATCTTCTTTCCGGCTGTGCCGATTCCAAGATTGAGGAATGTCGTTCCTAATAAAAACAACATCAAGCGATTACCGGATAACACATTGCCTTTTCCAAGCACAAAGCTCAATATAAACAAAGCAAATGCGACCAATCCAATCACCATAAATGTATTCAGCGATAAACCGCTGCTTTTGGTCTTAGTAGATGGTTCCTGTCCTTTAAGAGTATAATTGATAATGTCCATTGCTGTCTCCTTTACTATTTATTAATGTTTTTCTTTTTAAGGTATGTTTTATTATATTAATGATATGCATTGTGTTCGTACAATGCTGTTTGCTCTATGCTAACTATCTTGATGTACGCCTTACACAACTATATTTCTACAGGTGGTGAACAAAACATTGATTCTTGCTTTAGAAAATAGGAATTACTCTAATACAAGCAATATTTTGGTTCTTCCATTTTGCCCCTTATTTCTTTAATCTATGATAAAAATATTCTACCATACTCCCTTAGTTATTTCAACCAAAAATATGTAATATGAACTATTTTATTTTTATCAAAATAACTCTTTAGACTCTTTTTATATCAATTAATTTACTTAAATCTCTATTTTTTTATAGGTCTTTTTACTCAAATTATTTTGTGTTATATTATACGAAATCAATTTACATTCTATTTTTCGAAAGACAAGATTCTCCTATGTCTTTTCGAAGGATTGAAATAAAATATCTCTGATAAAGAAATTCTCAAAAGACTGCAGCGGTACCATCGAGTAATAGAATTATTTTCCAATTTTGGTTGGGACTATGCAATGGGACTTCGTTGGTTAAAGAGCGGCTCTGATGATGTAAATGATTTATATCGTTTATTACGAAAAAAGCCCAAGAAAAATAACAAATAATCCTCTGTATTTTAAGTAGAAAACACTTTTTACAACAAAAAAAGCAAAAGAAACCACTAATTTCAGCGATTTCTTTTGCTTTTTATCTTTCTTGTCGAGAAATGATTTTCTCTAAGGGTAAGGTACCAATCTTTTAGAAAGGTTTCATAGAATGAAATAAAAGTCTTGCTCCGTCACTGGTATCTCCAATTGGTCTACTGCTAACTTCAATCACATAATCTTTAAATTCTTTTACCATTGCAAAAAATCCATAACCGGTATAAACTTGGCCTCTATAATCCTTATACTCATCATTCTGAACCAATTTATATACGGTACCCATTCCAATGTAAGTGGAGGTACCATCCTGTGAAGGAATGCCGCCACCCTTAATAGAAGATATCTCCAGACTTGGGACCGGTGCTGACATGCCATACTCTCCCATTGGGAAATTCTTCGGAACATAGACTTCATACTCTACAAGGCAAAGTTCAACATCTGCCGGCACTTTCATTTCGTCTAAATTATAACTTCCCAAACCGCTACGGAATTTATTGTTCAGCTCAACCTTTTCTTTCAAGATTTCCGCATTTTCAGATTGTGGCGTTACCTTTTTGATACGAAGATAAATCTCTTCATCGGCTTTGCTCTGGGTAGAATACAGGCCAGTTCTCAACCAACGATTCAGCTCCAACGCTTTACTTCTGGTTTCTTCGTTTCTGTCATCATAGCTTACCCCCGGCTCCATATAGGCTCCGGACAAATCAATTGCTTCTTCTTTTGGAGCATCCATTACCGGACTTTCCTCTTTTTTCTCCTCCTGCTTTGGTTCTTCTTTCGGCTCTTGCTTTTCTTCTTTCTTTTCTTCTTGCTTTTCTTCTACCTTCTCCTCGGTCTTTTCTTCCTTTGCCGTATTTTCTTGCTCTTTTTCTACCTTATTTGCCTCTTCCGTTTTTCCGGTATTTACCTGATTTCCTTGGCCGCTACATCCTGCAAAGAACAAAACCAAAGCCAATAGTAACACTAATTTTTTCATAACTTATCTCCTCTTCTTTTCATTTTGGTTTTCTGTCGTTTCCCATAAAGCACGAATCCTTCGGTCATTTCTTATTCTGCCTTTTCATGAATACCGGAAACGATAATGGATATTATAATCATTTGCAACAGAATTGTCAATTGCGGATTAAACCCTAATATTTCCTTGCATACTCGGTAATCGGCAATCCGGTCGAATAGTCAATCTCTCCGACCTCTCCCTTTTCCCTATGCCGCCTTCTGGCATAGCCGCCGCAATTCCATGTCACATTTTGCCTATCTGTTCTCCATGGCCTTGCCTCCCAGTAATAGCCACGCATCGGATCTCTGGTTTGGTTTTGCCATTCCAGAATCAAATCATGCAATTCATCACGAATCACTTTATGCTCCTCGGAATGAATCAAATTCTTCATTTCCTCCGGATCGTCCGCCAAATGGTACAGCTCATCACTGCTCAATAAACTAACTGTCAACTTCCACTTGCCCTTGACCACCGCCCGTACCGGCTGATATCCACCAAATCCGTCATGGTCAATTTCATAGCGGTTGAACTCTATAAATACCGGCCTGTTTTCCTTTTTTTCTGAAATGTCCGGATTTTGCAACTCAGAAAGTAGGCTCACTCCCTCTAAAGATTCCGGTCTTTCCATCTCAAAATATTCCAAAATAGTCGGCACTAAGTCAATATGCGAAACCGGCATCTCCGTAGAAATATCTGCTTTCACTTTATCCTTCCACCGAATAATCAGCGGAATATTGGCAATCTCTTCATACATCGCCGGCCCTTTGGAAAAAATACCATGCGAACCATGCGACTCACCATGGTCGGAAGTATATAGCAGCAAAGCCTGCGGCGCATCCTTCTCAGCCGCATCCAGTACCCTGCCGATTTGCGAATCGACATAAGAATTCGCACCAAGCAGTCCCAAGCCATAATCACTCTCCAAGTCCAAGTCCTTAAACCTCTCATGCCATACCTGCACATGTGGCGGCAAACTGCCAAAGTCCATATATTGATTCTCTTTCTTTAAACGTCTTTCGTAAAAAGGCTCATAGAAATGCTTTGGTGATAAATACGGATCATGCGGTTCGTCATAAGAAAGCACCAATAAATAATCCTCATCTTTGTGCTTTTCAATAAAATCAATGGCTCTTTGGGTACAACGGTATGCAAAGGTAAAATCCTCCGTGATACCTTCTCCCGTAAGAGCGGTAGTCAGCTTTCTGGAGCGTATCCTATCTTCTTCGCTCAATTCATCCAAATAATTGCGCATGTCATACCAATAGTCCTTATCCCAACCCTCCGGACAAATGCCGTCGCCATAGTAATCTCCACCATCCAAATGCCATTTACCGATATAGGCCGTGTGAATTCCCTCTGCACTCAATCTTTGACCAATAGTACGTACATGAGGGGATAGAGCCATACTATTGCCCAGCATACCATTGGTATGAGGGTAAGTTCCGGTAAAAAGACCTGCTCTGGCAGGGCCACAAACCGGTTGAGTAGTATAAGCCGCTTGAAAACTAAGTCCCTGTGCACACAGTTTATCCAAGCTTGGAGTATGCATGTTTTCCCCTCGTTCGTTCAGCCTGCTAATCATATCCCGTCTTTGGCTGTCCGTCATAATAAAAATAAATTGTTTTTTTACTGCTTGCTGCTCGCTCATTCAAAACCTCCTCCAAATCAACCGCAAAAGGCATTTCCTTTCGAAAAAACTATTACTAAATCTTTAGTACCAATAAATTGATTGTCAGTCCTGCCGCTGTTCCAAAAAGAGCCAATTTATTTCCCTTTTCCACCTTCTTTTCTTCCAATGCTTTACAAAGGGCAAACGGCACGGACACGGACACCATATTGCCGTATTCCTGTACCAGATTGATATACTTATTTTCAGGAATTCCCAGCTTTTTCATGGCAAGCTCCAATGCCCTGCTGGCTTGGTGCGGAATATACATATCAATATCATCCATGGAGAGTCCGCTTTCCTCTTCAAAGCGTTTCAAAAAAAGGGGCAATCTTTTCAAGGAAAAGAGTAAAATCTTTTTTCCTTCCATATCAAACATATATTCTTCCTTCGTTTCCTCACTATAGTATTTCGGATGAAATCCCGTCAAACCGCCACGAATCTCCGTCGTATGTGCTCCTTCCGACCAGGTTTCCTGCAAAGCATACATCACTCCCTGCTCATCCTCCGTCCTGCTAAATACGAAAGCCGCCGCACCGTCTGCAAACAGTTCAAAGCTCTCTTTCTGCTTTGGATTCAGCCCCTGAGAGCCTACCTCACTGGAAACAATCAAAACATTCCGATATCTCCCTGCTTCTACCATATAAGAAACCGTATCCAATGCCGAAATAAAGCTCGTACAGGTAGTATTGATATCCATGGCCGGAATCGCCAGTCCCCGTGCAACCTGCTCATGAATCAGCGCTGCTGTGCAAGGAATCGGCTGAATCCCTACGGCCGAGGCGGACACCAAAAGGTCAATCTCCTCTATCTTCATCCCTGCATTTTCCAGTGCTCTCCGACAAGCAATCGCAGCCATTTCAAGCTGCGTTTCCTCTACGACTCTTCTTCTGATTTGATCCTCAAAGACTACCTTATTCTCCGGAACATAATATCCATAACCCTTAATTGCAATTCGATTCATATTTTTCCTTTCTCAAGACTTTATCAACTGAATCCATATTTTTTATTGACTTCCTTACCACTCGTTTCAATTTCACCCTTCTATCCCAATGATATTGCGTAAATGTAATTTCCGGCAACAGGAACTTCTTTTGCTCTGCCAATTTCTCAAATTCATAGACAATCGCCTGTTTTTTTTCTTCCGAGAGTTGATTGCAGGCAATCTCCAAACTTCCATCGGTATTTTGAATGACTTGATATTCCAAAATACCCTCTACAAACAAAATACAGCGCCGAATAAAATCCGGAAAAACCTCCACTACCTTGCCCTCTTCCCTGGACGAAAAGACAAAAATATCATCCGACCTGCCTTCAATTCGTTCAATTCGAAGAAAAGGTGAGCCGCAAGGACAAGCCTGCCTGCTCTCCACCAGAATATCATTTAATTCGTAGCGAATCATCGGCTGTGAAGTCCTTTGCAAGTCGGTGATAATCGGATAAAAGCGATTTTCATCCAAATATCTTTTTTCCAGCAAAATGCCATCCTCATTGATATGTAAATTGCCATACTCACAGGTACAAGCCAGAAATCCCTCCGTCGCCTGATAAACCTGATGAATGACCTTCGTGCGAAATGCTTTTTGCAAATATCTTTTATCCGTATCTTCCAAAATTTCTGCTACGGATATTATTTTCAGCGGCTTTATTTTCAAATTGCCCCTTCTCACTTCCTTGCCAAGACGTAAAAGCATAGAAGGCGGCGCAACCAAAATCGTAGGTTGATAAGCATTTAACCGTTCGATGTGTTCGCTGATGTCTGCAAAAGTATCAAAATATTCATATCGCAAGAGTGGTGAATTGACCGAATGATACAAATTATTATCCGCTCTCAAAAAAAAGGCAATCCGATTCCCGAAAAGCTTTCCTCTCGGGAGCAGCTTGGCACATACATTGGCCGCCCAAAGTGCCTGTTCCCGTTCGGTAGAGAGAAAAAGACCACGATGACCGGAGGTGCCGGAAGACAGTCCCACCGAAACCCCGTTTAGAGTCGGACTGAAATCCCTGCTCTTTTCAGCATTCAAAGCTACTTCCATAGCCTCATCCCGCTTTACTCCAACTGTATTCAGCTCGTCAAAATGCTCCATCATAAAAGCTTTATTCATCTTAGGCAAGGCTTGAATCCCGTGCTTTGCAAAGTAAGGCGAATGACTTTCCATATACTGAAGTTGTTTCTTCCATCTTTTCCTTTGATAGCGCTCCACTTGTTCACGACTCCTTAGCCGTAAAAACCAGCGTTTGTATAATAATTCTTTCAAAAGCAAAATTTTATTCATCTATTCTCTTTTCTCTCTTCTCCATAAATGCATTTTCTTTGTGCCGGTATTCTCCTCTTTACAATTCCTCAATAAGCTTTTCCGTTAGCTTGCATCTCTTATTTTCAGACCAGAAAAGCGCTACCGCAAACCGTTCTCTAAAATCTCCAAAATTCGTTCTTTGCGGTCATGACTGACCACAACCTCTATGCCGTCCGCCATGATTTTTTTCAATAAATCTATATTTTGCACATAGGCTTTGCCGTCCTTTTGCACCAGATATGCAAGCGGTCTTATTTTCTTGGTATACGGAATGAGGTCTATCCCCCAGCAAACATCCGCCGCTAACAGAAGATTTCTTTCCGCAATATACAAACAGCCTTGTCCTGTGGCATGACCGTCGATAGAAGTAAGCAACAGGCTACCATCGCCAAACAAATCGCAACTCTCCTGATAAGAAAAGTTTTTCTGCATTCGCATTGGTCTTGCTACCCGAATTCTGTCTCGAAAGTCCTCCGGTAAAAACTCCGCAAACACCATGTCTTTCCATCCAAAACGACCAAGCTCTCTTGCCAAGTCCGGTGTTAAAATATACTCAGCCTTTGGAAAATCCGCCGCTCCCCCGATATGGTCGGGATGCAAATGCGACAAAATCAACCAGCGAATTTCCTCCGGAGAAATCCCCATTTCCCTTAGCTGATTGGCAATTTCCAACTTTGGCTCTATAAAAGTCGGATTCATCCTTTGATACATCCGATATTTTAATTTCTTTTCCATCAGTCGGCTACTATAACCGCTGTCATAGAGAATATAGCCTTGTGTGCGATGCTTGATTAAAAATACACCGGCATCGAATCTCCTTTTTTCTGCCGGAATTTCCCGAAAAATATATTCTAAATGATTCTCACAATGTCCACAAGAAAAATACTGTACTCGTTCTACTTTTGTTTTCATGCTTTTTGTCATCCTCATTTCCTATCAGTGTGTATCGCTTTGCTTTCGTTCATGACGGGCATACTGCGCAATTCCTTCGCTTAAAGAAAGTTTCGGATGATAACCTAACTCCATTTTTGCCTTTTCAATATTGAGCGTTTGGCTGTAACGCAGCAAATAATAACTATATCTTGTAAACATCGGCTCTTTATAAATATGCAGAGTGCGATAGACCTTTTCCAAAAATACGGCAAGATAATATAATGACGTAGCATTCACTTTCAGATAACGTGGCCGAATCCCCATTTCCCGTAAAAACTCGTCCAAAATCCGCTTAAACTCTCTCGGTTCATCATTGGTAATATTGTAAATTTGTCCGGCCGCAGCAGGACTTTCCAGTGCCAAACGAACAGCCAGCGCTACATTTTCCACACAGGTCAAGTCCACCAACTGTTTTCCACCATTTAAAAGCGGCACTCCGATTTTTCTGCTGATGCGCAGCACCCTTGGAATAATACTGGTATCCCCAATGCCAATCAGCCCTCTGGGACGTAAAATCACAGTTTCTACTTGCGGACAATCCTTGATTTTCCGCTCAGCCATCAGTTTGCTGCGAATATAGAAATTTAAATCATTATGCTTTGGAGTATATTCCCGAATCCCGATTTGGTCTTTGCCGAAAGCATAAATACTGGGTGAAGAAATATAGACCATCCGCTTAACCGCATATTTCCGGCAAAGCCGCAGCACATACTCCGTGGCCTTGACATTGGTCTCATAAAAATCCCGCCACTTCCCCCAAACTGTGGATAAGGCACCGGCATGCACCACCAAATCCGGCCCTTTGGCAAAGGCGTTTTCCAGCTCTTTATAATTGGTAAAGTCCGCTTTGACAAAAGAAATGCCCTCTGCTACTAGGCCTTCTCCTATTTCTTGATTTCTGCCGACTGCAATCACATCATAGCTATGCTCTTTTAATTCTTCTAAAATATACTTTCCCAAAAAGCCGGTCGCCCCGGTAACCAATACCTTCATCGCCTCTCCTTTCGCTTTACTTCAGCAATCTATCCATCTCTTCCAGCAAAACTTTTGTCGGTTTATACTTAGACCAGTCTTTTTGCATCTGCTTCAAAGCCTTTTGTTCCTTATCTTTCACAAGCTCACTAAATGCCTTGCGAAGGCACTTTGCTTTTCCTTTTTTACATACCTTGGCAATTCCCGCCATATCGGCTCTGACTGCATAATCAAATTGGTCATAATCTCTGGGAATGATGACAGCCGGCTTTCCGTATTCAATGCAGTTGTAGAGAATACCGGCACCACCATGGTGCACCACATAGTCCACTTCCGGTAATACCTGATGATACGGCAAATAGGGATAAATCCAAATGTTATCTCGAATTCTTTTTGGTTTTTTCTCTTTCCGATGTCTCATTCCGAATGAAATCAGAAATTGAAAGTGCGGGTAATCCCTTCCCAAGATTTCTGCCATTTGAATCAATTCTTTTTTAGCCCAAGGCAAATGACTGCCGCAAGTCAAAAGCACCAATTTCTCATCCGGTGCTGTACTCGGCTTTCTCCAAGTGGTCAATTCTTCAAAAGAAAGACAATGATAGCCGGCCCAGCGAAATTGCGGCGGAAAATCTTTGCGAAACTCCATTTCTTCCATCCCCAATCCTAAAATAGAATATGGCGAATAAATCCGTTCATAGCCGTTTTCATCAAATACTTCAAAGTTCTGATAGGCTCCAAGATTTTTCCGAAAAAGAAAGAAAGCCAGCCTTTTAAACTGATGAATCAGCTGTCTGCCTACCGCATCCCGAAACTGATAAAGCAATCCCGGGTGTGGTTTCCAACCTCCTAAATAGCTTGGTGTAGTGTTTCGACTTTCTATGGCAAAAGGACTGGGAATACAGGTAATCCAAGGAATTTGCAGTTCTCTGCATGCCATACCGCCAACTACCGATACAAAATCTGCCAAGACAATATCCGGCCGATTTTTCGTCCATTCCTGCTTTAAATCCTCAATAATATCCGATAACAAAGCAGTGCTTTGCTTAAATTGGCGTAGAGAGCCCAGAAAATCATTTTTCATGCTGGTATTGGCAATGGTTTCCAGAGCCTTCGGTTTGTCTTTCAACAGAGTAACTGTTTCAAAGCCCAGCTTTTTGACCAATTCTATCTTTTCTTCTCCGGTAAATATCCTGATTTGGTATTTTTCCTCTGCAAGTAAGGGATAGACTAAGGTCAGAGCCGGATACAGATGTCCACTGAAAGGCACGGAAACAACATCTATTTTGATTCTATCCAATTGCTGCTTTTCTTGATTTTGCTTTGCCTCTTCCATTCGTACTTCCTCTTTCGGCCGGTACTTTGCTTTACTTGTCTTTCTCTTCATTTCTTTTTTCGTACCATTCATAGACTACTTCCTTTATTTTCTTGGATTTGCAGTAGTTATAATGATTTGAGCGAATATGATAATCGGTTTCATGCGAATCCAAAAATCTGGTGTAGTAATCCACATTGCCTTTGAATACAATCAGCTCTCCCTTTTCTTTCTTCCAGTGATTTCTGGTAACCGGCCCAAGTGCAAAAACTGTCAACTCCGTGTTGGATAAATCCAAATAGTCGATACTTTCAATCAAGATATTGAGTCCTGAGCTGCTGGTCACAATCACCGCTTCTTTCGCTTTTTCTATCGGTTTCAAATGACGATAAAATTCATAGCGAAGTTTGCTGTTCCAAAGGGTGTGCTGATAATAGATTACATTGCTGATTCCTGCTTTCCAAAGAGGCGGTTGCTCCTTTTTCTCATAAGGAAATGCCAAATTATAAGGAAAATTCGAATTGGGGACATGATAGCCTAATCCTGCAAAAATCTTCATAAAATTCTTTTGTCTACGGCTTAATCCGGCAGTATGATAGTCACTACTACCGCTTAAATAAAGGGCTACCTTATCGCCTTGAATCAAACTGTGCTTTCTATCTAATTTTTGTAGTTTTTTTACATATTCTCTCATTGTCTTCATAATACATTCTCTTCTTCTTTATTTTTTTCTCGTTTTTTCTCTCTTTTTCTTCTTTCTTTGTTTTCTAAATTAAAATTTATCTAGCTGCTTGCCACCACCAGACCAAATGCTGCGCATTTGCCGCACTCGCACTCTCCGTCTGACGGTGAAGCACCGGAAAATATAAATGTCTGTTTCGCAGCCGCTTCCATTTTCCTTGCGCGCTTCAAATTAGGGCTTACACAAAACTAATTTTTCAAGCACTTCGTCCACAGGGCTTTGTTATAACTCCCAAACTTTCGTCGCCGAGAGCATATTCGAGGCACGCTTGACCTCTTTCGAAA
>JAUMXK010000091.1 GCA_030535295.1 Eubacteriales bacterium | reverse complement strand
AGCAAGAAGAGACAAAACAAGAGGAAACCAAGCAAGAAGAAAAAGCACCGGAAGCGGAAGTAGAAGTGAAAAGTGTTTTTGATGTAGAAGTTACCGACGAAATGAAAGAAGCGGCAAAAGAATTTTCCGTTAGCTTGATTACTGATACCGGCGGAATCGATGATCGTTCTTTCAACCAAGGAACTTGGGAAGGTGTGCAAAAGTTCAGCAAATTGACTGGTGCAAAGATTAACTACACTCAATCAAACTCTGATGCAGACTACATTCCAAACTTATCCACAGCGTCGGAAGATCAACACAACCTGATTATTGCAACTGGTTTCTTGTTCTTCGATTCGATTACCGAAGTATCTAAAGCATTTGCAGATCAACACTACTTATTAATTGACTCTGTAGTAGAAGCTCCAAACGTAGCATCTGCAGTATTCGCAGAAGAACAAGGTTCTTTCCTTGTAGGTGTTGCAGCAGCTCAATCCGCAAAAGAAGCAGGCAAAAATATTGTAGGTTTCATTGGCGGCGGTGATTTTGACTTAATTCAAAAATTTGAAGCAGGTTATGAAGCCGGTGTTCATGCAGTAGATCCAAATATGGAAGTAAAAATTGAATATGTTGGCGATTTCTCCAATGCAGGTAAAGCTCAAGTATTGGCAAAGAAAATGTATGATGAAGGTGCTCATGTCATCTATCATGCAGCCGGCGGTGCAGGAAACGGTTTGTTCAAAGAAGCAACCGACAGAAGATTGGCAGGACAAGAAGTTTGGGTAATCGGTGTGGATAGAGACCAATATGAAGTGGGTATCTATGACAAAGAAGCAGGAAAATCTTCTACTCTTACCTCCATGGTAAAGAGAGTTGACGTAGCTTCTTTCACTACCGCAATGATGAGCTTAAAGGGTGAATTCCCTGGCGGACAAGTATTGGTATTTGACATGAAGAACGGTGGAATTGATATTCCGGCTGAAAATCCAAATATGTCTGAAGAAAGCATTAAACTTGTAAATGAAATGAAAGAAAAAGTGAAGAGCGGAGAATTGGAAGTTCCAACCGTTCCAAATCGTATCAAAAATAAACAATAAAAAAATAATAATTAGAGTATTAGTTTTAAAGAAGAGAGTCCATCCCATGAGATGGGCTTTCTTTTTTTGTTCTATATGAAAAGTAAGAAAAGATGGAGCTTACGAAAAAAAAATCGCTCTCCTAAACTTTCGTTATAGAACCTTTTTTTCTAAAACAAATCAAGATAAAAATAGGCAAAAAGTCTTTATTTTCCAAAAAAGATTGCGATTTTCTTAAAAAACGGTTATAATAAGGTGTTGAACACTTAAAAATTAAGGGTTTATAGAAAAGCAGGTAACCTTTCCCACTCCGGAGAGTGGGCACATGGCCTTCCCGCTATTGAGATTTACTCCGTAAAACGCTGTTGCGGCACATGCTTTTGCAACTTGCTTCGCAAGATTACTGTTGTTCCCACCCATTTTACGAGTTTAAAAAATTGTACCAAAGAAAGTGGGAAAGTTGATTTACTAACTTACTTGAAAACCGTAAAAAATATAGAATTTAAGAGAGGAATTTATGTTAGCAACAAAAGAAGATTTATTACAGATTGCGACCAGTAAAACTTTAACCTATCAACAAAAACTCTTCAGTTTGGCAAATGCAGCAGAAAGAATGCTGCATCCAATTGAATTATTAGGCTATACCGAAGAAGAATGGGAACATATAGAAAATCAAATGATTTGTGACCTGAATGAAGGATATGCTATCTATCGTCCTCGTTATGTCTTGCCGGATTACTCCGTTTATATCAAAAACGGATGCCAATTTTTAGGCCTTAATCCGCCAACCGACTTGGAGGAATGTCTGGATGGGCTTTTGATTTTGTATTCCCATGTTCCGTCGATTACCTCGTTTCCGGTGTTTATCGGTCATATTGACCGTTTGCTTGAGCCGTTTATTACCGATGAAGAACAGGATTATAAGAGAATCAAAAGATTTTTAAATCATATTGACAAGACAATTACCGATTCTTTCTGCCATGCCAATATCGGGCCGTATGAAACCAAGGCGGGAAAATTGATTTTAAAAGCGATTATCGAACTCGAAAATCCGACACCCAATATGAGCATCAAATATGACAAAGAAAAGACCTCCCGTGAATTTGCGGAACTGGCTGCAAAAGCCTGTCTTTTAGTTTCCAAACCATCCTTTGCCAATGATGTTTATTATACCAAAGATTTGGGTGAATATGCTATGGCAAGCTGCTATAATGCTCTTCCGATGGCAGGTGGTGCCTATACCCTGACTCGTCTTCGTCTTGGAACTATAGCCAAAGCGGCAAAATCCGCTGAAGATATGGTAGAAAACTTAGTTCCGAAAGTAGCCAAACTGGCACTTTCCACCATGGACAAAAGACATCGCTTTTTGGTCGAGCAGTCCAATTATTTTGAGACCAGCTTTTTAGAAAAAGAAGGTTTCATCAAACGCAACAACTTTACATCTATGCTGGCCATTGTCGGCCTTGCCGATGCGGTAAATTTCATCCTCAAATTGGAAGGGCTGAGTGAAACCTTCGGCATGTCGAAACGTGGAGATGAAATTGCTTTTGCGATTATGGACAAACTGGAAGAAGTTAATGCCGCTCATGAAGGCGTTCATGTGGAAAGAACCGGAAATCGCTACTTACTACATGCTCAAGTAGGAGCGAGCATTTCGGATGAAGACAAGGATAATACACCGGCACATCGCATTCGTGTTGGCGAAGAACCGGCACTTTTGGAGCATCTGAAACAATCCGCACCGTTTCATCGGTATTTCCCATCCGGTACCGGCGATTTGTTTGCATTTGATCAAACTTATGTAGACCATCTGGATGCCATTGTCGATATTATCGATGGAGCTTTTGCTCTCAATTATCGTTATATTACCACTTATTTAAAAAACACCGATTTGATTCGTGTGACCGGCTATTTGGTCAAAAAAAGTGAAGTAGCCAAAGCCAGAGCAGACCAAGCGGTACTGCGAGATACCACCTGGTTCGGCTCCGGTACGGATCTCAATGCTCATGTTTTTGACAGAACATTAAGAGAAGAAAATGAGAAAGTGGAATTTTAGGGAATGAATGATTTAAGTACAATTTATCTGCCTGTGCAAAGAATCATACCTTTTTCCAATGTTGAAGGAATCGGCAATCGGACGAGTATTTTTTTACAGGGCTGCAATATCAATTGTTTGTATTGCCACAACCCGGAAACGATTGCCATTTCATCTCCCACTGCCAAATATATGTCCTTGGAGAAATTGCTGGAAGAAATCAAAGCTTCCATGCCCTTTATTCGAGGAATCACGGTGTCCGGTGGAGAACCGACAATTTATGCCAAGGAGCTGACCTTTCTTTTTCAGGAAGTACATAAACTGGGACTTACCTGCTACATTGACAGTAACGGTTTTTTTCCTTATGATGCCATTTCCTCGTTGATTGAAGAAACCGACCGGTTCCTATATGATATCAAAGGCACGGGAGAAGGACTGAAACAACTTTGTTTTTCCAAAGCTTTTTTAAGACCGTCCATGTTTGAGTGGCAGAAAAAAGAGCTTTCTTCAGAAATCCGCCCTACCCTGCAAGAAGTATATGGCAGAGAAGAAGCGGATAATTTGACCGGTACGGAAGACAGGCAGATCATGGAAAGAAATATGATCAATTTAAGAAAACTATTAGCCGAAGACAAGGTAGAAGAAGTTCGTTTGGTCTATGTCAAAGGCTTTTACGATGAAAAACGAACCGTCGAGCAAATTGCAGAGGCATTAAAAGATTATCCGCAAGTGCTGTTCAAACTGATTCGTGTGCATAATAAGGGTGCAAGAGGCCCAAAGGAAATTGCTTTGAATATGCCGACAAGGGAAGAAGCAAGGTCATTGGCAGAATATGCAAAAAATTTAGGCCTGGTAAAACAAGTCCTTATTTTATAAAAGGTAACTATTAACAAAAAGCAAAAAGGGGTATGAAATGGATTATATTATTGAAATGCTGGGAATTACCAAGGACTTTCCTGGAATCAGAGCAAATGATGATATTACCTTGCAACTCAAGAAGGGAGAAATCCATGCTTTGTTGGGAGAGAACGGAGCAGGAAAATCCACATTGATGAGCATCCTTTTCGGTTTATACCAGCCGGATAAGGGAATTATCAAAGTGGCAGGCAAGGAAATTAAGATTAGCGATCCGAACGTTGCAACAGAGCAAGGTATCGGAATGGTACACCAACACTTTAAGTTGGTAGATGATTTTACAGTGACGGAAAACATTATTCTGGGTGCCGAGCCGAAAAAAGGCTTTGGTCAACTGGATATGGATACTGCTCGCAAGAAAGTCAAGGATATCAGTACCAGATATGGACTGGAAGTGGACCCGGATGCAAAAATCATGGATATTTCGGTGGGAATGCAGCAAAGAGTAGAGATTTTGAAAATGCTTTACCGCAATGCCGAAATCCTTATTCTGGACGAGCCGACGGCGGTTTTGACACCACAAGAAATCAAAGATTTGATTAAGATTATGCATCGCCTAATCTCCGAAGGAAAATCTATTTTATTGATTACCCATAAACTAGCAGAAATTAAGACGGTGGCCGACCGCTGCACGGTACTTCGTAAAGGAAGATACATTGGTACCATCGATGTCAAGGACACTTCGGAAGAAAAAATGGCAGAAATGATGGTGGGAAGAGAAGTTTCTTTCCAAGTTGAGAAAAAACCGGCCGAACCGACCGATGTGGTTTTATCTATTCAAAATCTGAACGTAAAAAGCAATCGTAACTTACCGGCAATCAAAAACCTAAGTCTCGAAGTACGTAAAGGCGAAATCTTCTGTCTGGCCGGAATAGACGGCAATGGACAAATGGAGCTGATTGAGGCCATTACCGGTCTTCGGAAAGTGGAAAGCGGTCATATTTATTTCCAAGGGAAAGACATCACCAAAGACTCGGTTCGACAAAGAACTCTGCAAGGCATTGGACATATTCCGGAAGATAGACATAAGTACGGTTTGGTGCTGGATTTCAATCTGGAAGAGAATATGGCGTTGCAAACTTATTTCCAAGAGCCTTTGGCAAAAAATGGCCTAATCCAATTTGGCCCACGTCGTGAGCTTTCGGAGAAACTGATTGAAGAATTTGATGTACGCTCGGGTATGGGCAGTGAAACCATTGTTCGCTCTATGAGCGGAGGCAATCAGCAAAAAGCGATTATTGCCAGAGAAGTCAGTCGTTCACCGGAGCTTTTAATTGCTGCCCAACCGACCAGAGGACTGGATGTCGGAGCCATTGAATACATTCATGAAAGATTGGTTAGAGAAAGAGATAAGGGACATGCCGTATTTCTGATGTCACTGGAGCTGGATGAAGTGCTCAATGTTTCGGACAGAATTGCTGTTATTCACGGTGGTGAATTGGTTGGTACCGTGCAGGCAGACCAAACCGATGAGAATGAATTAGGTCTGATGATGGCAGGTAAGCGTAGAGAGGAGGAGAAGAATGGATAAATCAAGCACGAAAAAACTGGAACGTTGGGTTCCAATTATTGCCGTATTTCTCGGCTTTATTTTAGGTGCAATTATCATGTTGGTGACCGGAGAAAATCCTTTGATTTTGATGAAGTCGATTATTCGTGCGGTTTTTGGAATTAATGTGGACAATATCGGTACCGGAAAAGCTGTTTTTTCGATTCGGACGCTAACCGCTTATTTTATCTATGTTATGCCGATTGTACTGACCGGTTTATCGGTGGCATTTGCCTTCCGGACGGGACTTTTTAATATCGGTGCAGAAGGTCAAGTTTTGATGGGCTCGATGGCGGCAGCAGTGATTGGTGTATTAGTGGATGCACCGGCCATCATTTTATTGCCGCTAGTGGTCTTGGCAGGTGCTCTTGCCGGTGCTCTGTGGGGATTTATTGCCGGCTACCTGAAAGCAAGATTTAATGTGCATGAAGTGGTTGTCACCATTATGCTCAACTATACAGCACTTTATTTAGTCAACTATGTGCAAAAGCAGCTTCCGGGTTCCAACTCCAATGAAACTGTGCGTTTACATGAAGGAGCTTTGTTGCAAAGCGAATTCTTGAAAGGGCTGACCAAAAACACCCAAGCACACTGGGGATTTATTCTTGTTATTTTAGCAATTATTATTTTCAGCTATATTATTAATAAAACTACATTCGGTTACGAATTAAAGGCAGTTGGCTACAATCCGTTTGCGGCTCAATATGCCGGAATGAAAGTAAAAAGAAATGCCGCACTTTCTATGGCGATTGCCGGCGCTTTTTCCGGGCTTGCCGGTGTCATTATTGTGGCAGGTACTTTCGGTAAAGGAAGAATGTTGCCATCCTTTGAAAACTATGGATTTGACGGAATTGCGGTTGCCTTAATCGGCGGCAATACCGGATTAGGCTCGCTCTTTAGCGGAATGCTGCTGGCAGCCTTAAAAGCGGCACAGCCGATTATGGATGGCCAAGGTGTACCGAATGCCATTGCCGTTATTATATCAGCGGCGATTATCATATTTGTTGCAACGAAAACCGGATTAATTGACTTGATTAAAAAATTAAGGAGGGCAAAATAATGGATTTACTGATATCAATTATTCAAGCAACCTTAATTTATGGTACTCCAATTACGATTGCGGCAATCGGCGGGCTGTTCTCGGAACGCTCCGGTGTTGTCAACATTGCATTAGAGGGTATCATGATGATTGGCGGTTTTACTTCCGCTACGGTACTTTATTTCTTGGCAGATCAAACCAGTCTGGCACCATGGATTGCCATTCTGTGCGGTGCCGGTGCCGGTGTATTGATTTCCGTATTACATGCGTATTTGAGCATTAATCTGCGTGCGGACCAAACAATTTCCGGTACAGCCATCAATATCTTTGCCGGCGGTATTACCGTTTATATGGCAGGTATTATATTCAATCAACAAAGAACCGAACAATTCAGCAAAAGCTTTTCCAGAGCTCCGATTCCGGGTTTAAGTAAGATTCCGTTTCTGGGAGATTTACTGTTCAATAACATTTACCCGACAGTGTATCTTTCCATTATTATTGTTGTCGCTGCCTGGTACTTGCTGTATAAAACCAGTTTTGGCTTACGTCTTAGAGCTACCGGTGAAAATCCGCATGCGGTTGACAGCCTTGGAATCAGTGTTTACAAAATGCGCTACATTGGTGTATTAGCTTCCGGCTTATTGGCAGGTCTGGCCGGTGGAATCATGATTTTGACACAGGATACCCAATACACCATCACGGGAATTCACGGTACCGGCTTTATTGCTCTTGCGGCATTGATTTTCGGTAAATGGAAACCGCTTGGAGTACTGGCATCCAGTTTATTCTTTGCTTTTGCTCAAATCCTGAGTATTTATGCCGGATCTCTGGCAGGAGCATTGGGAATGCCGTTTTTAGGACAACTTCCAAAAGAATTTTATGATGCCATCCCATATTTGATGACCATTGTAGCTCTTATCTTATTCAGTGGACGCTCCGTCGGACCAAAAGCAGCCGGTGAGCCATACGATAAAGGAAAGAGATAATAAAAAACTATAAAGAAAACCGACCGTTTCCGCTATCAAATCGGAGATGGTCGGTTTTATAATGACTTTCTTCCTATATATATCAGTAAATATATATGAGAGGAATCCCTAATATAAATGGTGAAATAGTATAAAGTGAGGGGAACAAGAATCTACTGACAATAGATTGCAATGTGTAAGTCACGATTACAATTAAAAGGAAAGGAGGAAATGCTTTTCATTAAGCAATCCAGATATAGTGGAAATAAGAATGAAAAAACAAGATTGCAACCAGATATTGTGTCTTTTAAAATTGTATAAGAGTTTAAAACAATTTCGACGAGAAAAGCCTACAAGTACCAGAAAAAAAGGAAAAAAAGAAT
>JAUMXK010000090.1 GCA_030535295.1 Eubacteriales bacterium | reverse complement strand
TCAACTTTCCCACAGTCTTTTTTGGCTCTATCCCGCTCTGGAGAGCGGGCACATGGGTTCCACTATCGCAACTTGCTTCGCAAGATTGCTTTCGTTCCCACCCATTTAACGAGCCCTGTCGAAAAACTTCGTTTTTCTGCCCGGGTGGGCAACCTACCTAAAAAAGACTGTTCCAGAGAACGTGGGAAAGTTGAGTTTTTAAATTGTACTTTTTTGAAATAGCTTTATCGGTTGAGATAATCTCCGGATTTTAAGTGATATCCGTTTAAAAAGTCGGTGACATACATTCTTTTCTTGCCCTCAATTTGTAATTCCTTTACCAAAAGAGAGCCTTTACCACAGGCAACTTCGATTCCCGAGTCGCTTACATGAATGATTTGTCCGATTTCTGCTTTTCGGTTCAAATCGGCCATGGGTACTGCATTCCATATCTTAAGCATTTTGCCTTTGAAATGAGTGTAGGCACTTGGCCAAGGAGTCATTGCTCGGATTTGTCTGTCAATCTCGATGGCGCTATTGCTCCAGCGGATTTCCCCCATATCTTTGGTGATTTTTCCTGCATAAGTAGCCTTTTCTTCTTCCTGCTTGATTGCTTTGACGGTCTTTTCTGCCAAAGCACGGAGTGTTTTCAGGCATAGTTCCGCACTGACTTGCGACAGTTTGTCATGCAGGCTGCCGGCGGTTTCATCGCAGGAGAGAGGGATTTCCGCTTTGAGCAGCATATCTCCCGTATCAAGACCGGCATCCATTTGCATGGAAGTCACACCGGTGACACTTTCCCCGGCCAAAACAGCAGCCTGAATTGGAGAAGCCCCTCGAAATTTCGGCAGCAGAGAGGCATGAAGATTGACACAACCCATCGGGTAAGCACTTAATACTGCTTGGGGTAAAATCAAGCCGTATGCAATGACTACGGCAATATCTGCACCCAAATCGGTAAATTCTTTTACCGCTTCTTCACTTTTGAAATTTTTCGGTTGGTAGACCGGAATTTGATGTTCCAGTGCCAAAGATTTAATTGGTGTAAATTCAAGAACCTTTCCTCTGCCCCTTGGCATGTCAGGCTTAGTATAAACAGCCAGCACTTCATGTTCCGAGTCGATTAATGCTTGCAATGTCGGTAAACTGTAGTCCGGCGTTCCCATAAAAACAATTTTCATTTTCTTCCTCTTTTATTTCCATTCTTCCAATTCGGAATCGTCAAACTCTTCCTCTACGTCGTATTCAACTTCTTCTACCATAATATCGGTAAATAATTGACCGTTCAAATGGTCGTTTTCATGACAAATGGCTCTGGCAAACAGGCCTTCAGCTTCAATAATTTTTTCTTCTCCATCCAGATTCAAGGTCTTTACCTTAACTTTTTGAGGGCGGACAACATATCCTCTTCTGCCCGGAATACTGAGACAACCTTCGATATCTGTCTGTGTTTCTTTGCTGGTTTCGATGATTTCGGGATTGATAAAGGCAATAGGGCCTTCGCCGACATCAATGACAAAAATTCGCTTGAGAATACCGACTTGTGGAGCTGCCAGCCCAACACCGTTTTCTTCATACATGGTTTCAAACATATCTTGCACCAGAACTTTGATTTTATCATTTATTTCTTTTACTTCTTTTGCTCTTTTCCGCAAAACTTCATCTTCTACGATTCTTAAATTTCTTAATGCCATTTTATTTCCTTTCTTTTTTAGTACAAAAACTGCGGATTGATATCCAAATTTAGATGAAATCCGTTTTTGTCTATCTCTTTATTATATAGGTAATTCATGATAAAAGTCAACTCTTTATGCCGATTTGCTTTTAACAATATCGACTTTCGATAATAATCGGAATGTTTGAAGAGATAAGGAGCAACCGGGCCTAAAATTTCCAGTTCCAATCCTCTTTTTTCTTGTAACTGTTTTAGTTCGTTGACAATTTGGGAAGACATTTTATCCAGAAGATTCTTGTCCGTGTGAGCTAGGATAATTTGCAACAACTCACTAAAAGGCGGATTGTTGAGTAATCGTCGATAGACAATTTCCTCCTGGTAAAACTGTAAATAATCCTGCGATACCCCTGCCAAAACAGCAAAGTGTTCGGGTGAGTAAGTTTGCAAAAAGGCTCTACCGAGTTTTTCACCCCGTCCGGTGCGTCCAATAACCTGCGTAAGTAACTGAAAAGTACGCTCTGCGGCACGAAAATCATCCGAATAAAGGCCTTGGTCGACCGCTAATACTCCTACCACCGTGACATTGTGAAAGTCAAGGCCTTTGGCAATCATTTGGGTTCCTACCAGGATACCGCTTTCGGCTTTTTCGAATTTTTGCAGCAGCAAGTCATGTCCATGCTTGTTCCGTGTTGTATCATAGTCCATGCGAATAATCGGTGTTTCCGGGAAAAGTTTTTGCAGTTCCATTTCGATTTTTTGAGTGCCCATACCAAATGCTTTGAGATATTTACTTTGGCAAATTGGACAGCTTTTTTTCATGGCATCGGAAAATCCGCAGTAATGACATTTTACTTGCTCCGGATTCCGATGATAGGTCATAGGCAGCTCACAATGCGGACATTTGTAGACAAAGCCGCATTTGCGACAAGAAACAAATTTTGCAAAACCTCGGCGGTTATTCAGTAAAATTATTTGCTCGTTTCGAGCAAGGGCTTCTCGGATAGCAACTTCCAGCCGACGACTGAGAAAAGAACGATTTCCTTCTTCCAGCTCCTTGCGCATATCCACGATTTGTACCTCAATGGGCTGCTTGCTTAGAGCTTTTTCATTTAAGTGATGGAGGCGAAATCGTTGCTGGAGTCCGTAATAGTAACTTTCCACCGAAGGGGTGGCACTTCCCATCACTACCGGAATCTTCTTTATTTTGGCCAATTTGGCTGCCACTTCCATAGTCTGAAACTTGGGCATAAAATCAGATTTATAACTGCTTTCATGTTCCTCATCAATTAAAATCAGACCTAAATGATCAAAAGGAGCAAATAAGGCAGAACGTGGCCCAATCATGATACGGCTTTCTCCATTTCTTGCACGCTCCCATTCCGTCAGTTTTTCACCTTCCGACATCCGACTATGGAAGAGTCCGACATCATCCCCATAGTGCTCCAGAAAACGCCGAATTAAGGCAAAGGTCAAACCAATTTCAGGAAAAAGCATGATGGCCTGTTTTCCTTCTGCTAATACTTTATCGATTAAATGAAAGTATATTTCTGTTTTTCCACTGCCGGTAATCCCATGAATTAAATGAATTCCTTGAAAATCAGCGCAGATTTCTTCAAATATTTGTCTTTGCTTTTGATTGAGCGAAATTTCCGATTCTTTTACAGAAAGCCCTTTTTTATATGGCTCCAAAACAGACAGGCTTTTTTCTTCTTTTCCGATGATACCCTCTCTGACCAAGGCATCCAAAATATTTTTGCTAAAAAACTGTTTGTCCGATAAATCAGAAAGCTCATATTTGTATTTGATTTTGATGTAATCCAGCAAATCCAGTCGTTTTTTATTTTTTGCGGCATGTAAACTGTTTTTATAGGTGTCCAGTTCTTCCTGCGTCACTTTTAAATAATAATAGATTTGCTTTTTCTGGCGAACCTGCAAGCTGGGAGGGAGCATCAATTTGAGGACAGAAGATAAGGTGGCGGAATAATACTGTTTCATCCATAATGCCAATTCAATCTGTGCAGGCGTTAAAAAATGTTCCTCTTTTACAGACAGAACACTTTTAATTTCTATTCCTTCCATGGGGCTAATATTTTCACATTCCACAACAAAAGCCTGCTGTGATTTGTTCGATTTTCCGAAAGGAACTTCTACAATCGAGCCAACCGTTATTTTATCGACCATTGTTTCCGGAACGGAATAAGTAAATAGTCTATCCAAAGCCTTTGCCGTTGTTTTCGTGGCGACATTAACATATCTCATGAACTTACTCCTTTCCGATGAATTTTGCTAAATTTTGTAAGCTATCCAATTTTGTTTGCAGGATGGATATTTATTTTATGCATAAAAAGAGTGCATTCGCACTCTTTTTATTAATCCATTTCCTGATAGATTTCAATTCTATCTTTTCCGGCTTTTTTGGCTTGATACATCATATCATCCGCCAAGGTCATCAGCTCTTCGGCAGAATCAAGCTCCATTTCATTGCTGTAATGAACAACACCGATAGAACAGGACAGTTGCCGATTGGCATCCAATGATACTTTTTCGCCGGTCAGCTTTTCGATTTCATCCGCAAAACCGTTGACTTCTTTTATTTTATTCAAAATACGCTTGGCGGTAGAAATTGCCACTGCCTTTTCCGGATGATGTATCAAAATAACGAATTCATCGCCGCCGTATCTAGCACATACGTCCATAGAGCGTACATTGCTTTGGATTAAGTTGGAAATGCTCTTCAAAACAAAGTCACCGACATCATGGGAAAAATTATCATTGTATTGCTTGAAATTATCCAAATCCAAAAATAGCACAGAGAATAGTTCTTCATTGTTATTTTTGATTTCGTTCATTAAGTTATCGGTCAGTGCCAAAAATTCCTGCCTATTGAGCAGCTGTGTCAACATATCCGTGGTTGCTTTGTGTTTCAAATGGGAATTGTTTTCTGATAAAGCTGTGTTTATCTCTTGCAATTCCTTATTGCGATTGGCAATGGTGGAATTTAAGTCGGATAATACCTTGGTTCTTTCCCGAATCAATTTCTCGACATTGTAAGATTGGTCTACAACACGATTGATGATAATATCCATTTCTTCAACGATTTGACCGGCAACCCCAATTTGACCGGTAATACCGTCATCTTCAATTTCCGGATTGAAATATCGGGTTCCGGCATTGAAAGCAACCAAAGCGGAATGAATGGCTTTAAAGGGACGTAGGGTTTGATAATGTAAATAATACTGTAAACTAATTGTCGCCAAAATACTAAATAGCAATAAAGCCAATTTTTTCGGCCAATTAATCATGAGAAAACTCCAGAAATCGGTTTCCACTCGCCCGACCATAATGACCCAGCCGTCACTGATTTTTGTCTTAACAAAAGACAAAAACAGATTTTCATTATTTTTAACCATATAATGAATGTTTCCGGAGGCATTGTTATCAATCAGATTATTGATACTGTTTACATTTTGATACTTGGCATCTTCTTCTTGGAGCATTTTAAAATCCAGTATCATTTCATTATTGTTGTGTAATAAAATTTGTTTTTTTGAATCTAAAATCCAGGTAGAAGACGGACGAGATGATTTTTCGGTTGTCGAACTTAGGCTGTTGATTCTGGGTAAGAGCTGATTCAGTGATACCACACCGACCAAAATGCCGCGCAAAACATTTTCCTTGGAGCGTATGCCCGAAATTAAAGAGAATACCGGCTCTTCCGTTTCAGAGTAGAACTCCGCTCTTGTCAAAAGAAGATGTTCCTGGCCGCCGACTTGGTCAAAAATCTTCCGAAATTCTTCCTGCGAAACATGACTCCTTCCGGAAGAACTGACGGAATTGTAATTGGCATCTACATAATACAGTTTCTTAAAAATATCGGGATTGGAGGTTTCAAAACTTTTAATCAGCTTGATTCGTTCCGATGAGGTTTGTGCCATGGAAAAAACGCCTGTCAAAGTCTTGAATTGTTCGTAGCGTTCACTCACCCACTGTTTGGCCAGTTCGGCTTTGATTTCCGTCTGTCTTAAATTGTTTTGTTTTTCACGATTTAAATATCGATTATACTCCCAATACGAAAATAACAAAAAAACAAATATAAACAAAGCAATCATAAGCAAATTGCCGAGAAGAAAAGATTTGTCCTGCTTATGTTTTTTATTCATATTTTCCTCTTCCTTGCAGTAAAAAAGAAATGACTATTTCTGGATGTCGATTTTTCCTTGGTAAAGCTCATCAACCGAAACAGAAATCGCTTTTTTATCTAACTTATCATTTTTATCAACCAGTTGTCTTGCTCTTTTTGCCGCTGCAATGATAATTGAATAACGGCTCTTTAAATTTATATCGTCATTTCTTTCATTTATAACAGACATTAAATCAGAATAAGATGGATGTAACATAATTTTATTCTCCTTTTAAGATTAAATCAAATTCACGGTTAAAGCGAGTCATTATTTCATGTTTGTTCGTCATTCGAATACGTTCGGCACGTATGATGGCGATGATATCTTCTACACAGACTTCCAATTGATTGTTCTCTACAATATAGTCATAAAATACCATCTGCTCGACTTCGTTGGATGATTTTTCCAAACGCTTGTGGATAATATCCATGGTTTCTGTGTTACGATTTAACAATCTGGTTTTTAAGATTTCCACTTTGGGAGGAACAATGAAAATCAGAATTGCTTCCGGTGCAACTTGTTTTACTTGCAATGCCCCCTGCATTTCAATTTCCAAAATAACATCAATACCGGCTTCCAATTTTTCATTTACAAATTTTTGAGGGGTTCCATAATAATTGTCTAAATAACAGGCATATTCGTAAAGCTCGTTATTGGCAATCATATCTTCAAATACTTTTCTTTCCAGAAAGTAATAATGCTTTCCGTAAACTTCTCCTTGTCTGGGTGTTCTGGTCGTTGCCGAAACGGATAAGGCAATTTCAGGTTTTCTATCAATTAAAGCCTTTACGACGGTACCCTTGCCGGCACCGGAAAATCCTGAAATAACAAATAATTTTCCCTTATTCATCTTTTTCCGAAAACTCCTTTCCTTCCATTCTGCCTATGATGGTTTCAACTTGCAGCGCACTGGCAATTAAATAGCCGTCCGACATTACAAGTAAACTTCGGGTCTTTCTTCCTGCCGTCGCATCAATAAAATGCGAACTGTCCTTTGCCTGACTGATAATTCTCTTTATCGGGGCGGCATCCGGCTTAATTAAAGAACTTATTTTTGATATGGCAACGGCATTGCCGTAACCAATGTTTACAAATAATTTGCTCATAGTATCACTCAATGTTCTGAATTTGTTCACGAATTTTTTCGATACAATTTTTTAGCTCAATGGCAATTCCTTTGATTTCCATATTGATTGCTTTGGAGGCGATTGTATTGGCCTCTCGGTTCATTTCCTGGACAATAAAATCCAGCTTCTTACCGATTGCTTCTCCCTCCTGCAAAACATCCTGCATATGAACCAAATGTCCCTGCAAACGAACGATTTCTTCATCAATCGAAATTTTATCTGCTAGCAAAGCGACTTCCGTAATAATCCGGCTTTGGTCAATGGATTCGTTTCGGAGAATCTCGGTCAGTTTTTCTTCCAATTTTTTCTGATACTGCTCGACGGATTGCTTTTCCAAATTCGGCAAAAGCAAGGTCATTTTTTCAATGTCCGACAGTTTTTCGATAATATCCGTTTTGAGTAGTTCACCTTCCAGCTCCCTTGCTTTATCAATTTTATGGAGAGCCAGCTCAACAGCTTCGCTGATAAAAGCCTTTAAAAAATTTTCGTCCTCTTCTTCTTCTTGCGAAATAAAAAGGTCCGGCAGTTTCAAAAACTTAGATACCGACAAATCATTTTCCAAATAAAGCTCTGCCGACATCTTTTGCAATTCTTCCAGATAATTCTGTGCCAAATTTTTATTATAAGTCACTTTGACATCCGAACCATCTGCGTTTTGATAATTGATGTAGACATCAATTTTTCCACGAATCAAAGAATTTTTGATTTGATTTTTTATTGCATTTTCCAAAAAAAACAACTTTTTCGGCAATCTTATATTTATTTCACAATAACGATGATTTAAGGAGCGAATCTCAACCGTAAGACTTTTTCCCTCTTTCATCAGTGTTTCTGTGCCATAACCGGTCATACTTCGAATCATAGTAACTCCTTCCCCTAAAAGGATGTATATTGTTTCATGCACACAGTCTAACCTTTTTATTTTATCATAAAGAACGATTCCCGTCAAATCACTGACGAAATTCGCTTTTTCACAGTTAATTCCCAAAGTAAGTTCTAGGTTTAAGGTCTGACTGGAACTTAGGTTG
>JAUMXK010000089.1 GCA_030535295.1 Eubacteriales bacterium | reverse complement strand
CTTTCTGTAAATGTATTTTTATCTATGCTAAGATTATATCTGCTCTTTGTGTCGAAAAAATGGTAAAACTGTGAAAAAATTGTGAAAATCCATGGAAACAGGAAAAGGCAGGATTCACCTGCATACAGACGGTATTTAGAATTTGCGTTTTGGGCTGTTTTGAGGTATGATAAAAAATGGTGAATAAAATGATTTGCAGAAAGCAAATAAATCTATGGATACGAAAGGCAAATCATTAAAATGATATGCAGAAAGCAAGTAAATCTATGGATACAAAAGGCAAATCATTAAAATGATTTGCAGAAGTTAAGCGATTATCTATAGGAAAGGGATGCCGAAGATAGATTAGCAGGAGGAATGTATGTGGAAGGTAGCGGTTGCAGACGATGAGGTATTTATTCGGGATGCATTATCAACGATGATTTCATGGGCAAACATGGACTGTTTTGTCAGTGCCGTTGCGACCAATGGAAGTGAATTGATTGAATCCATCAAAAAAGACCAACCCAATATCGTCATTGTAGATATCAAGATGCCTTTGGTTGACGGTCTTGAGGTGTGCCGATTTATTTATGAAAATTATCCTAAGATTCAGGTGATTATTTTGTCGGCACATTCAGAGTTTGAATATGCCAGAAAAGCGATTAGCTATAATGTCTGCGAATATGTGCGTAAGATTTCTATTTTGGAAGAATTGCCTAGGGCGGTCAAAAAGGCGATTGCCAATTTAGAAGAGATGGAAACACCAATAGAAATCTCCAAAGTGGAGAGTGGAGATTTGTACTCTCGTATGGAAAAATATATAGATGAGCATTTTAAGGAAAGAATTTCATTGGAGAGTATGGCAGAAGTGCTGCATGCCAATAAAAGCTATTTGAGCCGATTGTATAAAGAAAAGAAGGGAATCAACATCAGCGATGCCATTCTAAAAAGAAAGGTGGAAGCGGCAAAAGAATATCTGAGCAATACCGAGCTGAAAATATTTGAAATCTCAGAAAAAGTAGGGTTTGAAGATACCGGATATTTTTCGAAAGTATTTAAAAAGCATACCGGTCAATCTCCGAAGGAGTTTAAACAAAAGAAAGAACCGGAACAATAAAAAGAGAAGAAAAGGAGCTGTTGCATTTTAAGATTTTTATACAAGATACAAGGAAATTTTCTTTGTTTCGCAACAATATCTTGTGTAAAATCTGCATTTTGCAACAGCCCCTTTTTTTGATTTTTTGACAAAAGGTAAATATTTTTCCATGAAAAAGTAAATAAAGCACCTGTTTATGTCAATGGATTCCCTATAAAAGCAAAAAAGAAATCGATATACTGTGTTTATTATAAACTCAACTTTCCCACGTTCCCCGGAACAGTCTTTTTTAGACTCGTAAAATGGGTGGGAGCGACAGTAATCTTGCGAAGCAAGTTACGAAAGCATGTGCCGCGACAGCGTTTTACGGAGTAAATCGCGATAGCGGGGAGCCCATGTGCCCGCTCTCCCGAGCGGGATAGAGTCATTGCGGTTGCATTGGGTATTATGATGATACTGGGGTTGCTCAATTGGAGCACTGTGCAATCCGGATATGCCGCCAATGCTGCAGACGAGCCACAAACGGAATGGAGATTCTTGTCCGACATTGACTGGGTTTCGGCTACTCACGGAGATGCTTACAAACACAAAGAAGTACAGAAAAATCAACCCTTTACCAAAGGCAATGAAGGATTTCCGGATAAAATCAGTCTGAAGATGCCGGGAGGAAAAACCCGTGTATTTGAAAAGGGCTTAGGTACTATCGCCGATATTAGTGCACACCCATCCGTAATCACTTATGATTTGAGAGGGGCGGCTGCGACCAGACTCCAATCTTATATTGGCATTGACCGGACGGCAGGACATCCTGACCTAAATCATGCCAATGTAGAAAAAATCGAGTTTTTGGTAGACGGAGTCGTAAAACACAGTTCTCAAAATATCCTTTATGAAACCGAAGCGATTTTTGTAGATTTTGAGATTCCGGCAAATGCGCAAAAACTGGAAATCAAAGCGTTTGCAGGTGCGCAAACCTGGGCAGATGAAGTGGTTTATGCCGATATCAAAGTAAAAGCGACCGGAAAATTTATGACACCGGAAGATGACGGCTTTGGCGAATTTGAGGAACAAGGGAATGCCTGGGAACCACAGCCACAGCCTGAGCCGGATAACTCCGTACTGCTGCCGTATGTACCGGAAGTAGCAAGTAGTGACAGTGTTACAACTGTTATTAATGAAGAAGAAATTGCTCTGTCGGCACCTCAGGAAGGAAAATTCAAGGAATTGACGGATAAGATGGAAGACAAGGCGGATGTGGATGCAATTCGTAAAAGGCTATGAGGACGGAACTTTTGGCGGTGGCAGAGAAATCACCGGCAAAGAGTACCTTACTCTTTTGGTAAGAGCGGCAGGCTTGCCGGTCACCCCGAAAGCAGGAGAAGATTGGTTTGAACCATATCGGGAAGCGGCACAGAGAGCCGGTTGGCTGCAAGGGCTACGGTAGTTTCTTAATCTCAAACCGAGATTGCCAATTTACAAGGGATTGGTTATAATACAATAAGCGGTCAAACAGTCAAAATCAGAAATGAGCGGAAAATAAATGAATTGGAAAAAGCAGTATCAAGTGAAAAAGGCGACACCCAGAACACTGCGCTCGGAATTACTTTGGATATTAAGTGTTACGAGCTTAGTCACCATGCTTTTGGTGGGGGTAATACTCTCTTTTATATTGTTTAAGCAGTCCTTCGCACAAGCCGAAGAAGATTTGGGATTTTATATGGAAAGTGTGCAAAAGCAATTCACCAATCATATGAGTTTTATTGCGGAAACGGTCATCTTTATCCGGAACAATCCGGAGTGGGAAGATTTTTTCCGTGGCAAAATAAAAAATCGGGAATTACTGGAAAAATCTTTGGAAAAAGGCTCCAATCTGTTTGCGGAAAGCAATATCCTAAAAGGAGTCTATCCGATTGTCAAAGATTTATATATATTCAATTTAAAGTATGACAGCATTGACAGCCATTTCTATCCGATGTCTGTTGCGGAGCAGCTAAATATGAGCAAAAGATTGCGCCAAATGCTCCGGGAGTATGTGGTAGCCAAAGACAGATTCAGCTATTTTGCCTATGGAGATACCGTAGAATTGTATGTTGCCCTATACGATGATGATTTAAGGCTAAAAGGGTATTGTGTTGCGCTATTATCTTCTACTGGTATTCGGGAAATCTTTTATCAGTTGGGAAAATATCAAAGTGATTTATGGGGGATATTAGATAGTGATTATGAAGTGGTACTTGGGGAAGCTCTTTCGCCGAGTTTTCTGAAAAGCCTCAAGGGGACTGAGGGAGAAGCCAGGCTGGAAGGGACGGATTATAGATACCATATTCAGCCGGGGAATTTCGGATTGACATCGTATTTGATGGTTCCCAAAAGTAAACTGTATCAGGATATTGAACCGGGGTTTAAAATGGCATGGATGATTGCCGCCTCTTTATTTTTTATGGTTTTGTTGGTTATTTTTTATATCTCCAAGCAATTGAGCAAACCGCTGCTGACCATAGTGCAGAAAATGAAACAAGTGGGTAAAGGAGATTTTGACACCCGACTGGGAAATTACAATATTCAGGAATTTCAGGAAATCAGCCGTTCCTTCAATGATATGACCGAAAAAATCGACCATCTCATCAAGGAAGTATATGAAGCGGAAATTCTGGTCAAAGAAGCAAGGATTCAATATTTACAGGCACAAACCAATCCGCATTTTATGTTTAATGTATTATCTATGATAGCCATTCGCTTGAAAAAAAATAAGGATGAGGATTTATATCGTATGGTTACTGCCTTTGCGGGCTTGATGCAAGGCAAGCTCTTTCGCAAAAATGAAATCGAAATTCTATTGGCAGATGAAATGGAAATCGTGGAATTTTATCTCTATCTTTCCGGCGAACGTTTTAAGGATAAGGTATCCTACCAGATTTTCTGGGAGTCGGAAGACTTGAAAGAATGTATGATACCTAGATTATCGGTGGAGCCGATTGTAGAAAACGCTATGATTCACGGTTTAGAGCCCAAAAGCAGCAAAGGTCATATTACGGTGCGAATCTCCCAAAAAGAGAAGAAAATATTGCAGATAGAAGTAAAGGACGATGGTGTGGGATTTGATATGCAAAGTACATTGAGCGGTGAAGAAAGAAAAAGTCCGGGAACCGGTATTATGAATATTCGGAGGTTGATTTACAATCTTTATGGAGATGATTATGGTGTTGATGTGAAAAGCAATGCGGAAGAAGGAACGACAGTCTTGCTGCGTTTGCCGTATAGCAAAGAAAAACAAATCTAAGCAGGTGAAAACATGAAGAAGAGGTATAAGAATAAAAAAAGAATATGTGGAAGAAGACAATTTCAAAACAGTTTTTTTGTAATCTTACTTTTATTTTGTCTTGTTCTTTTCGGCTGTAGTAAAGGGAAGGAGCCAATGTCCCAAGAAAAAAGCAAGGACAAAATCAATATCGTCTTATTACATGGCTGGGGTACCATGTCCAAAGAAGATGTGGTGATGCGGCAAATTTATCAAGATTTTGAAAAAGAAAATCCGGATGTCAAGCTTAGCTTGGTTTCCATGCCGTCCTTTGAGAGTTTGGAAGAAAAAGCAAAGGATATGCTTGCTATCGGCAACATTCCGAATATTATCTACACCGGAGTCGGTGGAACGGATACGCTCTACAATTTTATGGTTGAGCAAGACAGCGCCGTAGATTTAATGCCCTATCTTTTAGAAGATGAGCAGTTCCACTCCAATGTTTCTCCATATATTTTAAAAAGATGGACAACGCAGGAACAAAAGCTCTATACCGTCAGTGATTTGCTGGATATTAAGGGATATTGGTACAACAAGAAAATCTTTGCCAATGCAGGTATCACGGAAGTGCCAAATACCTGGAAAGACTTTATGGATGCCTGCCAAAAAATCAAAGAATGGTCTGCCGAAAAAAAATACAATACCGTTGTCATGGATTTTGATGCCAAGAAAAGTGCGGTTCTGTTGCAGGCAATTTTGCCGGAGCCGGAAGGGAGTACCGCTTTCTATCCATTGGGCTCCAACAGTTTTTCCTTTTTGCAAAATCTATCGTTATTCAAAAGAATCTATCAGGAAAATGATATCAGAGCAGTAGAAGATGTTTACAAAGAACCTCTCTTTAGCTTTCGTTTCGGACATTCCGCCATCTACATCGGTGAGATTTGGGAAGCCAGAGAGTTTTCCGAGCACTTGGATGCCGATTATGCTTTGTTTCCAAATCGCTCCGGCAAACAGGAAACACAAATCTCCGCCGGCTCGGGCTATCTAATCAGCAATTGGGGTTCCAAGGAACAACAGGAAGCCAGTGTGCGTTTTATTAAGTACATGCTCAGCTATCCGGTGCAAATGAAAATCTTATGGGAAACCGGACGAATTCCTTCCAATCCCAGAATTGACATGGAAGTATTAAAAAATACCAAAAGTAAGCTCTATTTCGCCTATCAGAAAGCACTGGAATCGGAAATCCAAAAAGAAACTCCGGAAAACAGTTGGAACGGCTATATCTATCGCAAATACATCAGTCAAGTACAACGCTATCTGCATGGGGATATCGATGAAAAAAGACTGATTCAATACATGGCGGACAGAGAAAAAAATATCAGGTAAAAAAAATCCATAAAAAAGTAAAAATAATCCTTTTTTTTAAAAAAGAGGTCAAAAAAGTACAAAATATAGTAAAACAAAGCAATGGTGAAAACGGAAAAAATCTTTTACAATTAGTGACATAAAAAGTGGTTCCGCCACTAAACAGCTACTATTTTCAAATTGAAAGGAGTAAAATATGAAGATGAAAAAAACTTTGTCACTGATTTTAACAGTTTTACTATTGGTTTCTGTACTGGCAGGTTGCGGACAAAAAAATGAACAAAAACCATCCGGCAACTCTAAAGAAGAAATTTCAGGCTCCATCAGCTATGCTTTTTGGGATTCCGGACAAAAGGCTTACTTTGAAAAATGCGTAGAAGAATTCAACAAAGTATATCCAAATGTAAAAGTGAATTTAGAGCCAAACACATGGAATGAATATTGGACAAAATTGGAAGCCAGTGCTACCAGCGGCAGCGCTGCCGATGTATTCTGGCTGAACGGACCGAACATTGCTAAGTATGCAAAAGGCGGTGTGTTACTTCCGATTGATGATTTGATTAAAACAGCAGGTATTGATTTAGCAAATTATCCGGAAGCATTGGTCAAACTTTACAATGTAGACGGCGTACAATATGCGATTCCAAAAGACTTTGATACCATTGCTGTATGGTACAACAAAAAGATTTTTGATGAAGCGGGAGTTCCTTATCCAAAAGAAGACTGGACATGGGAAGAAATGGTTGCAACCGCTAAGACCTTGACCAAGAGTGATAAGAGTGTTTACGGTATCAGTGCGGCATATCGTGACCAAACCGGTATCTACAATACAATTTATGCGGCCGGCGGCAATGTCATTTCCGATGATAAAAAGACTTCCGGTTATGATAAAGCGGAAACACAACTTGGTATCCAACTTTGGGTTGATTTATTAAAAGAAGGCGTTTCTCCGGATATTGCCTCCTTTGAAGAAACCGAAGACTATGTTCAATTCTTGTCCGGAAGACTGGCAATGCACTGGAACGGTTCTTGGTTCTTAAACCAAGTTATCGAGTCTGAAAACAAAGACCATATCGGCGTAGTGGCATTACCAAGTATCAACGGTAAAAAAGGTACCGTGATTCACGGCCTTGGCAACTGTATCTCAAAAGGAACCAAAAATCCGGAAGCGGCATGGAAATGGGTGGAATTTTTAGCAAGTGAAAAAGCTCATAAATTATCCGCAGAAACCGGTGCAGCGATTCCTGCATTCAAAGGAACAGCAAAAGACTGGGTAGAAAAAAATCCGAATTATGATTTAAATACTTTTATTAAAGCGGCACAAGAGTATTCTTATCCATATCCTGCTTCTCAAAATACCGGAGAATGGGGACAATATCAAACAGAAGCAATGAAAAAAGTATTCAATATGGAAATCGGTGTCAAGGAAGCTTCGGACAAATTGGCAGAACAAATGAATGAAGTACTTAAAAACGAAAAATAATGACAAAAAGGAAAAGGGCTTTTTTAAGCCCTTTCCTTGATTTGAGCACCGTGGGCGTGCTCTAACGGGTGCAACTCCCGAATACGCATGGTGGTGTGAGAGGTCGGGAAAATTTATTGGATTTTCTCTCCTGCTCGATTCTGTAAATGATTTTGTTGGCAAGAGCGAGACCATAGACAATGGAAAAGGAGGTTAGGATAGAATTGAATACAAGACAAAAAAAGGATTATATTACGGCATATCTGATGATTCTTCCGGTGGTTTTGGGGCTGGGTGTTTTTTATATTTATCCGGTTTTTAAAGTTTTTCTGGATAGTTTTTATCATGCCGGATCGTTTAATGTCAGGTCCTTTGCAGGACTTGATAACTATGTTAGGATGTTTGGAGACCAAATCATGTGGCGCTCTTTGGCAAATACCTTTTCCTATGTATTGGTAATTGTGCCGGGAACGATTATCAGCTCATTGATTTTGGCAAGCCTGCTCAATTCCAAAATCAAAGGCAGAGGTTTTTTCCGGGTGGTATATTTTATTCCGGCCATTACGATGGGAGCTGCCGTTGCGATGATTTGGCGCTGGATGTATAATGGAGATTATGGTATTATCAATGCCTTTTTAAATGCTCTGGGTTTTGAGGCCGTTCGTTTTTTGACCGACCCCAGAACGGCATTGCTCTCCATCTGTGTTGTCAGTATTTGGATTAATACCGGCTACAATATGATTATTTTATTGGCAGGAATTCAAGGCATTTCCAAGAGCTACTATGAAGCGGCGGCGATTGATGGTGCCAGACCGATTCGCCAATTCTTTACCATCACTTTGCCTTTGCTGACACCGACCTTGTTTTTCGTGCTGATTACCACATTAATCGGTACATTCCAAACCTTTGATACCATTTATATGATGATTGGAAAAACAGGTTTGGCAAAGGAGTACACTCAAAGTATGGTACTTTATTTTTATGAAAATGCCTTTGTATTTAATAAGAGAGGATATGCTTCGGCATTGGCGGTTTTCTTATTCTTTATTATCATGATTATTACGGTGTTACAGTTGAGGTTCCAGAAGAAATGGGTTAATTATGATTAGGAGCTTCCTGTATACTTTAAATAGGTCAGAAAGTTGACACAAAAAAATAC
>JAUMXK010000088.1 GCA_030535295.1 Eubacteriales bacterium | reverse complement strand
CTTTTTTTAACTTGTACCATAATACTTTCATAGCTTTCATCAAATAACCCACCACAATGGTATCACCCCCCCTTCTAAATATTTTCTTTCCTGTCACTACTTTTCTCGTACTATCAGCATTCCTGCTGTCAATACCATAGTTAACATTAAACTAATTCCATAATTTTCTGCTCCCATCCACCAAAGTACTGATTCTACTCCAATTAATACCAACAGAATCCTTCTGGAAAATCTACGATAAGCAGCTACTTCAATACCAGAAAGCGAAATAGATTCTTTCCCTTTTTTATTATACCAACAGCATAATCGCTGATGTTACCATGAATATTCTATGAATTGATTCATCAATCAAGCTATATCAAAGTATATACCTCACAAGTAAGTTTGTCAATAGTTAATTGTAATATTTTCAACCCTCTTAAATAAAATTATATTTTCAGTTATTTTTTTTATCATACAATTTTCTATATTTATATTGACTATATATATTTTTTGTACTATACTAATCTCATAAATTAGTTACCCATACACAGCTTTTCACTTCCATACGGAGAAAATCATTATGAAAAAAAACATACCAAAACTAACCTTTAAAGAGGAAGAAGTGATGTTTTTGGTTTGGTCAGCCGGAAAGCCGGTGACGGCATTAGAGCTTTCCAAATCCGGAAAACTGAGCATCAATTCTGTAAAAATCACAATCCCCAGACTTTTGGAAAAGGGCTTTATCGAAGTCACGGGCTTTGGCTATAGCGGCACTACTGTCGCCAGAACCTTTCAAGCCAAAATCAGTGCCGAAGAATATGCTGCCAATCAGCTGGGTGCTATGCAGTCTACGATTTTAAATTTTTCTACTCTCAATTTTGTAAAGCAGATTTTAAAGAACAACCCTGAAACGCTCCATGATTTGCATGAGCTTGAAGAAATGGTACAAAAACTAAAAGAGGAGGAATAGTCGCTATGTCATCATCTTTATTTTTAACAAACTGGTTATTTTGCACCGGTGCCGCACTAATCCTTATTTATCTTCTTCGTTTTCCCCATGCGCTAACCAATAAAAATAAAGGAATCCTTTTCCTCCTTCTAGGGGGCATTGTTTTAAAGCTATTTATTCCCTTTGAATTTTCTTTTACCGTCACCATACCGGTATCTGTCATCCTGACTTATACCAGAGAAAAAGAGCAATCTCTGTTATTTGGCACTCTTTCTATTAAGTCTTTTTTGATTTTTATATGGTTAAGTGTTGCCTTTCTTATTTTAATCTATACACTTTATAAACGTCATCGGCTAAAACGATTGCTTACCCATATTCCGGAAACTTCGGATGCTTTTATCCTCCATTTAACTCGCAGCTTATGCGAAGAGGAAAATATAAGGCAAGTTCCGGCTATCCTGCAAATCGACACGCTGGCCAGTCCCTTTGTTTTTGGCCTTAGAAAGCCTGTCATTGTACTACCCAAAGGCATGCAAAAAGAGCACTTAAAAATGGTGCTTTTGCATGAACTACAGCATATCAAGCTTGGACATCTATATATCAAGTTCCTGGCAAATTTTGTCACGATTGTGCATTGGTGGCTTCCGGTGGTATGGTTTTTGAATGCAAAACTTTCTCAAGCTTTGGAACATCAGGTGGATTACTTTGTGACCAAAAAGATATCAAAAGAAGAGTCTGTGGGCTATATGTCTGCTTTGATTGACTTTGCCAAGTTGGGATATACTCATACCAATATCCTTGCCCCTCTATCCTTTGCCGATAATCAAAGGATATTGAAACACCGAATTGCGGCTATCACAGATTCCATCAAAAAGCAAAGCAAAACCGCTCTGACTGCCCTTCAAAAAGTCGCTATTTTAGTCGCCTTTTTATTATTGATGTTTCCTCTCTTTTATACCTTTGAAGCCAGCTACAATCCTTCTCCGGAAGAGCTGGATGGTGCAGTCTCCATCACTCCGGAAAACAGCTATTTTATGACGGACAAAGATGGCACTTACCATTTATATGTTGATGATCAATTTTTTGCTTCTTTTGAAAAGAGGCCAAATTCCTTTCAGGATATCGAAGTAAAAAGTTTATCAAAGTAACCCAAAATCTGTTGACAAAAAGGGAGGCATTTTATGAAAAAACTACGCAATTTTTTTCTTACTTTATTTCTAATGATACTTATAATGGATATTTCCCGCTACCCAGGCAATGCCAATATCCTATCCAAGCAAAAATCTATGACTGTACAAGCAGACCATTCCATTGTTCCATTAAAAGATGTCCTTATCTGGAAATATAAATATATTAATGGAAAAGCCTATAAAAGACTCTATAACGCTACAACTAAGCAATGGATTGGCAACTGGATACTGGTAGATTAGAACAATTTTCTGTAAAACAAAGGAGCATTGTAAAAAGATTTTTTCAAAGCTTTTTACAATGCTCCTTTTTCTTCTTTTCCGCTAGTGAATAAACACTCGAAAAAGCTATTTTAATGTTTTCTTGCTCTTCACATTGCTCTGACTGCCTGTTTTTGCTTTCCTTGACGCTTTCGTCTTTTCTTCTTTTGGCAAAACGGCAATCTCAAAGACTTCTTCTGCCGATTCGACATAGTGGATTTGCAGATTGCGAGTGATTTCGCTGTCCAGCTCTCCAATATTGACTTTGTTGGCCAGTGGCACAATGATTTCCGTAATGCCGGCACGTTTGGCTGCTAGGATTTTTTCTTTCAGACCGCCAATTGCAAGCACTCTACCACGCAGAGTGATTTCCCCGGTCATAGCTACATCATTGCGCACCGCTCTGCCGGTCAGCGCCGAAAACATAGCGGTTGCCATGGTAATTCCGGCAGATGGGCCATCTTTTGGCACTGCTCCTTCCGGAATGTGAATGTGAAAATCAGTCGATTTATAAAACTCCGCCGGCAAATGATATTTCTCAATGGTGCTACGCAAATAGCTCATTGCCGCAGACGCAGATTCTTTCATCACTTCGCCCAATCGTCCGGTCAGCTTGAATTCACCTTTTCCGGCAACTGCCACCACTTCAATAGAAAGGGTATCGCCACCGACTTCCGTCCATGCCAAGCCTCTTACTAAACCAATTTGTGGGCTTTCTGCTATTTTATCATAATGATAGCTTGGTACTCCCAAGTATTTTTCCAGATTGTTTTCCTTGACTATGACCTTTTTGCTCTTACCAAGTAAGATTTCCTTGGCCACTTTGCGGCAGATATCCCCGATTTTTCTCTCCAGATTTCTGACACCGGCCTCTCTGGTATAGCCGGAAATAACCGCTCTGAGGGCATTGTCGCTAATACTGATTTGTTCCTCGGTCAAACCGCTTTTTTTCAGCTGCTTTGCCAGCAAATATTTACGGGCAATATGAAACTTCTCATTCATAGAATACGAGCTGACTTCGATAATCTCCAGTCTATCCATCAGCGGTCTTGGAATCGTCGACAAGCTATTGGCCGTAGCAATAAAGAGCACCCCCGACAAATCAATCGGAATCTCAAAATAATGGTCACGGAAAGACTTATTTTGCTCTCCGTCCAGCACTTCCAAAAGGGCCGCTGCCGGATTGCCACGAAAATCTGAACTGGTCTTATCCAGCTCATCCAAGAGAATCAAAGGATTGACCGTTCCGGCTTGTTTGATAGCAGACACAATTCTGCCCGGCATCGAGCCGATATAGGTCTTGCGGTGACCTCTGATTTCCGCTTCATCCCGTACACCACCCAGAGAAATACGAACATATTCCCTGCCTACGGCTCTGGCGATGGAGCGTACGACCGAGGTTTTTCCCGTTCCCGGAGGGCCAACCAAACAAATAATCGGGCTATTGACATCCTTGGACAATTGGCGAATCGCCAAATGTTCCAACACCCTTTCCTTGACTTTCTCCAGTCCGTAATGGTCTTCATCTAGGATTTGCTGTGCCTTCCTTAAATCCATCGACTCCTTGCTGGTCTTACCCCAAGGATACTCCAGCACCGCTTCCAAATAGTTGCGGGAAGTCGTCGCATCCGGCGAAGAACCGGGCATACGAGAAAGTCGATTGACTTCCTTATTCAGTTTCTCCTTGACTTCCGCTGTGGCCTTGAGTCTTTTGATTTTCCGACGATATTCTTCAATTTCATCCTCTTCTTCATCGCCAAGCTCTTCCTGAATAGCTTTTAGCTGCTCTCTCAAGACATAGTTCTTTTGGTTCTTATCCAAAGAACGTTTGACATCCTCATTTAATTTTCTTTGCACCTTGGTAATTTCAATTTCGGTTGCCAAGATTTGCAAAGTTTTCTTCAGTCTTTCTTCTTCATTCAGTTCTTCCAGAATTTCCTGCTTCTTCTCCAAGGAGCGCAAAATATACGCTGCAATGGCATCGGCCAAATCACCTAGACTATCCATTGCCAGCACTCTGCGAATTAAGTCTTTGTCTATCTTGGATACCAGTCCGGCATACTCCTGAATGCTTTCTTTCGCACTGCGAAAATAAGCTTCTTTTTCTTCCTGATTGATATTGGCTTCGATTTCAGAAAGTGCTTCTACCTCTGCATGGTAAAAACCTTCTGCCATTTCAAATGCCAATAATTTCCCACGGGCAATACCTTCGACCACAACAGAAATATTGTTTTTCGGCATTTTCACAATTTGTTTCACCTTGGCAATGGTACCAATGGCATAAACATCTGCCAAATCCGGCTCTTCTTTAAATTGGTCTTTTTGTGTCACCAGAAAGAGCAGTTGGTCTTTTTCCATTGCTTCGTCCACTGCACCCACCGAAAAATCATGTTTGATATCAATGTGCAGTAAACTCTTGGGCAATATGACTAAACCCTTCAAAATCAATAAGGGCATTCCTTTTTTCTTCTTCATAAAATCCCCTAACTAGGCTAAATCCGAATTAGAAGTGATAGCCTTCTTTTTCTTCGGCAAGGACGGCTTTTTAATGGCTTGAACATTGCGAATCACTTCCGGCTTGCCCCCTAAAACGGCGGCTCTTGTAATAATGACCTTGCTAATTTCACTGTCGGAAGGAATTTGATACATAATATCCAGCATTGTCTTTTCAATGATGGCTCTCAGTCCTCTGGCACCGGTCTTACCTTTGATTGCAATGGCTGCAATCTCTTTCAGTGCTTCTTCTTCAAATTCCAGCTCCACACCATCAATTGCCAGCAGGCTTTGATACTGCTTAATCAAAGCATTCTTCGGCTCATTTAAAATACGGATTAAGGCCGTTTCATCTAAATTATCTAAGCTCACTACCACCGGTACCCGTCCGACAAATTCCGGAATCAAACCATAACGAATCAAATCTTCCGGCCCGACTTTCTTTAGGGTTTCGCCTAAGGATTCTTCGCTCTTGCCTTTGATTTCCGCACCGAATCCCATGCCTTTTTTACCGGTTCTCTTTTCAATCACTTTTTCCAATCCGTCAAAGGCACCGGCAATAATAAATAAGATATTGCTGGTATCCATTTGGATGAATTCCTGATGCGGATGTTTCCTACCGCCTTGTGGCGGTACATTGGCAATCGTACCTTCCAGAATTTTCAGCAATGCTTGTTGCACGCCCTCTCCACTGACATCTCTGGTAATAGACGGATTTTCTGATTTCTTGGTTATTTTATCAATTTCATCAATATAAATAATACCCAGTTCTGCCTTTTCCACATCAAAGTCGGAAGCTTGCAGCAGGCGCAAAAGTATATTTTCCACGTCCTCGCCTACATAGCCGGCTTCTGTCAGGGAAGTGGCATCGGCAATGGCAAACGGTACATTCAATACTCTTGCCAAAGATTGTGCCAATAAGGTCTTACCTGAGCCGGTAGGCCCCAACAGCAAAATATTCGACTTTTGAATCTCCACTCCATCTTCCAGTCCGGCATTGATTCTTTTGTAGTGGTTATACACTGCCACTGCCAAAGTCTTTTTGGCATCTTCCTGTCCAATCACATATTGATCCAAAAAGTCCTTGATTTCTTCCGGCTTTGGCACATTGGTCAAGTCAAGCTCTGCCGCTTGTCCCAATTCTTCACTTAAAATCTCACCGCACAAATCAATACATTCATTACAAATATACGCATTCGGACCGGCAATCAGCTTTCGCACCTGATCCTGTGTCTTATTACAAAACGAACAGCGCAATTGTCTTCTTTCTTCTGTTTTATTTGCCAAATCAATCACCTATTTCTTTTCAATAATTTTATCAACGATACCGTATGCTACTGCTTCTTCCGCACTTAGGAAATGATCTCTTTCGGTATCTCTTTCAATCACTTCCAGCGGTTGCCCTGTATTTTCACTCAAAATCTTATTCAAATTGCTGCGCATTTGCAAGATTCGCTCTGCCTGAATCTTGATGTCACTGGCTTGACCTTGTGAGCCGCCGGATGGTTGGTGAATCATTACTTCGGCATTCGGCAAAATCATTCTCTTGCCTTTGGCTCCACCTGCCAAAAGGAATGCACCCATGCTGGCTGCCATACCGATACAAATGGTCGAAACATCCGACTTGATGTATTGCATGGTATCATAAATCGCCATACCGGCTGTAATGACACCTCCAGGGCTATTGATGTAAAGATAAATATCCTTTTCCGGATCTTCGGATTCCAAGAATAAAAGCTGTGCCACCACCAGACTGGCAGTCACATCATTGACCTCTTCGCCCAAAAAGATGATTCTTTCTTTCAAAAGGCGGGAATATATATCATAAGAACGCTCTCCACGTCCTGTTTGCTCGATAACATAAGGAACTAAGCTCATAGAAACCTCCTTTATAAAATTGTTTAGTTTGGGAAAGCGGCTATGCTCCAAAATGCTTAAAATACTATTTTAAACATAGCATCTACTACGAGATGTTATGGAGATTGCCGCTTCCGATTTCATTGCTCTAATATTTTGTTTTACGTATCTCTCAGCCTTTCACCGTATTTTCCCTGCCAACTAGGCAAGGCAATCACCCGAAAGGGTTGGGGAAAGAGGAGAGATTAGATGAACTTTACTTCTTTCTTTACAAACTCCATAGCCTTTTGATTTAAGATATCCTCTTTCATCATATCGGTATCCGGTACCATTTCTTTTACTTTTTCTACGTCCATCTTATACATGTCAGCCATTTTTTGATATTCTTTTTCCAATTCTTCTTCACTTACTTCAAAGTTTTCCGCTTTGGCTACCGCTTCCAATGCCAATCTTCCTTTAATGCTCTTGGCAGCACCTTCCTTCATACCGGCTTGCAAAGAAGCAATGGTTTGACCGGTAAATTGCATGTATTGCTCCAGTGAGAACCCTTGTGCACGCATACGGTTTTCCATGTTGTAAAGTTGATTTTCCACTTCCAAATCAACCATTGGTTCCGGCAATTCCACTTCCAATCTTTCTACCAAGGCATCCATAACCTTATGCTCTAATTCATGCTCCGCCTTATGCTCTTTGTCATGCAATAATTGCTTTTTAAGATCTTCCTTGTATTCTTCCAAGGTATCAAAATCCGATACATCTTGTGCCAATTCATCATCCAATTCCGGCAATTCTTTTTCTTTGATACCATGTACTTTGACAGCAAAAACAGCATCTTTTCCTGCTAAATCATCTGCATGATATGGATCCGGGAACGTCACATTGACATCAAATTCATCTCCGATGTTGTGACCGATTAATTGATCTTCAAAGCCCGGAATAAAGTGTCCGGAACCGATAGTGAGTTCATGTCCGGTATCGGTACCACCTTCAAATGCCACTCCGTCTACAGAGCCTGCATAGTCAATCGTAACAATGTCACCGGTCTTGACGGCACGGTCTTCCACTTCGATGATTCTGGAATTTTTCTCTCTTACTTCATCCAATTTTTTATTGATTTCTTCTTCGCTGACAGTGATTTCTTCTTTTTGGATTTCAATATTCTTATAGTCTTTTAAAGTCACTTCCGGCTTGACTGCCACTTCAGCAGTAAAGATGAAAGGTTTGCCTTCTTCTGCTTGCACTACATCCACGCTTGGACGAGATACAATTTCAAGTCCGGATTCTTTGATTGCCGCTTCATAAGCCGGCTGCATTACTTCATTGGCTGCATCTTCATAAAACACATCCGCACCGTAAGCTTTTTCAATCAATTTTCTAGGTGCTTTGCCTTTACGAAAACCTTGTAAATTGATTTTTCCTCTATTTTTTTGGTATGCGGTTTCAATTGCTTTTTTAAAAGTATCCGCATCCACTTCCATGGTAAATTTGACCATATTCTTTTCTAATTTTTCAAATTTTGCACTCATTTGCTTTCTCCTTTTTGTATTCTTCTTTCGGATGGCTCGCCCCTTGTCTGTGGCTGCCATCTCTTCTACCACAGAGCTTTTTACAATCTTGTCCAGAGGTGCAAAGCACATTTTCGGCTTTTTCTGTTTTATTCCTGAACAATATGCATTCATCAAATGATTATATCACAAGTCCGCAAGAAAGAAAAGGTTTTTTCAATATAATAGAGAAATTAGTTAATTCCCAAAGTAAGTTCTAGGTTTAAGGTCTGACTGGAACTTAGG
>JAUMXK010000087.1 GCA_030535295.1 Eubacteriales bacterium | reverse complement strand
TCTCAAACTTAGTGCAACTTCTAGCCCTACTAGAACTTACTTTGAAAATTTACCGCTTTTTTATTTTTACTGATGCAACTCCGTTCAACCCTAGGAATCATAAATTCCATAGGCCTGATTGACATTTTGGATAAAAATAACACCATTCCCAGGCTTATCAATTTCCAAATGACTACGAATTGACTGAATGATTTCTTCGGTGACTTCATTTTTGGACAAAATCAAAACCATCTCTTTTTCCGGCTCAATATCCATATTAAAGAGTTTTAATGTTTCGTGTACTCCCGAACCCCGTGCATTGATAATAGTGCCTCCCTTAGAGCCGGCTTTTTTTGCTGCTTCAATCACATCTTCCGCTTTTCCTCTATTTACAATCGTAGTCACTAATTGGTACATCTTTTTTTCATCCTTTCTTTCCGGAGCATCGCTTGCTTCTTTTTGGTGGCTTGAGCCAATAATTGCACACATCGCTGTCGTAAATACAATTCCTTTATTCGGCTTTTCAAAATGAAAATCTCTACTCAGATTCTCCAGAGCCGTTTTTGCCGTAACGGAGTCCGTTCCCAACAACACAATCTCTTTGCGCTCATCATTTAAAGAAAAAAAGTTCAAAATCGGATTTTGTACGGTGCCTTTCCCCGGCAAAATAGTACCGCCCGCTATCCCGTAGCTTTTCGCTTTCTTCATAAACTTACTGCCCATTCCATAGGGAATGATGGCATAAATCAATTCGTAAAATGAACCTAAACTGCCATAATCTGCCATATTTATTTCTCCAATCCTTTTGCTTTCAAACCAAAAATCAATCCTAAAAGCTCCAACGTAATAATCGGCATCATCGCAACCATAGCAATCATTCCGAAGCCGTCCACTACAATATCCGCACCTTCAAATGCTTGTGCCGCCCCCTGAATAAAGGCTAAAATAAATGTCGCCGTCATTGGACCTGTCGCCACACCACCTGCATCAAAGGCAATCCCGACAAAGAGTTTTGGTGCTATGAACATCAAGACCACACACAGAATATAACCCGGCAGTAAATAATGCCATAATTGCACTGCCGGCACCAAAATACGAACCACCGAAAGCATAACCGCCACACCTACGCCAAGGGCAAGAGGCACCAGTACCGCTTTTCTCTTGACATAACCACTGGTTACATCCTCAATTTGATGTGTCAATACATATACCGCCGGTTCCGCTAAAATTGTCACAATTCCCAAAATAAAAGCAATGACGATAATATAGATTTTATTATCAAATCCTGCCAGATAATATCCAAGTCTGACTCCGACATTCATAAATCCGGCATTGACACCGACCAGAAAAATAAATAAGCCCACAAAGGCAAACACAAAGCCGGTCAGCAATTTTCTCAATTCCTTTTTCTTCAACTTAAAAGATATATTTTGTAAAACCAGTAAAATAACAAGTAAAGGAACGACCGCCATCAAGCTTTCTTTGAAATATGTCCAAACAATCTCAGCAATCGGCTGTATTTGCATGATGTCCGTTTCTCCACCACCTACCAATTGTCCGCTCCCCGAAAAAATATTGAGCAGCATGACAGAAATAATGGCTCCTGTAGAAGCAATGGCCACCAAACCGAAACTGTCCTGTTCTGAGGCCTTACTGTCTTTTTTTAGCTTAGAAATACCGACAGATAAGGATAAAATAAAGGGAACAGCCAAAATGCCTGTAGTCGAGCCTGAGGCATCAAAGGAAATTGCCAAAAACTCTCTGGATACGAAAATTGCCAAAGCAAAAATAATAACATATAAGGCAAATAACACTTGATACAAAGGAACATTATAAAAAATTCTCAAGAAACCCAAGGACAACATCACTGCAAGTCCCAAAGAAACCACCATCAAAATACTCCAACCGGATATTTGACCTCCCGTCACCAAATCCACTTGACCGGCCAAGACCATCAAGCCGGGTTCTGCTACAGAAATAAAAAAGCCCAAAATTAAGCCGGCAATCAGGACAATCCACAATTTATTGGTTTTTGCCAATGCAAGTCCTGTCAATCCTCCCAACGGAGCGATTCCAATATCTACCCCCAGTAAAAACACGGTCAATCCCAAAATGATAAAAATGCTTCCGATTAAAAAACGAATCATCAAGTGAGATTCCATCGGTACCAAGGTAAAATGAAATAAAATAACCAAGCCGATAATCGGCAATACCGAAAAAAGCACCTCTTTTAATTTTGATACAATAACACTCAACGATATATCCCTTTCTAATTATCCAACTTTAAACTCGGCACCGCATTCAAATCAAGATCTGCAAAATTACCTTTTAAATATTCATGATAAGCTGCTGCACCTATCATAGCCGCATTATCTGTGCAATAAATCATAGAAGGCACTCGGAAAGAGTATCCCCTCTTTTCACATTCTTTTGTCATTTCATCTCGCAAACGTGAATTAGCCGCCACGCCGCCTGCCAGTGCAATTTTCTTGATTCCCAGTTCTTCTGCTGCTTTCATGGTCTTCTCTACTACTACGTCTGTCACAGCTTTTTGGAAAGAAGCAACCAAATCCTCCCGGTTGATTTCTTCTCCTCTTTGTTTGGCACGATGCATGTAATTCAGTACAGCAGACTTCACACCGCTAAAGCTGAAATCATAGCTGCCTTCTTCCAAATATGCTTTTGGAAATACAATCGCATCTTCATTCCCCAGTTTTGCCGCCTTGTCTATTTTCGGCCCCCCCGGATAGCCTAGGCCGACTTCTCTGGCAATCTTGTCAAATGCTTCTCCTATGGCATCATCTCTGGTCTTTCCTAAAATAGTATATTTACCATAATCTTCCGTCTTGACAAGATGCGTATGTCCTCCGGAAACCACCAGACATAAAAACGGTGGCTCAAGCTCCACATCCTCAATATAATTGGCCGCAATATGACCACTGATATGATGTACGGGAATCAAGGGTAAGTTCAAAGCATAGGCCAATGCCTTTGCTTCTGCTACTCCGACCAACAATGCACCAACCAGTCCCGGACCATAGGTTACGGCAATTGCCGATAAATCTTCAAACTTACAATCTGCCTCCTGCATAGCCTCTTGAATTACCTGATCAATTTTTTCAATATGCATACGAGATGCCAGTTCAGGGACAACGCCACCGAACTTTTTATGAGATGAAATCTGCGATGAAATAATATTAGAAGAAACATCCCTACCGTTTTTTACAACAGCAGCTGATGTTTCATCACAAGATGTTTCAATCGCAAGTATTATAATATCTTTTTTCTCCACAATTAAAACCTTTCTATATTTTTTTAGAGATTATTCTGTCACCAGAAATTCTTCTCCCTTCGCCCAACCTACAATCTTCCAATGATGATTGTCGTCTTCGTACAGCAAATAATCAATATAATGATTATTGCCCGAAACATTGGTATAATATACCACACTGACTTTTACAGTAGGGCGTTTTTTTCCGTTGTACTTGACTTTATCCATGGTATACGGAGCCAGTGCATGATAATCCACTATCTTTATTTTCTTTTCTTTACTTTTTTTGCTTTCCAGCCATATCTTCAGTTGTTGATTGGCTTCCTCATTTTCACTGAGTAGCTCTTCTGCAAACTGACTTCTTTGCAGCTTTATCAATTCATCCATTTCCTCTTTGGATAGTTCCTTGCCGTAAGTCATTTTAAAAATCAAGGAATTCAGGGCGATTACCTGGTCCGGAGACTTTGCCGCTGTCTGCAAAATACGCTCTCTTTCCTTGCTGTTCTTTTCTTCCAGCAACTCCATTACCTTTGCTTCATTGAGCGCATTGCCTTCTATCGGATTGGATTCCTTTTTCTCATCTGTTGTATATAGCCAATAGAAGATTCCGGATAGTGCAATAATTAATATAATTAATATGATTACTTTTTTCATGGGAACACCTCATTTATTAATATGTTACGGCATAGCATAGTTAGTCTTCAAAAAGCAAAGTAATGGTCTTTCTGTCTTTTGGAATCACAGTATTTTTAAAAATTGCTTTTGCAACCGGCAAATGCTCTTTCGGATAAATCAAAGATGGGCTGAAATGGGTAAGCCAAAGTTTTTTTACTTCCGCTTTTTTGGCAATTGTTGCCGCCTCTTCGAAAGTCATGTGTTTATAGGCAACGGCATTTGTATTTTCCAATTTTTCCGCATACATACCTTCACAAATAAACAAATCGGAATGCCTTGCCGCTTCTTCAATACTTGCTGTTGGTCTGGTGTCTGTGCAATAGGTCACATGAATGCCCTTTCTTTGCTCACCTAAAACCATATCCGGAGTGAACACTTTTCCTTCATGCTCCACACATTCTCCTCTTTGCAAAAGAGACCATGCACGAATCGGAATATCCAAAGCTTTGGCACGTTCTACGTCAAATTTACCTTGTCTGTCAATATGAATGGCATAACCATAACAGTTTACCCGATGGTTCACATGAAAGGCTACAATCCGATAGCCCTTATGTATGATTTCTTCCTTGTCTCCACTTACTTCATGAAATTCAATTGCAAACGGCAATTGCGGTACAATCACTCGCAATGCGTTCACCACTCTTTCCAAACCTTTTGGACCAATCATTAAAAGCGACTCGGTTCTTTCCGAATTTGCCATTGCAAGAAGCATTCCGGGTAATCCACTGATATGGTCGGCATGAAAATGGGTAATGCAGATAATATCAATTTGCTTATAACCCCATCCCTGCTCCTTCAAAGTTATCTGTGTCCCTTCTCCGCAATCAATCAATAAATTACTGCCATTGTGTCTGGTAATTAGCGAAGTCAGCCAACGATAAGGCAACGGCATCATTCCACCCGTGCCAAGTAAACATACGTCTAACATGAAGTTCCTCTTTCTTTTATCATCCTTTATACCTATGCCGATACTAGGGATATACTCATATAGTATCGGCATATTTATCATTCTTTTTAATTATTTCAGCATTTCTTTTACAGAATCTACTACCGCTTCGGCTGTAAAGCCAAATTCCTTAAACGCAATATCTGCCGGACCGGAAGCGCCAAAGCTTTCCATGGAAATAATTTTTCCGTCTAAGCCCAAATATTTATACCATCCAAAGCTCCGTCCTGCCTCCATTGCAAAGCGTGCTCTTACTTCTTTCGGCATCACTTTTTCTTTGTATTCGGCACTCTGTTGTTCAAAAAGTTCAAAACTCGGCATACTAATCACTCTGGCATGAATTCCTTCTTCCAAAAGCTTTGCCTGTGCCTGCATCACTTGCTCCACTTCCGAGCCGCTCGCCATCAAAAGTACATCCGGTGTTGTTTTTTCACAATCCGAAAGGATGTAGCCGCCTTTAAGGGCCTCTTTTCCGCTATTGGCATAATTCGGAAGATTTTGTCTGGTCAGTACAATGGCCACAGGTGTCTTTTCAGAATGCATCGCAGTATACCATGCTGCTGCTGTTTCTTTGGCATCTGCCGGACGGAAAGTAATCATATTCGGAATACTACGCAAGGATGCCAATTGCTCAACCGGTTGATGCGTCGGTCCATCTTCTCCGACTCCGATACTATCATGAGTCAGTACATATACAGACGGGATGTTCATCAACGCCGCCAAACGAATCATAGGTTTCATATAATCACTGAATACAAAGAAAGTAGAGCCGTAAGCACGAAGACCTCCATGTAGCTCCAAGCCGTTTACAATTGCTGTCATTGCCAGTTCTCTGACACCAAAGTGAATATTTCTTCCGGCATAATTGTCTTTGCTAAATGCACCGAGTCCATTCATATATGTCTTGGTAGAAGGTGCTAAATCCGCAGAGCCGCCGAATAAAGCGGGTACTTTGGCTGCAATTCTTTGAATCACTTCACCCGAAAGATTTCTGGTAGCATTTGGTTTGTCTGCAAAACTCCAAAAAGCTTCCTCGTCCATAAAGCGCAAATCAATATTTCCTTCTAATCTTGCCATTAATTCATTTGCCAGCTCCGGATAAGCCGCTTCGTATGCTTTCCATTCAACATTCCATGCTGCTTCCGCTTCTTCGCCTTTAGCAATCACAGATTTCATGTATTCATAAATATCTTCTTCAACATAAAAGTCTTTGTCAGCCGGTAAGCCCAAAGTTTCTTTCATAATTTTTACATTTTCTACTCCCAAAGGTGCACCGTGCACATCCGGTGTCCCTGCCAGTGCAGGACTGCCGTATCCGATAGTAGTATGTACCACAATCAAACTTGGTTTTGTTGTTTCTTCCTTGGCTTGCTCAATTGCTTTTGCAATCGCATCTATATCATTTCCATCTGCTACATCAATCACTTGCCAATGGTAAGCATCAAAACGTTTTGCCACATCTTCGGTAAATGCAATATCCGTACTTCCTTCAATCGTAATTTGATTGGAGTCATAGAGAACAATTAATTTACCAAGTCCCAATGTCCCTGCCAGTGATGCCGCTTCGGCACTGATTCCTTCCATTAAGCAGCCGTCTCCGCAAAGCGCATAAGTGTAGTGATTGACCGGTTTATGGTTTTCCTTATTGTAGGTAGCTGCCAAGTGTGCTTCTCCCATTGCCATACCGACAGCCATAGCAAAGCCGGCTCCAAGCGGTCCTGTTGTTGCTTCTACACCGTTTGTGTGACCGTATTCCGGATGCCCCGGAGTGAGCGAATTCCATTGACGGAAATCTTTCAAATCCTGAATGCTCAATCCATAGTCAAAGACATGCAATAAAGAGTAAAGCAATGCCGAGCCATGACCAGCGGATAAAATAAAGCGATCTCTATTGTGCCATTTAGCATTGTGAGGATTATGTTTCATTCCTTTTGTCCATAAAGCATACGCAGTCGGTGCTGCTCCGAGGGGCAGGCCGGGATGTCCTGAATTCGCTTTTTGCACTGCATCTGCAGATAAAGCACGTAATGTATTTACGATCTTTTGTTCCATGTTCATTGAGAACCTCCTTTTATATATCCACCCACATTATCAGGGCATTTTCCAATGGTTTCGTATAATAATCTTTTCTGATTCCGACCTCCCGAAAGCCGTTCTTTTGATAGACTTTCCGGGCAATCTCATTACTTTCTCTTACCTCTAATGTCATAGCCAAAATTCCCATAGATTTGGCTTGCTCCATGACATGAGCAATCAACCGGGTTCCTTTGCCTTGACCTCTTTCTGATAGAGCAAATGCAATATTAGTAATATGTGCTTCTTCAAATACTTTCCAAAAGCCGATATAACCTACCGCCTGTCCATTTTCTTCCCAAACATAGTAATGCGTCATCGGGTTGGACAATTCATTTTGAAAAGCCTCTTCATTCCAAGGACTGGAAAAACTTTCCTTTTCAATTTCCAAAATAATGGGAATATCCGAACTTTGCATTTCTCTGATAATCATTCGCCGCACTCTCTCTCCGCCTGTGTCTTTTTCAAATAAACTGCGTTTAAATCGCTCCCTTCCATACTTGAATCAACATCCTGCTCTGCCAATAACGCAACGCTGCTTGCTGACAACTGATGTCCGGACTTGACAGGAACAAACAACTTCTCCGAATCCAGTTCCCTTAAAAACTCGGTTTCAAATTGATAGAAACCGTCTCCAATCAGTGCAATGGTTTCCCCTTGTGCCTGTAATGTCTGCATTCTTTGCATTGCTTCTTCCAATAAAAGCACTTGAGGGCTCACCACTTCCGTCAACTTTTTATTCTCCGATTGATATTCCGCATAATAAAGCTCCTTTGCTCTGGCAAAAATCAAAGCAAAAATTCTGCCTTCAAAATCTGCAATATTATTTGCCAGGGCCTTCAAGGTAGAAATCGGAATAATCCTCTTCCCCTTCCCCAAAGCCAGTCCTTTTGCGGTAGCAATCCCAATGCGCAGTCCGGTATAAGAACCGGGGCCTTCGGATACTGCAATAAAGTCTATCTCATCCAAATCTATCCGGCTAAGTTTAACTACCTGATCAATCATCGGCAAAAAAGTTTGCGAGTGAGTAATCCCTGCATTTAATCTAAACTCAGCAATAACTTCACTGTTTTCGACAATGGAAACACTCGCTACCTTCCCGGAGCTTTCCAATCCTAAAATCTTCATTTCTCTTTCCCTTTAATCTATCTCACTAACTCCCTTTTTCCACTATCTTTTCGGTTTCCGTCCTGCTCAGAAAGCAAGCACATAGATTCTACTTTCGAAGCGTACCGAAAGAAGATTATTCCAAGAAACATTGGAAAGTTGAGTCTTTTATAAAATTTATTCTTGTAACCGACGGAAAAGCATTTGCCGCCTCCATTTAAAAGTGGTTAAATGCTTATTTTCTCGTAACAGTATACCATATTCTTTATAAATTATCTAGCCCCAACTTACACGGGTTTCCACGATATCCTTTAAATCAGCAGTTATCTGTCTGTTGGCCACCATCATAACATATGCTTCGCACTTACCACACTTCGGTTCCGGAGCTTTGTTATGACTTTTGTACGATGAAGCGGTTTACGGCAAAAACTTTGTGTTGTAATCCCTTCCTTTTTCTGATACCTGACTTCCGTCGTTTCGCTTAAAACATAGTACTTTAGGTATCGAGGAGCA
>JAUMXK010000086.1 GCA_030535295.1 Eubacteriales bacterium | reverse complement strand
ATGAGTATAGATACAAAATAGAGGAATATCAGAAATAAACAAATCCCAGTTTGTCGGAGAAAATAATTAAGCAAAACCACCAAGAGGAAGTAAAAGCAACGCCAATACTTCCTTTTTTGATGCTTAAAAATAAGTAGGAAGAGATGAAAATAAGGCACAGATCTCCCGCTATATCGGTAGAAATAATCAGAATAGGCAAGTAGTTTAGATGATACAGAGAAATTACCGAAAATAGAACTATCTCAAGCGATATTACTATAAACGAAAGAATGGAATAAGTAGGAATAACCTATATCCAATCCTAAAAAATTCTGTGTATAGAGTGTTTAATAACTTTGGGGAGCATTCTTGCAAACCATTCATTATTGATATATGGTATTTACTTTTATGCCTATATGATATATAATATAAGCGTGAAAGGGAGTGGTTTTATGAGCAAATTAGAACAAATTCGTAAAATTTCAGAAGAAAACAACGGGGTGATTACGACTGCGGATGTGATCAGCCAAGGAATCTCTAAAACAACTTTAGCAAAATTTGTAGAAAAATATAAGTATGAGCGTGTTTCACATGGAGTATATTGCTCTTTAGATGTATGGAGAGATGAACTATACCTATTACAGCTTCGCTGTCCAAAAACAATCTTTTCTCATGAAACAGCCTTGTTTTTGCAGGATATGACAGATCAAGAACCATTGCAATATACTGTAACGGTTAAGAGCGGATATAATGCCACTCATTTACGAGAAGAAGGCGTGAAAGTATTTTCTATCAAAAAGGAGCTTTTTGAACTTGGCATGTCAAAAGTAAAAACGCCCTTTGGGAACGAAGTATCTATCTATAATCCGGAGCGTACGGTTTGTGACTTGATTCGTAGTCGTTCACAAATTGAAATTCAAGTTTTTCAAGATGCAATGAAACAGTATATCAAGCGGAAAGATAAAAATCTATATCGACTGATGGACTATGCAGAGAAACTTCGTGTAAAGAAGCTGTTAAGCAACTATTATCTGCTTTTTTGGGATCAGAGGCAAGAGCCACCATGGATATTGATACAACCGTAAAAGGCATTCCGGTAACAATAGCGGATATGGAGCGTACAATTACGGAAATTTTGGATATAGAGATAGATGATTATGTATCATTTAGGATCAAAAAAGTGTCAGAAATTATGGATGAAGCGGAATATCCGGGGATACGCTTCAGTATGGATGCTCTATTAGACGGAGCGGTTACACCCTTAAAGATTGATATTTCCACAGGAGATGAGATTACTCCAAGAGAAATATCCTATTCCTATCAACTTATGTTTGAAGACAGAAGCATTTCCATTATGACCTATCCAATTGAAACCGTTTTAGCAGAGAAATTAGAAACCTTCATTTCAAGATCCACTACCAATACAAGAATGAGAGATTTGTATGATATACACCTACTTTTAGAATCACAGAAGATAGATTATGATACCCTTGCTTTCGCATTAGAGAGAACTGCAAAAAAGCGTGGGAGCTTCAAGCTTTTGGCAAATGCGGAAAATGTATTAAAAGCAGTAGAATCAAGTGATAATATGAAAAAGATGTGGGATGTATATCGGAAAAGTTACCATTATGCAAGTGAATATACTTGGGAGGATGTACTCTACTCGGTTAGAAAGTTATCGATAAAAGCTAAATTAGAAGTTCTGGGGGAGGATTGATATGATGAAATTTGGAATTGCAATATTTGGAATGGGATTTCATCTCTAAGTACCTTAGCTGCGGTAATCGTATCATTATGGCTTGCAAATAGAAAGAAAAAAATAAGAAGAAAACTTCATATTACTGAGCAATTTAGAGAGAATTACTTTAGAGGAGAGATATGCTTATTAATAACAGCTATAAAAGGATTAGTACAAAAAAGATTGGAAAGACCCCCTATGAGGTTGTTGTCTGCTTTGCCTGCAACTAGCAACGGGACTTCATACCGTATATTTCAACATCCCAGTTTGGCGGAGAGTTTTGGATATACGGTATGAAACCCGAAAGCAATCGTCCTTTTTAGAGAAAATCATTGCGTGGTACGAAAAGTTTTCATAGTTTGTTTGGCGAAAAGAGAGGAGATATTCTCCTTTGACTAGACCTTGAGAATGGTTGGTCTTTTTCCTTCCGCTTTATCAATGGCATTTAAGAGTTTTTCCGCCATTTCATCACGAACCGCAGCATAATTTTTGTCGGAAATAACATTGTTTAATTCATAAGGGTCTTTTTTCAAGTCATAGAGAAAATCGTCCTGATAAACATCCGAGTCGGCATAGGCGCCGCCGTTTTTTTCAGGAGCATAGACCGCATACAAATAGTCTTTGGTCCGGATACAGCGTCCGACACGAGATTCGCTGATTTGAGCAAAGATTTCATTTTGCCTATTGCTATTTTCTCTTACGGTTGCCAAATCTTCACCCTCCATATTGTTTCCGACATCGACACCGGCAAGGGCTAAAATTGTCTTTGGCAGAGAAATTGTGCTGACCAGTTCTTTAATACGCAGCCCACCCGTAAAGCCCGGTCCGGAAATAACCAGCGGTACATGTAAGGCAGAGGAATGACAACTTCTCTTGTAGTCATCATATCCGTTCAAATGCTCATCACGGTTACGAGTCATAAAATGTGAGCCATGGTCGGAAGCAAAGATGATAACGGTATTGTCGTAAATTCCCTTTTCTTTAAGTTTATCAACAAGGCGCTTTAAGTTATCATCCAAACTCCGGCAACATCCCAGATAATCCGGATACATTTCAGCGGCATTGCCTCCAAGCACCTCCAAATCATGAGGGAGCTTATACTCTTTGAATCTTTCTTTAGAGCCGTCAGGACCCTCATAGGTATGACGGTCATTTTGATGGTGCGGCTCAATATGAGAAATTGTCATGAAGAAAGGTTTTTCCCCATCGTACTTTTCCAAAAACTCCAGACCATAGTCGGTAATTCTGTCAACACGATAGCCCTCAAAATCACAGCGATTGTTATTTTCATCAAAGACAAAGCCGTCATAACCATGGGAAGTAAATTCCAAAACATCGGCAGCTCGCCAAAAACCGGTATATCCGCCTCGGCGTTCCAAAGGAATGGCGGTAATTGTATAGTCGATTTCCGGAGCGGCTTCCAGCTCACCGTCACTTGCCAAATGCCATTTGCCGATATAGGCGGTTTCGTAGCCGGCTTCGGTCAAATAATTGGCTAAGGTCTTGATATTTTGCGGCAAAGCGATATTATTGCGGAAACATCCGGTTTCGGTCGGATATTTGCCCGTTTGGAAAATAGAGCGACAAGGGCCGCAAACCGGTTGTGGAGAGTAGGCTTCTTCAAAAAGTACGCCACGCTCCGCCAAAGAATCCAAAGTAGGAGTGATATTCAGTTCTTGACCGTATGCACCGACGGTATCCCAGCGCTGTTGGTCGGTAAAATAAAAGATAATATTCGGTTTTTTCATGTTATTGTGTCCTTTCCTGATTGGATAAGCGTTGCTTATAATTATTATAAATTATCATTGCAATTACGACAACCGTTAAAATGACAAAAAGCAAAGAAATTGGTCTGGTAAAGAAAATGGATAAATCTCCATCCGAGATTAAAAGGCTGCGTCTGAAATTCTTTTCCGTCAGTCCACCCAGAACAAGGCCCAGCAAAATCGGAATGGTCGGATAATCCAATACTTTCAGAATGTAAGCGATAATGCCGAAGATAATGGCTACGGCTATATCAAATAAGGATTTTTTGATGGAGTAGGCACCAGCAAAGCAAAAAACGACAATAATCGGTGTAAGAATATCAACAGGGATATTGACCACTTTGGCAAAGAGTTTGGTCAAAAAGCGTCCTTGTAAATACATGAAAATATTTACGAAAATCAGGCCAATCATAATCGCATACATGGTGGTGCCATGTTCGATGAATAAATTCGGACCGGGAGTCAGACTGTTTACCATCAAAGCACCCAGCATAATAGCAACCGCACCGTCGCCCGGTATTCCAAGGGTGAGCAGTGGGATTAGAGTAGCACCGGTTACGGCATTGTTGGCAGATTCTGCGGCTGCAATCGCTTCAATCGAGCCGTTTCCGAACTCCTCCGGCTTTTTAGACATTTTTCTGGCAGTATCATAACTCAGAAAGGAGGCCATCGAAGCACCGGTACCCGGTATGATACCGATGATAACGCCAAGTATTGAAGAGATAAAAGATGGCAGGAGAAGTCGCTTATATTCGTGACCTTTTACTTTGTCTTCCTTTGAGGTATTACTTAAAGTAGCCTTGAAAGTGGATGCCCCTACTTTTTTACTGCCGTTATTCATAATTTCGACCAGTGCAAATAGCCCGATTAAGACGATAACCAAGTCAAAACCGCCATATAAATTGACATTGTCAAAAGTAAAGCGTGTGACACCGCCGCTGATTAAGTCCATACCGACAGTGGCAAGAAAAAGTCCCAAACAACCGGAAATAATTCCTCTTATCAAACTTTTACCGCTGACACCGGAGATAATGGTTAATCCAAATAAACATATTAAGAAATACTCGGGAGAACCGATTTTCATAGCAAATTTTGCTACCGTAGGAGCCAGAAACAGAAGTACAAAGGCACTGAAAAGTCCGCCGAAAGTAGAGGCTTCCAAAGCAACCTGCAAAGCCTTTTTCGGATAGCCCTGCTGTGCAAGCGGATAACCGTCCAGCATAGTGGCAGTGGCATGAGGGGTACCGGGAGTTTTAATCAGAATAGCGGAAATAGAGCCGCCATAGCTTCCGGCACAGTAAATACCGAGCAAAAACATAAAGGACGGAATCGGACCGAGCGTGTAAGTCAAAGGCAGGAACAGTACCAGACAAAGCATTACGGTCAGTCCGGGAATGGCACCGAAAATAATGCCAAGCAGTAAGCCGAGATTCATGTATATAAAATTGGAAAGATGAAAAAACTCTGTAAATCCTTTTGAAAATAAATCCAACATGACTTCCCTCCTTATGGTAATGTTACATTTAAGACTTTAGTGAATAAAAGCGTAACACTGATGATAATGACAAATACAGTTGCATACTTCCATAGACTTTTACTTCCCATAAAGAGCATTAAGCCCGTTGCAAAGATAAGCGCAGCTGCCCAAAACGGAACAAGCGAAAGTAGAATATAGAACAGTATCAGCAAGCCGATAACCACAAGAGTACGAGATTCTACCGCCAAGTCAATTTCATAGATTTCTACGCCTTGTTTACGGATGATTTTAATTATCTCGATAATGATTAAATACAAACTGCATCCCGCCATAATGAAAACAATCAAACGTGGAAAGGTAGCAGAATTGATGGCATCTTGCGATACCACTTTAATTTGAGAAGGCATCAAAAGAAGAAGCGTCATGGAAAAAAGAAAGAATAAAACAGCTCCAACCAAATTACGGTTAAATTTTATTTTCATATATCAGAAATCCCCTTTCGGAAGCAAAGTGTGAATAAAATCATAAGGCAATCACTCTGATTGCCTTATGAACGGAAATGACTTATAAAAACCTGTCTTTCGCCAGATTTCTCATATCCGGATGGATATTTTTTGAGAAAAAGGAGAATCTTTAATTTGCAACTAATTTTGCATATTTTTCAGCTTTTTCCATACAGGAATCAATATATTCTTTGACTTCTTTGCCTGTCTTAATATCAATTCTTACTCCCATTTTTTCAGCTTTAGCAAGAAATTCTTTGTTTTCCAAAATGGACTTGAAATCTTGATAGGCTTTTTCTACGACTTTTTCATCGGTACCGGCTCTCATAAAGATGGCACAGGTATTGGTCATCCAAGTATCAAGACCATGATCTTCCACACATTCCAAGTTGTAAACTTCATCTACCAGTTTCTTGTTGTCAAAAGCAATGATGGCATTGACGGTACCGGCTTTGACATGTTCTTTTGCCAAAGAAGCGTGGGTGACAGCAAAGGAAGCCTCGCCGGAAAGGGTTGCTTGAAGGGCTTCGTTGGCACCTTCATAAGGAATGATATTGAATTTAGCTCCGATTGCATCAAAGAGTGCCGCACATTGTAAGGCTTCCGAAGAAGTTTTACCGTTGGTAGCAATTTTGATGGTATTGCCGTCAGCGGCATATTTCTTTAAATCTTCAAAGTTTTTTACATTTGTAGATGGATTGGCGGATAACACGAAAGTAGAGGAATACACATTGATAACCGGTACGAAATCCTCAAACTTGTAATCCAATTTAGAGGTCAAAGGAGCAATGGCAAAGCTGCCTTCTCCGCCAAAAATCAATTTATTGCTGTTTGCTGACTCGGTAAGATATTGAGTCAAAGCAACTGCACCGCCGGCACCCAAAATATTGTCTGCAAGCAGAGGTTGATTAAAAGTTGCTTGACCGTATTCACCCATAGCACGGTTTACTTGGTCTGCCAGTCCGCCAACTGCCCAAGGGCAAATAATGGTTACAGGACCGGTTGGCCAAGCTGCATCAGAGCCGGACTCCGTTTTGTTTTCGGTAGCCTGCTGCGTCTTATTGTCGGTAGTTTGTGTCGTATTATTACATGCTGCCAAACCGACAACAAGGAAAAGAGATAAAAATAAGGAAATAATTTTTCTTGCTTTCATAATAGCCTCCTGAATCATAAAAATAAATATTTTTTTAACGACAAAATCAGTATAATAAATCGCATAGGAAAAGAATAGTGATAATATTATAGAATACTTGGACAATATTATGTTTTGTTGTGTAAACTGAATAAGAGAAACAAATATTAATGCGGAAACAGCCGGATTTTGATGAAAATTAGCTGTGTATTCACGGAAATTTGTGGTAAAATAAAAGCATCCATAAATCAAAAACAGAATAGAAAGGAGAGTAGCCAACAAGCTGAAAGCTTGTTTTGGGGAAAATGTTATGGGGAGAGAACCAAGACAAAATAATCCGCTTAAGATTAGTTGTAAAAACTGCGGTGCTCCGATACGTTTTGATATTATTCGGCAAAACTATCATTGTGGGTATTGCGGACAAATAGAAGGTATACCGGGGGTCAAAGCGGCTGAGAAGCAGTGGCGTATGTTGCAAAAGAATAGATTACAACAGGAATTTGCCGGACAAGAGCTACAGGAATATGCTTGTAGTTCTTGCGGAGCAACGATTGTTTTCAGAGCAGGAGAAGCGGTAAGTGCTTGTGACTTTTGCAAGTCACAGTTGATTCGCAAAGAATTGACCATGCCGGAGGAGATGCCGAGTTATATCATTCCGTTTTTTATTACCTATCAGGAGGCGAAAGAACGTCTAAAACAATGGGCTTTGCAAAATAAAAAGAAAAAAGAAGCAGGAAGATTGCTATCCAATCTCAATAAGCTGCAAGGCTATTATCTTCCTTATCAGCTGGTACATGGGCCAATTCAGGGAAATGTTTCACGGGATGGTAATTTCCGGCAATTTTATTGTGGAGGATATTTAAACGGTGTGGCCGTCAATGCTTCCAAACAGCTGGACAATATCGTTTTAAATGCTGCCGAGCCCTTTGATTGGACGGCAGTTCGGGATTTTGAATACGGATATCTAACAGGCTGTAAAGTGAAACTGCGAGATATCTCCGACAGTGAGCTGGAGAAAAGGATACAGGCGGAGATGGAAAGGGAGTTTTTGCCGGAAATTGAGAAAGTGTTGCAAACTTCCGGAGTGAGTGTGCGTATCGGAGCCGGGAATACATCCGTTTTATCAGCGTTACTTCCTATGTATTTTATCAAAGAAGGAAAATTTCTGGCAGTTTTAAATGGGCAGACCGGAAAAATAGCGGTATCGGAAGAAAAGGAAGAGATTTCTTTTCCGTGGATGGTTGAGCCGGCAGTTTATGCTTTACTACTTACTTTGACCGTCGGCTATTTCTTTGATTTTGATCCGTATCCTATGCTTCTTTCGGGAGTCCTCTTCGGAATACTGTTTTTTGCGATTTTCGGGGAAGGCAGGGCATCGTTGATTCGGCGAATTATAAATACAAGTCGAGATACCAAAGCGACCAGAACAGGAAGAAAACTTGAAATAAAGGAAGAAAAGGGAATTGTGCAGAATCCTTTTGCGGTCAAACCGGTTTTTCTGGAGCAAAATCAAAAGGGTATGATGGTGCCGGTAAAAATCCGCTTTTATGGGTTTTGGAGAGTTTTATCTATTCTTATCAATATGATTCTATTGGTGGGAGCACCGGTTTTGGTAGCAGCCGGTATTCGCTGGCTGATGGTTTTGCAAAGCGGTGAGGATTTTTGGGAAAACTTTCATATTGCAAATGGTGCCGTTTGGTACGTCTTTGCCGGTTTCATGGCAATCGTTTATTGGGCAAAGGGAGTAAGAAAAGATGCCTATGAACATCCCATTATCCATGAGATTTTGCCCGATGGCAGACTTCGACTGATGGGAAACAGGAAGTCGAGACGGCTTTCCTTCTTTACCATGTTTGATGGCGAGGGCAGTATGTCGCATTCTAAAAATATGTCATTCATTGGACGGATTCAGGCATTGGGCGGTATCGGAATCTTTTTGGTCTGCATGGTTTTGTTTTTCTTTTTGGGCAGTGTAGGTGCAATGCTTTTGTAAAAAAATATTCCATTTCAAAGTTATAATTATTTTTCTTGATGTTATCCGAAAAATTTTGTATGATTAGAATACCAAAAGAGAAAAATCTCTTTCAAAAAATGTAAAAAAGCATTCTGGTAATATGTCAAGAACTATTTGAAAAAGATTTTGATATGGT
>JAUMXK010000085.1 GCA_030535295.1 Eubacteriales bacterium | reverse complement strand
TTTCCACGATTTTTTCCGCTACCTTGATTCCGTCCAGCGCCGCCGACATAATGCCCCCGGCATAACCTGCTCCTTCTCCGCAAGGATAAAGACCTTTACAATTTAAGGATTGATAGTCTTCCCCACGCAAAATTCGTACCGGTGAAGAGCTTCTGGACTCTACTCCGGTAAGAAGTGCCTGGTCATCATCAAAACCTTGAATTCTCTTACCGAAATCCTGCATGGCTTCTATCAAGGCTATGTTCATATCTTCCGAGAATAGTTGACGCAAATCGGCATATCGGGTTTTACATTCCAGCGAAGAAACGATGCTTTTGCTTGGCTGAAAATCCGCACTGCAACTTTTCTTAAAATCACCATACGTTTCTACCGGCATAGCATAATCGCCGCCGCCCAAACGAAACGCTTTTTCTTCGAGTTTTCTTTGATATTCCAGCCCTGCCAAAATGCCTTCCCCATAATCTCGCTCATCAATCCCGATAAGAATGGCGGAATTGGCATTGTCCAAATCTCTGGCCTCATAGCTCATACCATTACAAACCAATCGACCTTTTTCGGAGGCACTGTTGACCACTCTGCCTCCGGGGCACATACAAAAACTGTAAACTCTTCTTCCGTTTTCCGCCTGATAGGTCAGCTTGTACTCGGCTGCCGGCAAATGTGGATGTCCGGCAAATTTTCCATATTGATTCCTGTCAATAATGCTTTGTTTATGCTCTACCCGAAGCCCCACCGCAAACGGTTTGGACTCCATGCTAATCTCTTTTTCAAGCAGCATTTCAAAGCTGTCTCTGGCACTGTGACCAATGGCAAGAACGACTGTTTCGGCAGTAATCTTCTGCCCTTTGACTAAGACTCCCTTGACTCTGCCATTTTCTGTAATGATTTCATCCACTCGACTTTCAAAATGAATTTCACCGCCCAGACTTTCTATTTTTTTGCGTATGCCGGCAACCACTCGAATCAAATAATCCGTTCCGATATGCGGTTTGGCATCATACAATATATTTTCCTTTGCACCGGCTTGCACAAAGGTCTCCAAAACCTTTCCTCTACGCCCGAGGGCATCCTTGACACCGGTATTCAGTTTGCCGTCTGAAAAAGTACCGGCACCGCCTTCTCCAAATTGAATATTGCTTTCGGTATTCAATTCACCTGTTTGGTGATAATGGGCAATGCTTTGTTCTCTTTTTTCTACCGCTTCCCCTCGCTCAAATAAAATCGGTTTCAAGCCACACTCGGCTAAGATAAGGCAGGCAAAAAGTCCTGCCGGCCCACTGCCGATAACCACCGGACGTAACCCATCGCTCTGATAGCATTGATTTCCCGTTTCGAAAGCACAGGGCAGACGGTATTTTTCTTCCATGTAAATTTCAGCATTTAACTTTTTCAAATCCTGCGGACTGAGTTTTCCGGTGGTTTCAATCATCAAATGATAGACAAACATCAGGTTTTTTCTGGCATCCACCGACTTTCTCAAAATCTTGTACGACAAAAGTTTCCTACCGGAGAGCTTTTTCTCCAAAGCGGCTACCCATTCTTCTTCTTGCAACCGAAAATCTACTTTAAAATCTCGAATTCTATACTTCATACTATCCTCTTTGTATTCTGCTTATTTCCTCAATTGTCGGCACTTTGAAACCGCTTCCCTCAGGAGCTCCTGTCTTTCAGGAAGATTGCGATTATTTTGCAATAGCCGCTGCCACTGCCATTGCCGATGTCCATGCCCACTGTAAATTGAAACCTCCACAATCTCCATCCATATCCAAAACTTCTCCGGCAAAATAAAGTCCTTTTGCCTTTTTGGATTCCAGAGTGCTGCTCGAAACTTCAAGGCAGGAAACCCCACCGGCTGTCACTTGGGCCTGTTGCCATTGATAGGCCGATACTACTTCCAAGTGCAAATCCGTCAAAAAACGCAGAATTTCTTTGAGCTCTGCTGCACTGACTTCATCCGCTCGCTTAGCAGGCTCTATTTTCAGCTGTTTCAGCATGACAGCAATCAGACGATTGGGCATCATCATCTCAAGCACCTGCTCAATGGTAAAATACGGTACTTGTTCTATTTTGTTTTTCAAAAACTCCGCCAGTTCTTCTTTGGTTTTTTCCGGAAAGAAGTTGACGGAAAGTTCCAATTTTTGACGATTTGCCTGTGCATATGCCGCATTACTTGATAATAACAGAACTGCGGGCCCTGATACCCCATAGGAGGTGAATAAAAACTCTTCTTCTTCCTCCCTCAGTACCTTTTGTGTGTTTTTGTCCAAAAGTTTCACTCTTGCTTCCGTTTTTGTTCCCGATAAATGTTTATAATATGGGAATTGCTTTTCGTTCATAACAAGCTGAACAATTGCCGGCATTGGCGGAATAATGGTATGTCCCAGTTTTTTCGCCAATTCAAAGCCGCTACCATCCGAGCCTGATACCGCATAACTCATACCACCGGCACATAAAACTACTTTATCAAAAGAAAGACTGAGATTCTTGGTCTTGGCACTTGCTTTTTTTCCGGCTTTATCCGCTTTTTCTTCTTTTCCGGATTTTCCCTGTTTATTTTCTGTTGCTTCTACTTTTTGCTCCGCTTTTACCAACCATTTCTCCTGTTTTTCCAGCTTTGTCACTCTGGTATTATAAAGGACAGGGACTCCCCAATATTCCAATTCATATAAAAATGCCTTGACTACCGATTTGGCTTCCAGAGAATAGGGATAAAGCTTGCCTTTCTCCAGCTCCTTCGTCGTAATGCCGATACTTTCAAAAAAATCCAATGCCTTTGCTACCGGAAATTCTTTCAACAAGTAGTTCATCAAATTGTCGGTGCGGCTGAAATAATGCTTCGGTTCTGCCAAACGATTGGTGATATTGCATCTTCCGTTTCCGGTGGTCAGCAGTTTTTTTCCGATTTTATCTTTTTGCTCTATGATTGTGACGTAAAAGCCTTTCCGTGCCAATAACACCGCTGTCATAAGGCCGGAGGCTCCACCGCCGATAATGGCGATTCTTTCTGTTTTCTGTTTCATTTTCTCATCCTCGATTTGATATTTCCGGATAGTAAGCCTTGAAGGGTAAATCGGTTCCATTGCGGGATTTCACTATCTCTTCCGCCTATTCCGGCTCTGTTTCGTTCCTTACGAAATCCTTCCGCTTACACATAAGACAGTATAACACAAAATTGCAGGAGTGTAATTAAAAATATCTGCATTTCTTCTATTTTTTCTGTATCTTTTTTTACAGCTTTTTGACATCACTTTTTCCCCTTTTATCCTGTTTTCGGCAAAGTCCGCAAACAGCAATGAATGCAGCAAAGACATATTAAGTTTGCAGGATTTTCGCAATAGAGTAAGAGCCTGAATGGCAGCAAAAAATCCCGGTCTCCCAAACGGAATACCGAGACTTTTTTTATTTTTTGCCGTTTACCGCCTTTTTCCGGTACCTCGCACAGAACAGGAATCCTGCCAGCAATCCATTGAGGAGTTGTGCGGCGGCAATCCCGTAAAGCCCAAGCGGAAAAACAGCGGTTAAAAGCAGCATTGCCGCCAAGGTAATCACACCGGTCATAACCGTTACCTGAAAGATAAAGCCGTATTCTTCCATTGCCTGCAAACCGCTCCGGTAAATATATGCCACCACGCCAAAGCCATTGACTGCGATAAATAAAAGAATATGCTCCGTCGCTACTCCTACCGGAACAGGATCATTGCTGATAAAGCCTGCCATATAATATCGCAGAAAATAAAAAACAATCCCCAACGACGAATAACATGCCGTTGCCAGCAAAACCGCCAACTTCGGATATTTTCTAATGGATACTTTATCGTTTGCTCCAAGACTGTTTCCCGCCAAACTAAGGGTTGCCGAGCCGTAAATATAATGGAAAATTAGGATAAAATTCAGAATATCCATGATAATCGCATAACCGGCATACTGCACTTCCCCAATTCGGATGATAATCATTTGTACTCCCAAAATCAGTACACTGCTTTCCAAGATTTCCTGTCCTATCAATATTATGGAAGACTTTAAATGCTCTCCGGCTTTTCTTATGTACTTTTTCCATTGCAAAAAGGCAAGAAAATCTTTTTTCTTTAGGAATATGACATATAGCAGCAGATTGACGCAAAGGGCAAGCACCGTTGACCAGCCAACCATTGCCGTACCAAGTCTTGGCAGTCCAAAGGCTCCGTAGACAAAGAGATAGTCCAGACCGACATCCAAAACGGATGCCATAAGCGACCCCCAAAATACCCATTTTGTGATATTTCGTATCCGAAAATAGGTGCCATAAGCAAATAAAAGAAGTTGCTCCCCATTCCTTTGCTCCTCTGGTGTTGAAGTAAATGGTAATCACTCCTAAAATGCCGGCAATCATGTGGACAAATCCATTGACAAGCGACACCGCTGTAAAGGCGGAAGTGGAAATTCTGGCAATAATCGCCTCGTCCGTCACTTCCATAAAATAGGTAGCGACAAAGTTGGCAATCAGCGGAAAGGCGAATTGATTTAACTGTTTAATATATTTTTTCATTTTTATCCCATCTACTTTTGGGGATTAAAAACGACACCCCCAAAAGGTCTTTTGCATCTTGTTTTTCATGTTTCATCCCTCCTTTCTACTCAGCAAAAGCTAACGCATCTTGGATAGCTTCATTTTTATTTTAATGATTTGCCTTACATACGCAAAAGTTTTTTTGCTCTATGCAAATCATCTTGATGATATGCCTTCTATGCACAAAAGTTTTTTTGCTCTATGCAAATCATCTTCCTTCTTTATACTTCTATATTTTTGGTGGATTTCCTTTTTTTTTGGGGGGGGGTGGGGTGTGCCGAATTTATTGTCAAGATATTTGGCTAAGGTCTTAGTGCCGTAATCGGAAAAACAATCACCCCATCTTTTCTTTGATAAGCGGCATTTGTTAATCCGCTGATAACAAAAAGATTTTTGGGTGGTCGCCCACCCTTTTCCTCTTTAATCTCTTTTTTTAATGCAAGCAGTCCGCCAGCCGCCTCCTCAATTTGATTCGTTCCCAACTTAATCTCAAAAGCAAACCAGTCGCCCGAAGGCATTTCTATCACCGCATCAATCTCTTTGTTTGCATAATCCTGATAATGGTAAAGTTTTCCTCCCAGTGCCTCCGTATAGATACGCAAATCTCTCTCGCACAATGCCTCAAACAGAAAACCTGCGGTTTCTAAATCTCCTATTAACCGCTCCGGTGTCAAAGAGAGCAAAGCACAGGCCAAAGAAGGGTCTACAAAATGTCTTTTTTCTGCCTGCTTAATTCTAAGAGAAGAGCGAATTTTCGTTGCAAATGGCGGTTGATTTTCCGTCAAAAACAATCGTTTGAAAACATCCAAATATTCCGCTACGGTATCTGCGTTGATATCTTCATCATCTTTTTCTTTAATATCCTGCTTTAATACTCTATTACTTACTGTCGTACTCTCATTTCGAGCCAACGACCGGAGTAAGAGCTTCATTTTTTTACTATCACGGCGGATTCCGTCTATCCTAAAAACATCATCTTCCAAAATCGCATTAATATATTGCTCCGATAGGATAAAAGAGGACTCCAACGCACCATGCAAATTCGCCGGCCACCCACCTCTGACGATTAACTTCATCAATTCCGGCAATTCCACTTCTCCGGTGAAAACGGTATCTATCTTACCCTCAAACATTTCACTAAGCGAAACTTGTCCGGTTGAATCACCGGATTCATATAAAGACATTGGTTGCATTCGCAATCTCGCAATTCGCCCTGCTCCACTATGCATAATTCCTTTATGATTTGGCGTTGCCGAACCGGTTAACAAAAATTGACCTCTTTCACCTCTTTTGTCCACTTCATATCTTACTGCGTCCCAAAGGGGCGGCACTTCCTGCCATTCATCAATTAATCTCGGCACTTCTCCTTGCAACACAATATCCGGTGACATTTCTGCAAGAGTACGATTTTGAAAATTCTTTTCCGGATTACCGATTAATATTTCACTCCTTGAATGATATCGGGCCGTCCATGTTTTCCCGCACCATTTTGGCCCCTCTATACAAACCGCTCCAAACATAGAGAGGTATTCCTCTACTTTTTTATCAATCACTCTTGCCCTATATTTTTGATTTTTCAAATGTACTCCCTCCTTTGTGTCCCTTGTCATCCTATTTTTATCATTCTATCACAACCTGTGAAATTTCGCAATTATAACCTGTGATATTTTCAGTTTTTAACCCGACATATTTTAAAGTTCTAACCTGACAGATTTCAGATTTTCAACCCGATAGATTTTTTGATAACAATATTACCGATTCAGTACCCACTCGACTTCCAAATCGTGTCCCGATAAAATACTTGAAAAATCCTGTGGTATCCTAACTTCCGGATATAAGGAATCTTTCTCATAGTCAGGAAGAAGTGTAAAATATTTTGTCGAATACGATATCTCCATGGGAAAATTCTTTAATGAAAAAGTCTTTATTTCCCCAAATGCATTTACATTTCCACTTGTCGGCTCTCCTACTAAAATAGCCCCCAGTTTCTCCTTCGTTTTGACCGCATTCATTACCGCTGACGAGAATGTTTCTTTCCCAATCAAAGTGTAAACCTCTATCTGCTTTTCTTTTTTTCGCTCATAAAGCATTTGAATAAAAGGTTCTAAGACAGTGGAATCCCCTCCGGGATTGTAACGCAAATCCAGAATCACTTTATGAAAATTATTTTTTATCAATGCCTCCTCAATCTTTTTTGTAAATTGCTCCATGGATAAATCCGGTGACTCTTGACAATAATTGTACTGAACAAACAATACTTCCTCATTTAAATCCATTGCCCTATACACTCCATTTTTTGCTGTCTTCGGCAAGTTTTCTACTTTTACAAAAGCTATTTTTTCGGGCGAAATCTCATCTTTGTTTATCGGGTGAATCACAACCTTGTGAATCTTACCATCTGCCTGCTCCACTCCAATCTCAACACCGCCCCCTTCTTTTGCAACTCCCAGAAAGGTCAATGCCGACCATATATTGGATTGTTTGGAAAACAATAACTTAGCTCTTGTTTCATTTTCAAAGGATAAAATGCTTTTCATCTTTTCAAAAACCTCATTAATGTCTATATTATTAATGAATCGCACTTCACTCCCCAGATAAATTTCGTCTTTCTTGTCAATCGCAACTAATATCCACTTATTTTCATAGTTTTGCACTTGAAATGGCAAAACCTTAAATTCCTCATTCTTTTTAGGCTGAAAGCCAATATCTGTATGTGCATCCCTTACCAAAGAGAGCAGCGATTTTAAAGAGTAGTAAAAATCAACTTCCGACATACCGTCGACATTGCCGGAAATGCTTTTCTTCCGTTCTTCAAACTCTTCTTTGCTGACATTTGCATATAAGTTTTTATGTTCCCGCTCCAGTACCTCCGTCAAATAATTCAAATCTTCTCTCATTTTTCTTGCTTGGTCTGTTGTTTGGTCTGCTGTTTCTCCTTTTTTTCCGCATCCAACCGTTGTCAAAATAAAAATCATCAAAAACAGAGTTCCTATCTTTACGATTCCATTCCTGTCTTTTCGTCGGTTCATTTTGTACCTCCTTTTCAGCCAAAGATTTTCTTCTAATAATATATTTCAACTCCACCTTTATGACCGCTTGCAGATATTACTATTTCAATCTTTTCCGGCACCTCCACAGTAAGATAACTTGTTTGTTTTATATCTTTTGCAAAAATTTGCTGTCCCTTGTCATCTTTGATTATCACTTGAGGCTCTCCGTTTTTCACTCCTTAATCCTAGCCTCTTTTTTGGCTTTTTCGATTTGATATTGATACAGCAGCACCGGAAACAAGGCTATCGCAGCCGGAATGAACGCCAAATATGTTTTTGCAATAATCCCAAGCAAGAGAAGAAATAGCAGCAGTGTCAGATAAGGATTCCTCAAATTTTTATAATATTTTATCTTATCTTCCCATGTAGTAAATATTTCAAACGGCTTTCCGTCTCTTTCTTTTTCAATAATTAGAAGTTCCTTATCATAGGTCGTGGCATGTGTCGCAATTTTAGCTCCTTTTTCTGCCCAAGGACGGTATTTTACCTTTCCTACCGAGTAATTCCAGTTGATATTTTTAAAAAATACTCGATAGCCCAAATCTTCCAGAAAAGCCACATAGTCCTTTGCATCTTTTGAAGTTCGAAAAGCAATAAACTCTACCCGATACTCATAACGGCTGGATGGACATTCTTCCCATTCATATAAGAGCCTGCCTACCTGAACTAGGCGATAGCCGTTTTTTGCCATGCGATTCAACCAGTTTTCTTGCGTTTGTAAGAAGCTCCCAAAAAAGCAATATCGTTTTATCTTCATTCCTGCTTTCCTCCCATGATCTTTCCGGCAATCTCACAAAGTGAGTATAACCTTTGTAATTCTTTTTCCACTATCTCTTTTCCCTTTGGTGTAATTTGATACTCTTTCTTTCTCTCTTCTATCTCCGAGGCTTCTTCAATCCAGCCTTTTTCCAACAGCGTTTTTAAAGCACCGTAAAGCGTTCCCGCTCCCAAAGACAATCTTCCTTCGGTTTCGCTTTCGATAAATTGCATGATTGCATAACCATGTCTTGGGGTATAAAGCGAAAGCAATATAAAGAAAGTTACCTCTGTCAACGCTCCGCCTTTTACATTATCTCTGATAAGCTCACATCCTTTCTGCTTAAAGTATTTGCCGATATATTGTTACAGATTTTTTGCAAAAATGAAAAAACAACTATTACGGTTACTGTAATATTATATCAGTAACCGCAATAGTTGTCAAGCAGGTGGTTTTATAAGTCAAAAGCGATAGTATTTACTTCGTAAGATTGCTTTCGGGTCACATGCATTTATGCTTGCGCGCTCCATACTGGGATTTAGATTTTAACCTTTACGGAAAATAAAACGGGCTATTCTCCTGAAG
>JAUMXK010000007.1:25492-51868 GCA_030535295.1 Eubacteriales bacterium | reverse complement strand
AATCGTCAAAGCCTGTAAAATTAATAAATTTGGGCTTGACAGAATAGGAAGGATAGAATGAAATTAGAATCATCTGAAAAAAGGAAGATAGTAGTTACCCTTATCATAATTACCATCTCTATTATTTTGTATCATATCTTTAATAATATTACAGCATTTAAAGATGCGGCAATGAATGTTTATCGTTCTGCCTTTTCACAAATTACCACGGCGTTTTTTATTGCGTATATTATGAACTTACCAATGAGTTTCATTGAGAGAACCATGGATAGAAAAAATCAAATGAAATTGGGGATAAAACGTGGTATCAGTATCACATTGACTATTGTTTTTTTCAGTTTGATCTTGATTGTTTTGCTGAAGTTTGCTATTCCACAGTTGACAGAGAGTGTCAACCGCCTGACACAAAATATTGACGGCTACATTACAGCAGTCAAGGGTTGGATTACCGGACTTTCGCTTGACTATGATTATCAGCTGCCGCCGATGATTTTGGATAAAATTACGGAAATTTTCAATAGTATGGTAAAATTTGTCAGCTCGGGAATCGGCATTATTGCTGAATCCATGTATAGTTGGCTTTCCGGCACGGTCAACTCTTTGTTTGGCTTTGTCGTTAGTTTTGCTCTATCAATTTACATGCTGATTGAGAAAGAAAGCATCGCCAAAGTCCTGAAGAAAATGCTTTATGCAACTTTTTCCCCAAAAGTGGCAGACCGCAGCATTTGGTTTATGGATTTGTTGAACAATTCTTTTTCCAATTTCTTTCGTGGTCAATTAATCGAAGGTGTTATTTTGGCGTGTCTGGCGATGATTAGTATGGAACTTCTGGGTTTTGAGTATTCGATTTTAATCGGTTCCATTGTAGGTATGACCAATATTATTCCAATGTTTGGAGCATTTCTGGGCGGTGCCATCGGCTTTGTGATTCTTTTGATGGTCAATCCGATTCAAGCTCTTTGGTTTGCTTTGTTTGTTGTCATCTTACAGCAAATTGAAAGTAATATTATTTATCCACGTGTTGTAGGCAATGCCATCGGTTTATCCGGATTTTGGATTTTTATTGCTGTAATTGTTGGCGGCGGACTTGGCGGTCTGTCAGGGATTATTATTGGAATCCCTCTGTTTACAACCTTGCAGGTGGTGTTGAAAGAATATATTCAAAAGAATTTGAGTGAAAGCGAAATACTTGCCATTGATACGGGGCAGGGAACGGAGATAGTGAAAGTATCTCGCAATGAAAATAGGAAAAATAATAAAAACAGTAATACCGTTGTGACACAAAATAGTGGAAGCAATCCGGCACAAGTACCATCAGGAAAGGCCGGCAATGAAGTGGCAAGTGCTGTCAAACAAAGCGTCTCGGTTAAGCCGAAAGAAAACGGTGGGACAAACGGCCGGAATCTCAAAGAAACGCAGGGAGCGGCTGCGAGTAATGCCGGTATGAAAGAAAAGGCACCGGTAGTCAAAAACATGCAACAACCAAAAGAAATGCCGAAGCCGAAAGAAGCACCGAAACTGAAAGAAACACCGAAACTAAAAGAGCCGACATTACAAAAGAAAGAAAAGAAACGTAGATTTTATAGACACACAAAGAAAAAACCGGTCAACCAAGCTAAGAAATAATCAAAAAAGATTGTGGAAAAGCTGAGTTAATAAAAAGAATTAGCAGAATAAAATGTCAAAAGAAAAAGCCGAAGGAATTTTCCTTCGGCTTTTTGATACTCTTTAGTCAATTGCATTTAATTCTTTTAATACATTTTCACGGATGGTTTCTACGTTTTCTTCCGCTTTTTGAGCATTGTCGGCTTTGGCATAAATATAAAGCTTGATTTTCGGCTCTGTACCGGAAGGACGTAGAGAATACCAGCAGCCGTCATTTAATCGAAATTCCAAGACATTGGAAGCAGGAATGTCTTCGTAGCCGTGGAGATAGTCAATTGCTTTTTCGACATGGAAATGTCCGATTTGTGTCGGATAATTCTTGCGATACACTTCCATCATACGTGCAATTCGTTCTTGGCCTTCTTTTCCTTCCAAAACAAGGGAAGTCTGATTTTCTCTGAAATAGCCGTATTTTTTAAATAAGCTCTCCAATACATCCAATAAACTCAATCCCTTGGTCTTATAGTAAGCTGCCGCTTCACAAAGCAACATGGTGGAGCTGACACCGTCTTTGTCACGGACTTGAGTACCTGTGGTGTAACCGATGCTTTCTTCGTATCCGAAGATGTAGTTATAACCTTTTTCCATTAATTCCGGAATGCGTCCGCAGATATTTTTGAAACCGGTCAGGGCATTGAATGTGGTAACTCCGTATTCTTTACCGATGGTCGCCCCCATATCGCCGGTTACGATGGATTTGACAATCGCAGGTTTTTCCGGCAATAAGTTCTTTTCGCTCATAGCTTCCAATAGGTAGTTAATCAAAATGGCTCCGGTTTGGTTGCCGTTGAAAGCAATGTATTCTCCATTCTTGTCTAATACTTCAATAGCCAACCGGTCACTGTCAGGGTCGGTAGCTACCAGGAGTTCGGCAGAAACTTGGCGGCCCAATCTTTCGGCATATTCAAATGCCTTTCTGTCCTCAGGGTTCGGATAGTCGATGGTAGTGAAATTCGGATCCGGATCTTTCTGCTCCGGTACAACGGTGAAGTTGCTAAATCCACGTTCTGCCATTACTCTTTGAACCGATTGGCTACCGGCACCGTTTAATGGGGTATAGACAATGGAAATGGATTTGTCAATTTCAGCATCCCGAACACTCAGCGATTTTACCATGTTGATGTATTTGTCATCCATATCTTTGCCTAAAATAACCAGTAAGCCTTTCTCGATGGCTTCCTTTTCAGCCATGATTTTTGCACCCGTGAAAAGAGGCGTTTGGTTGATTTTTTCGGTCATGGCATCGGCAATGTTTTGCAATACTTGTGCACCGTCTTCCCAATAGACTTTATAGCCGTTGTAGTTCTTTGGATTATGCGAGGCGGTCAAAATGATTCCCGATGCGGTGTTCAGCTGACGGATGGCATAAGAAAGCTCCGGCGTCGGTCTGAGGGATTCAAACCAGTAAGCCTTAATACCGTTGGCAGCAAAGATAAGAGCAGCCATTTTGGAAAATGTGTCGGAGAAATGACGGCAGTCATAGGCAATTGCCACACCACGTCTTTTGTAGTCTTCACCCTGCTCGGAAATAAAATCGGCAATTCCCTGAGTGACTTGTGCAACATTGTATTGGTTCATACGATTGGTTCCGGCTCCCAAGATACCACGCAGGCCGGCAGTGCCGAATTCCAAATTTTTGTAAAAACGATTTTGAATTTCGGTGTCATTATTTTCGATGCTTTTTAACTCTTCTCTGGTCTTTTCGTCAATATAAGGACTGTTTAACCATTCTAAATATTTTGCTTTATAATCCATAAATACTCCTTTGATATCATCATAATTGGAATAGATTCTCCTTAATTATACATGACAAAACAAGGGATGTAAAGCAATTGACTTAAACGAATTTGGTTGATACAATTGAGGCATAGAGAATATAAAGTTTCATATAAGCATAAAAGAAAAAAGGAGAGTATGATTATGAAAAAAGTATGGATAACTGCTATCATCTATTTGGTTTTGGCAACGGCATTGTCGATTTATTTGGGCTTTTTTTATCAAAGCACTTTGCCGGACGAATGGAAAGAACAAGGGATAAGAGGCGTATACAGTGATGAAAAGGAGTTTAAAAACTTGATTCAGCAAGACGGTAAACTGGTGGCTTTTGGAAAACTGACAGGCAGCATTGATATGAATGAAGTTGATTTTGAAGGGATTGAATATCAGGGAGAAGATAAGGATGCACAAATCAAGGGCTTAAAAAAAGAGTTGGGAAAAGAATATCTATATTTGAAAGTGCAAGCAGCTACTTTGCAAAAAAAAGTCGAACGCAAAATGAGAAAAGCAGTAGATAAAAGCAAAGATGAAGAATATGAGTATTATGACGATATCAGTTATATTTCGAATGTCTATGATGAGCAGAAATATTTTGCGAAGGCTACTTTTAACGGAGTTCCGGTAGAGTGGAGTCAGACGGAGCTGATACAAATTATCAGTCTGGTTAAAGATACGGATTTACCGTTTACTAAGAAAGACGGTCAGCATGTACTGGAAGCGGAATATATTGAAAGCCCATTTCCTATCTGGTTGGAATGTGAGATAATAAATGGAGAAATGCAAAATATAAAGCTACATTCAGATATGTCGCCTTTTGCGGCGAATGCAAGAGAAGCGTTGGAAAAGGATAGCCCGATAACGGTCATTATTGGGGTCTTTGCTTTTATGGGGATTTTATGTGGAATTACCATTTGGGTTTTGAAAAAATTTTTTGATTAGAATGGTTTAGTAGTGAAAAAGCTTAAAAATTAAAAAAGTGGCTTTCGGCATATTACATAAATTTTCTTATGATTTTATGGTAAAAATGTAGAATGCGTGGAAGCCATATTTTTTTGTAGAATTGCGATGTTCGAAATGCACAACAAAAAGAAAGAAAAAGGGAAAAAAAACACAGATAGTCAAAATAATAACAAGTATATTGCCTTCTGAAAAAAAATATGTTAATATATTGACATAGAAAAGATGTAAGAAAAAAATAAATAAATCTTCTATTTTTAAAGAAAAATAAAAAAATAACGAAGATGAAATTTAGGGAGTTCGCCTCCGCTTACCTCTGTCTAAAGCCAAATATTTGGTTAAAAATATAACAATATAAGTTATTAATTGAGTTAATTATTTAACAATTCAGGAGGTTTTTTATGAAACAAGATAAAAATCTAAAGGTTACCAACTTGGACGAGTTGCAGCAGGCGATTGCAAGAGTAAAAGAAGCTCAAGCGAAATATGCTTCCTTTACTCAAGAACAAGTCGATCATATTTTCCGTGAAGTTGCGATTGCAGCTAACAATGCCAGAATAGAATTGGCGAAAATGGCGGTAGAAGAAACCGGCATGGGCGTAGTGGAAGATAAAGTTATCAAAAACCACTTTGCAGCGGAATATATCTATAATAAGTACAAAGATGATAAGACTTGCGGTATCTTAGAAAAAGATGAAATTTACGGTATTATCAAGATTGCGGAACCAATCGGAATGGTTACGGCGGTTGTTCCTACCACAAACCCTACATCTACTGCTATCTTTAAGATTTTATTATCATTAAAAACCAGAAACGGTATCATCTTAGCGCCACACCCAAGAGCGAAAAAATCTACAGTAGAAGCTGCGAAAATCGCATTGGCGGCAGCTGTGAAAGCGGGTGCTCCGGAAGGAATTATCGGCTGGATTGATGAACCAAGTGTTGAATTAACCAATAATGCGATGCAATCGGCTGACCTTATCTTAGCGACCGGTGGTCCGGGAATGGTTAAGGCGGCATACTCTTCCGGTCGTCCTGCAATCGGTGTTGGTGCAGGTAATACACCGGCAATTATTGACGAAACTGCTCACATCAAGATGGCAGTAAACTCGATTTTACTTTCCAAATCTTTCGATAACGGTGTAATCTGTGCATCCGAGCAAGCAGCAATTGTAATTGACGAAGTTTACGATGAAGTAAAAGAAGAATTCTCTCTTCGTGGCGGTTATATCATGACGAAGGAAGAAACAGAAAAAGTAAGAAAAATTATTTTATTAAATGGTGCATTAAATGCCAACATCGTAGGACAATCTGCACTTAAGATTGCCGAAATGGCAGGATTTAAAGCTCCTGCTGACACCAAAGTATTAATCGGTGAAGTAGAAAGTGTAGAATTGGAAGAGCCGTTCAGCCATGAAAAACTTTCTCCAATCCTTGCATTGTATAAAGCGAAGAACTTTGATGAAGCTTTAAATAAGGCGGCAAGATTGGTTGAACTTGGCGGTTTGGGACATACATCCGTACTTTATACCGACCAATTGAACTCTCAGGATCGTATTCGCCAATTTGGCGAAAGAATGAAGACCGGTAGAACAATGATTAATATGCCGGCCTCTCAAGGTGCAATCGGTGACATCTTCAACTTCAAATTAGCACCATCTCTTACTTTAGGTTGTGGTTCTTGGGGTGGAAACTCCATCAGTGAAAACGTTGGAGTAAAACACTTGATGAACGTTAAGACAATTGCTGAAAGGAGAGAAAATATGCTTTGGCATCGTGTACCGGAAAAAATCTATTTCAAATATGGATGTTTAGGAGAAGCCTTAAATGAATTGCATGAGCAAGGCAGCAAGAAAGTGTTTATCGTTACCGATAAGGTCTTGTATGATTTAGGATTTGCAGATATCATTACCAATCACTTATCTGAGTTCAATATGGACATCAAAGTATTCTACGAAGTAGAGCCGGATCCAAGTTTGGCAACTGCTCGCAGAGGTGCAAAAGAAATGCTTAGTTTCCAACCGGATACCATCATTGCATTAGGTGGCGGTTCTCCAATGGATGCTGCCAAGATTATGTGGGTACTTTATGAACATCCGGAAGTACACTTTGAAGATTTGGCAATGCGTTTCATGGATATTCGTAAGCGTGTATTCCAATTCCCTAAATTGGGTAAAAAAGCCAAGATGGTGGCTGTACCGACTACCGCAGGTACCGGTTCTGAAGTTACGCCGTTTGCCGTTATTACCGATGAGAAGACTCAAGTAAAATATCCTTTGGCAGACTATGAGTTAACACCGAATATGGCGATTATTGATGCGGAATTAATGATGAATCAACCAAAAGGATTGACATCTGCCTCCGGTATTGACGTATTGACTCACGCAATGGAAGCATTTGTATCTGTAATGGCATCGGATTTCACCAATGCACAAGCTTTGGAAGCGATTCGTTTGACCTTTAAGTATCTTCCGGATTGTTACAACGAAGGTGCAACCAATGTAAAAGCAAGAGAAAAAATGGCTCATGCCTCTGCCCTTGCAGGTATTGCATTTGCCAACGCTTTCCTTGGAGTATGTCACTCTATGGCGCATAAATTAGGTGCAAAACACCATGTCACTCACGGTACTGCCAACGGTATGCTTTTGTGTGAAGTAATCCGTTTCAACTCCGTAGACAACCCAAGAAAACAAGCGGCATTCCCACAATACAAATATCCGAATGCAAAATGGCGTTATGCTAAGATTGCTGATTTCTTAGGTCTTGGCGGAAATACCGAAGATGAAAAGGTAGAACTTTTGATTGCCAAAGTAGAAGAATTGAAGAAGATTATCGGTATTCCTGCAAGCATCAGAGAATACGGTGTGGATGAAAAAGCTTTCTATGAAGGTTTGGATGAAATGAGTGAGCAAGCATTTGATGATCAATGTACACCTGCTAACCCACGTTATCCTCTGATTTCGGAAATTAAGCAAATGTATATCAATGCTTATGAAGGAACCAATAGCCCTTCTGCGAAAAAAACCAAGAAAAGTAAATAAATGCTGTTAGGATTGTAAATCAATCGTAAAGTTGGAGTAGGATGGCGCCGCTGATACGGCGGTCATCCTACTTTTAGATGGAACAAAACATGGAAAAAAATAGTCATTTGAAGAAGAAATCTGAATCCTTTTTCCAAACGGCCGATAATATATATGAATTCAAATTTAACGGAAAGAAAGGTATGAAAATATGCTTAAGATTTCTCGAAATAATTTTATGATGCCGGAACAGTTTAGAATTGGAAATAAAAAAGCAAAGAAAGGAATTCTTTCGAAGGCGGAACCATTTAAAAATACTCTTTCTTATAAAAAGGAAAAGCCTAAATTTTTAAGTCCTGAGCCGATTGCCGATGATTCGATGATATCGCAAATTACAAAGCAAATGAAGAACGAAAATAAAACTGCTAAAATTCTAAAGAAAATTGCCAGAGGAGAACATTTATCAGAAGAAGAAATGGCTTATTTAGAAAAGATTGAACCGGAAAAAATCCAAAAAGCCAAAGCGGCCAATCTAAGGCGCAAGGAAATCGAGCGTCAAATGGCAAATGCCAAGAGCAAAGAGGAAGCCGAAAAAATATTGCTGATGGCAAAGCAGGAGGCTTTGACAGCGGTTTCTGAGAAATACACACGAGAATATGGGGAATATTTGGTAGCAGCGATTCAAAAAACAGAAGAAAAATTTTACAAAGGAAAACCTTTAGGCAAAGATGAGAGTGGACAAGAGGGTGGCCTGGATATTCGAATATAAAAAAGTCAAAAAAAAGCTTGCATTTTGTCTGCAGATGTGATATATTCCTTTGGTATGAGCATGGGTGTTCCGCTGGCACATAGGGTGCGTAAGAACACATTGGCAGGAAGGAGAAAAACTCATGAACGAAATTATCAGAAAGATTGAACAAGAACAGTTGAAAGACAATGTCGTTGATTTTAAAGTGGGTGACACGATTCGTGTTCACGCAAAAATCAAAGAAGGAAACCGTGAAAGAATTCAGGTTTTTGAAGGTACTGTTCTCAAAAGACAAGGCGGCGGTTCGAAAGAAACCTTTACAGTAAGACGTGTTTCTTACGGTGTAGGTGTAGAAAAAAGCTGGCCTGTGCATTCCCCAATCATTGATCATATCGAAGTAGTTCGTCGCGGTAAAGTTCGCCGTGCTAAGTTGACCTACTTGAGAGAAAGATCCGGTAAGAGTGCGAAAATTAAAGAAAAAGTTGAATCTCGCTAATAAGACGAAAGCCTATCTTGAAGAAAAGATAGGCTTTTTTCAAATCACTAGAACAGAAAAGAGGAAGTTATGAATATTCAATGGTATCCCGGTCACATGACCAAGGCAAAGCGCATGATGGTGGAAAATTTAAAATTGATTGATATTGTCATTGAGTTGGTCGATGCCAGAGCACCGATATCATCATCCAATCCCGATTTGAAAGGTTTGACCAATGGGAAAGAACATTTGATGATATTGACCAAACCGGATTTGGCCAATTCGGCAGAAACGGAAAAGTGGTTGGAATACTTCAAGAGTCAAGGAAGATATGCGATTGCCATCAATTCGAAAACAGAAAATAATATGAAAAAAGTTCAGGGCATGATTGACCAAATTATGAAACCGATTTTGGAAAGATATCGCAAAAGAGGGCTGATAAATAAACCGGTTCGAGCTATGATTGTAGGAATTCCCAACGTGGGTAAGTCTACTTTTATCAATAAAATGGCAGGAAAGAATATGGCCAAGACAGGTAATAAACCTGGTGTAACAAAGGGAAAGCAATGGATTAAAATCAAAAGCGGTCTGGAACTTTTGGATACACCGGGTGTATTATGGCCGAAGTTCGAAGACCAGTTTATCGGTAGAAAATTGGCCTATATCGGAACTATAAGGGAAGAAGTCATAGACAGTTATCAACTGGCAGTATCTTTGTTTGAATTTATGGAAGAAACCTTTCCGAAGGACTTTGTCGAATTATTCCCGTTTGTGGATGATAGCAAGACTATTTATCAAAACTTTGAACAACTCGGCCTCGAAAGAAACTTTATGAAAGCCGGTGGAGAAGCGGATACGGAAAGGCTATCCCATGTCTTTTTGGAAAACTTCAGAAATGGAAAATACGGAAGATTTACCTTGGAAAAAGTGGAGGAAATGACAGCGGCAGCCAAAGCAATGGAAGAAAACGGTGAAAGCAACGGAGAAAAGGAAGATGAAAGAAAGTGATTTGTATTATCCGATAAAAAATTATTTTGAATCACTGGGCTGTACGGTAGAAGGAGAGGTCAAAAGTTGTGACGTTATAGTCAAAATGGAAGAAGAATATCTAGCCATTGAGATGAAACAGGAACTCAACTTCAAGGTGATATTGCAGGCCGTTCAAAGGCAAAAAATGTTTGATTTGGTCTATATCGCTATTCCAATAAAGAAAATCAATCAAGCCAGCCGAATATTTCGTGAAAAAATTCATTTATTGAAGCGATTGGGGTTAGGACTTTTGCTGATTGAGCCGAAAACAGTAGTAGTGACTTGTGTCCAACAACCGATAGAATCCAATCAAAGGCAAATCTTATCAGCCAATAAAAAGAAAAAAGAAAAAGTGATTCAGGAATTTGAGAAGAGAATACTGAAAAATAATATTGGCGGAGTTCATCAGCAAAAAATAAACACCTATTATCGTCAGCAATGTTGCCAAGTGGCTTATTATCTCAAAGAGAAGCCGAATTCGGCAGTCGGCCTTATGAAGATGGGGCTTGAAAGAAAAAGAACTCATCAGATTTTGTACGATAATCATTATGGCTGGTTTGAAAGAACGGAAATCCGAGGAAACTATCAATTATCAGAGTTGGGCAGGGAAATGGTGAAAAACAATCAGGAGATGTTGCAAAAGCTGGTCAGCGAGAGCAATGCGAAACCTGATTCTTCAGAAGCCTGAGAGTTTTAGCGGAAGCAAAAAAGAAAACTTTTGAGTCACTATAATAGAGATTCAAAAGTTTTTTGTGTTTATAGGCTTTCCTTCTTGCTTTCCTTCTTGCTAAGGCAATCGGCCTATTTCATTTCTTGAAAGAATATATAAAATATGATAAAATCAAATTTATGAAGTTAAGCAAAATAGAAGGACTTTTATAATGATTGAAAGTGTTTTGGGGATGTGTTTCATTATGAAAGTGTACTATATAAAATAGAGAATTATTTTCAATCAAATCAGACAAATGATAAGGTGATAGAATGCAAAAGTTAGGCAAGGAATTTCAAGAGAAATACAAGTTGATATCTGTGCTGGATGAGAAAGAAACCTACTCTTTATACGAGGTGGAAGAAATTTCGACAGGAAATTCTTATATCGTGAAGTACTATCGTCTGAACCTTTTTTGGCAGGCGCTTGGCTCGCTCAGACAGCAAATGGAAACATTTGCCGCAGATGAAACGGAATTTTTGTCTAAAATATATGATATCGGCGAAGAGAATAACGAACTGTATGTAGTTAGTGAAAAAATCGAAGGCTATAATTTAAGTGACTTAATCAATCGCAAAGAAAAATATGATGTCACTTGGGTTTTAAAGCTGATTTCGAAAATTGCAGAGGGAATCCGCTATTTTTCCAAGAATGGCGTAGACATGTATTTGATTAACCCGAAAAATATTTATATTATTTTGGATGAATTTAATGACCGAATTTCGGTCAAATTTAGTGAAGTGGTTTCAAAGCCTTATGGTGAAGAGAAAGAAAGTGATTTCATGATGGAGCAGGCGGTATATATGGCGCCGGAGCAAGTAGGAATCACTCAGAAGAACTTTGATGTCAGAAGTGATTTGTATTCTTTGGGAGTGATAGCATATCAGCTGTTGACCGGTTTTTTGCCGTTTCGGGCAAAAACCTTAAATCAATATATGTATCTGCAAATTGCACAAATTCCGAGTCCTGTATCGCAACACAATGATGCTGTCAATCAAAGTCTTAACCAAATGGTGCACTGCCTTTTGGAAAAAGACCCGGATAATCGCTATCAATCGGTAGACAGCTTGCTTTATGATATTCGGGAATACTTGACAGGAAATATCAATTTTGAGCTGAAGTCTTATAATTCTATTTCCAACATTCACTTTAGAGAAAAAGATTTCTTGCCGGCAGCGAAGATGAAAAAGCTGAGTGAATTGATACGAGGCGAGAAGGGCCTGGCCATCATTTCCGGAGAAAAAAATACGGGAAAAGGTATTGTGCTGGATATCATCAAGCTGGATGTGAAAAATCAAAAGAATATCACTCTGTTTGGGGAATATGATTATCAAGCGTTCGGTTTTGAGATTATATTACATTTACTGAAGGAGTATTTTAAGATATTTGACAATTATCCTTTGCGCAGGCAAGACTTTTTACGCCAGGAAATCAGTAAACAGGCCACGGTTTCCAAGTCTTTGATTTGCAATCGGGATGCACTGTTTTTGGCTTTTTTTGAAGATAAATATCAGGAGCCTGTAGAAGCGGAAAAGTACTCGGAAATTGAAAATATTATGAATCTATGGAAAATCATCGGTGATATTGAAGAAAATCTGGTGATAATCCTAAAAAAAGTATGTTTGGATGAAGAATCGATGGAATTGTTGATTCGATTTTATTCTTGTTTCCAACGTTTGTTGCTATGTGTTTCTACAGGAACAACGGGCTTTGATACCTCAGCGTTTGACTTATCCATCGAATTAACGAAGCTATCGGAAAGTGATATTCTAAAGACACTGGAAAAAATCACGGCTTATCGGATAGAAAATCCGGAGTCGATTGCCAATTATATTTATCAAAGAAGTTTGGGAAATATTTATTTGTCAACAGAGGTGGTCAATTGGCTCTTTGCCAATGAAGCTTTGACTTTTCGGGACGACCGTTGGCGTGGCAATCCACTGGTGCTGTTTGATTTGGGATTGCCTGCAGAAATTTCGGAAGAAATCATTCGAAAAGAAAACACATTATCCGAAATGGAAAGAAAGATGCTGGATATTATGGCTGCGATTCAGGAGCAATTGCCATGGTCATACATCAAAAAGATTGCTGAAATGGAAAGTATAGATATTGACTTGGTTTCGGAAAGTCTTACCCAGGCACAGTTTACGAAATTTATTTATACGGATGCCAAATATTTTACCTTCAATGATAAGTTGATTTTTGAGCATTTTTTCAAAAAGTTGAGTAGAAAAGAAATTGCGTATTACAGTGAAATTATGGGTCAGGTCATCGAAGCGGATTATCTCCGATATCACAAAGCGGAAGAAGCCATTGCCATGACTCGTTATTTCCTGAGAGCCAATAATAATGAGAAAATAAAAAAATATTCCTTTGAAACGGCTATGTTTTTAAAAAACCAAGGTAAGAACATGGAAGCAATTCAAGTCTTAAATGGATTTTTGAACTCTCTGGAATATCAGGATGATGATATTATTCTCTTTTATAATGCTCAGAAAATGGCAGGAGAGATTTATATTGCAGAAGGAAAACCGGAGGAAGCCGAGAAAACGTTTGAAGAATTGCTGAAATTGGAATTGACCTCCGAAATGCGAGCGGACATTTTGGAGGAGCGCTCGTGGGTTGCTTTTTATAAAGGAAATTTTCAGGAAGCGCTTAATTTTGCCAAAGCGGTTATGAAAGAGAAAAAAATCTATATTCCGGATTCGGATTTCAGTTTGTATTTAGGCATTGCCTATCAGATTTTGGTACGTTTCGGACAAAGTTTATTTGGTGAGCCGAAAAAGCTGGCCAAAGGGAATCCGACCAGAAACTTAAGAGAAGAAATCAATCAGAATGTCTGGTGGGTCAGCTTAACGGTTGATGTTCGCTATTTTGCGTTTTTCTCTTTGCGCACGGCCAACCGTTTTTGGTCAAGGATTCATAAATCGCAGGAGCTGGCTATTTCTTATTTCAATTTGGGTCAACTTTTTATGGGCACCCCCTTTCGAAAAATGGCCAATAAATATCTGGAAACAGCCGTGCAAATTACCGAAGAAATCGGGGATGACCACATGAAAATGTTGTCCTACACAATCCTAGCCTATCAATGTGAGGTCTTAGGCGATTATGAGGGGCAACTCAACTATGCCTTAATGGCATTGCAGGTTCACAATAAGCTTCATTTTTCTCCATTTTACGGCATGACCATGAATGCATTGATTCATGCATATAATTATTTGGGAGACTTCAGCAATATGCTTAGGTACAATGAAGCGTACCAGCAGAGAGCTATGGCGGTGGGGGATAATTATGGTGTCATTTCGGGATATATTTATTATTTGCAGTATTATCGAGGACAGGCCAATTTTGTCAATGCGATTGATTCCGGAGAAAAGGCTTTGAAATTGGCGGAAGAAACCGGAGACTATTTTGACCAGTTTTGCAGCTGTGCAGAGCTGGGAGTGACCTGCTATATTGCCAATAAAAATGAAGAGGCATTGGACTATTTTGCAAGAGCGTGGGCTATCAATAAGGCTCATTATTTCCCGCTCCATTATACCTTGATTCTCTATCCGTATTATGTGATGAGTCTGTGTAAACAGCAAAGAAAGCTGCGCAAAGCAGCTCCCAATGATGAATCGCTCTTTCCGTTAATTAAGGAAATGCTGAAAAAAGCGGCAAAGGGCAAGCGATATCCGACTTATTACGGGGCTTCGTTAAGGGCGATGGGAGATTGGTATGTCTTAAAGGGCAATTATGTAAAAGCCAAAAAGTATTTTCGGGAAAGTATCGACCATAATATTAAGTATAAACGTCAATGGACGGCAGCGATTAACCAATATGCTTATGGTACATTTTTGATGGAAATTGGTGAAAATTCGGCAGCAGTGCAGGAACTGATTCTGGCAGAGTACAATTTCAGAAACCTGAAAATGGAGTCTTTGGCACTGGTGGCGCAAAGAGAGCTGGAAAATCTGCAAAGCGGTAGCAGTGGTATGGATACCGAATATGATAAATTCCAAAGAAGATTGCAAAGAGAGCGGAATAATTCGTTCTTTACCGATTTGATTCGAGATTTAAGTTCTGTCCTGGACTTTAAAGAATTGATTCAAAAAATGATTATGGTCTTATTGGAAGCTTCGGGCGCGCAAAGGATTGCTGTTTTCTTGCCAAAAGAAAACAGTGGAGAGCTCGTTATGGAGGAATTTTATTCCAACGAAAATCTCAAAGTGAAAAACAAAGAAGAAATAGTGCATGAATTGCCAATGACCTTGATAAAGACCGTTCTCCATACAAAGGAAATTTTGGTCTTGAGTAATGCGGAAAAAAGTGAGTATGCCAAGATGGACACCAATTTGGTCGATAAGCGAATCAAATCCGTGATGGTATTGCCGATTTGGTATAAAAACTCTTTAAAAGCCATTTGCTATCTTGAAAATTCCTTGTCGACCGGCATTTTTACCAATGCCATTGTAGACAATATGAAGATTATTGCCAGTCAGATGGCCGTTTCCATGGAAAATGCATTACTGTATAAGAATGCAACCACGGATGACTTGACGGGACTTTACACCAGAAAGCATTTTGACTTCCTTTTCCAGGAAGAGCTGAAAATCGCCAAAGATTCCGGTGGTCATGTTGGAGTTGTCTTTATTGATATTGACAAGTTCAAAAGTATTAATGATAACTATGGACATATTATCGGAGATAAGGTCTTGATAGAATTGTCTAAGTTTTTGAAATCCAATTGTCGGGTAACGGATGTTATCGGACGATTCGGAGGAGAAGAAATTATTTTATTGCTTCGTGGGACTTCCGGTTCGGAAAGTTTTAAGTTTGCGGAAAGATTGCGCAAAAAACTGGAGAAGTTTCCAATAAATATTGGAGAAGAGGAAATTAATATTACGGCCAGTTTTGGTATCAGCAGCTATCCGGAGCATGGAGAAAGTAGTACGGAGCTTATTAATAAAGCAGATACTGCATTGTATCGATCGAAAAATGAAGGTAGAAATCGTGTCAGTATTGCCAAATAAGTTTGTGAAAAATATGCCTATTTTTGGGTTGCACTCAGAGAAAAATGTGGTATAATATACTAGAAAAGTAGTGTTCCTTGTCTTTTTTTAGCAAATAAATTCGGGAGTAGGCTAACCCGAATTTAATTACTGAAGTGTATGCGATTTTATTCTTGGGGTATCAGAAGAAGAGATTGGATAAATGAGAAGGTAAGTTTTAGAAAGAACAAGGCATATATAATTTAAGGAGGTTACTATGGGAAAAAACATGAAAACAATGGATGGTAATACAGCCGCATCATACGTTTCGTATGCATTTACGGATGTAGCTGCCATCTATCCGATCACTCCATCTTCTACTATGGCTGAAAATGTAGATGAATGGGCGGCAAAAGGCCAAAAAAATATTTTTGGCGAAACAGTTACAGTTTCTGAGCTTCAATCAGAAGGTGGCGCATCCGGTGCGGTGCACGGCTCTTTACAAGCGGGAGCTTTGACCACCACTTACACAGCGTCACAAGGTTTACTTTTAATGATTCCGAACATGTACAAAATTGCCGGTGAGTTATTGCCGGGGGTATTTCATGTTAGTGCTCGTGCAATTGCCGGACATGCACTTTCTATTTTTGGTGACCATTCGGACGTTATGGCGGCAAGACAAACCGGTTTTGCGCTTTTGGCATCGGGTAGTGTGCAAGAAGTTATGGATATCGGTGGTATTGCTCACCTTGCAGCCATTAAATCCAGAGTTCCGTTCCTGCACTTCTTTGACGGTTTCAGAACTTCTCACGAAATTCAAAAAATCGAAGTGATCGAATATGATGAATTTAAAAAACTTTTGGATATGGATGCTTTAAATGAATTCAGACAAAGAGCATTGAATCCGGAACATCCTGTAACTCGTGGTACAGCTCAAAACCCTGATATTTTCTTCCAAGCAAAAGAAGCTTCCAACCCATTCTATCAAAAAGTACCGGGTATTGTGGAAGAATACATGGAAAAAATCAGTGATTTAACCGGCAGAAAATATGGCTTATTCAATTATGTCGGTGCAGAAGACGCTACCAATGTAATTGTAGCAATGGGTTCTGTGACAGAGACCGCAGAAGAGGTTGTAAACTACTTAGTGAACAAAGGACAAAAGGTCGGTCTGGTCAAAGTTCACCTGTATCGTCCTTTCTCTGCAGAGCATTTCTTAAGCGTATTGCCTAAGACAGTGGAAAGAATTGCTGTACTGGATAGAACAAAAGAGCCCGGCGCTTTGGCAGAGCCATTGCATTTAGATGTCAGAATGATTTTCTACGGAACCGAGTGGCAACCGCTTATCGTAGGCGGACGTTATGGCTTGGGCTCCAAAGATACCACTCCATCTCAAATCTTGGCAGTGTTCAAAAACTTAGCGGAAGAAAAACCAAGAAATGGCTTTACTATTGGTATTGAGGATGATGTTACTCATTTGTCTTTACCGGTTACCGAAGAAATCCACACCGAAAAAGAAGGCGCAAAACGTTGCAAATTCTGGGGACTTGGCTCCGACGGTACAGTTGGTGCGAATAAGAACTCGATTAAGATTATCGGTGATAAGACCAATTTATATGCGCAAGGATACTTCAGTTACGACTCCAAGAAGTCCGGCGGTATTACCGTATCTCACTTGCGTTTCGGTAAAGAGCCGATTCAATCGACTTATTTATTGCAAGAAGTTGACTTTGTAGCATGTCACCAACAATCTTATGTGGACAAATATGACTTGCTGCAAGGCTTGAAAAAAGGCGGTGCATTCTTATTAAATACCAAGTGGAGTGTAAAAGAGCTTGACACTCACTTGCCTGCAAAACTGAGAAGAGAAATTGCAGAAAAAGAAATTCGTTTATTCACAATTGATGCTCGTGACCATGCAGAAAGCATCGGCCTTGGCAGCCGTATCAATACCATCATGCAATCCGCTTTCTTTGCTATTGCCGGGGTTATTCCAACCGAAGAAGCAATCGGATACATGAAAGAGTATGCAGAAAAAACTTACGGCAAAAAAGGTGAAAAAGTAATTCAAATGAACTTCCAGGCAATTGAAGTCGGTGCGAAAGCATATGAGCAAGTGGAAGTGCCTGCAAGTTGGAAGGATGCAGTGGATGAACCTTCTACTCATTTGGTAAGTCACAAGGAACCGGAATTTGTGCAAAAGATTTTACATCCTGTCAACGCACAAAAAGGAGATACCTTACCGGTATCCGTATTTGTCGGCAGCGAAGACGGTACCTTCCCACAAGGATTGTCTGCGTATGAAAAACGTGGTATTGCCGCTTTTGTACCGGAGTGGATTCCGGAAAACTGTATCCAATGTAACCAATGTTCGTTTGTATGTCCGCATGCTTCCATTCGTCCATTCCTGGTAGATGAAAACGAAATGCAAAATGCTCCGGAAGGCTTTGTGGTTCAACAGGCAAAAGGTAAGGGTCTTGAACCATACAAGTTCCGTATCCAAGTCGCAACTTTAGATTGTCAAGGTTGCGGAAACTGTGCAGATATTTGTCCTTCCAAGGAAAAAGCTTTAGTGATGAAGCCAATTGAAACACAAGAAATTGAAATCGACAATTGGGAATATGCTCATCACAATATTACATACAAAGATACTATTTTAGCGAAAGATACCGTAAAGGGCAGCCAATTTGCACAACCGTTGATGGAATTCTCCGGTGCCTGTGCAGGTTGTGGTGAAACCCCTTACTTGAAAGATATTACTCAATTATACGGAGACAGAATGGTTATCGCCAATGCAACCGGATGTTCATCTATCTGGGGCGGCTCGGCACCTTCTACCGTATATACCACCAATGCGGAAGGCTGTGGACCGGCTTGGGCAAACTCCTTATTCGAGGATAATGCTGAGTATGGTTATGGTATGGCAATGGGTATCAAGAAACTTCGTCAACAATTGACAGGCCTTATGACTCAATTATCCGAAGCCAATATTTCTCCGGAAGACAAAACCGTGATTAATGAATGGCTGGAAGTAAAAGAAGATACCGAAAAAGACAAAGCGGCATCTGCGAAAGTAAAAGCCTTATTCGGAAAAGATTTGGGTGATGAGCAGGCAAATGTTCTGCTTGCCGAAATCGAAAAATTGGGTAGCTACTTAGTGAAGAAATCCGTATGGATTGTCGGTGGTGACGGATGGGCTTATGATATCGGATACGGCGGACTTGACCATGTTCTTGCTTCCGGTGAGAACATCAATGTTTTGGTATTTGATACCGAAGTTTACTCCAACACCGGTGGACAATCTTCCAAATCTACACCGACAGCGGCAGTTGCTAAGTTTGCTGCTTCCGGTAAGAAATCGAAGAAGAAAGACCTTGGCCTAATGGCAACCACCTACGGCTATGTTTACGTAGCTCAAGTGGCTATGGGTGCCAATAAGGTTCAATTTATGAAGGCACTGAAAGAAGCGGAAAGCTATGATGGACCTTCCTTGATCATCGCATACTCGACCTGTATCAACCATGGCCTCAAAGTTGGCATGGGCAAATCCCAAGAGAGAATGCAATTGGCTGTGGAAGCAGGCTACTGGCACTTATGGAGATTCAATCCTGAACTTGCTAAAAACGGAAAGAACCCATTTGTCTTGGATTCTAAGGCTCCAACCAGTGACTTCAAGGAATTCCTCAGAGGCGAAATTCGTTACACCAGCCTTGAAAAGCAATTCCCAGAGCAAGCACAAGAACTCTTTGCACAAGCAGAAGAAAGTGCAAAAGAAAGATACGATTCTTATGTTCGTATGGCAAATATGGAATACTAAAATTATCGAAACCCCCTTTCGATGAGAAATAGAAAAAAGGAGCTGTCATGGCTCCTTTTTTCAACTAAGAAAAAGGAAAGGATATAAATGTGATTTTGATAAAGCAAGCTCTATCATAGAAAGGGAGTATTGTTATGAGAACCATTCAAAGATTAGATCAATGCTATCAGAAAGCGAAGATAATCGAGTTTGACGATAAGGATAAATTTATTTTCTTTAGTGACATCCATCGGGGAGATAATAGTATCAGTGATGACTTTGCAACCAACCAACATTTATATTATTCCGCCATGCAACATTATTTGGATCAAAACTATACCTATATTGAGCTGGGAGATGGAGATGAGCTTTGGGAACATGCGAGGTTTGAACATATAGCCTCAGCACATCATGACGTATTTATGCTATTGCGAGAGTTTTATACTCAAAAAAGAATGTATCGCCTCTATGGGAATCATGACATGATTCTAAAAAATAAGAACTGGGTTAAGCGCAACTTAAGCTATTTTGAGGACGACTATCAAGAAGTGGAAACGGATTTGTTTGATGGTTTACAGGTATACGAGAGTCTTTTGTTTCGTTACAAGAAGACAGGGGATGAATTTTTGGCGGTACATGGCCATCAGGGAGACTTTGTGAATGACCAATTCTGGTACCCGACCATGCTGTCTATTCGTTATTTTTGGAGGTTTTTACATATTGTCGGCTTTCGCAATCCTTCAAGCCCTGCAAAGAATAGGGTAAAGCGCCATAAAATTGAAAGAGTATTCAGCAAATGGATTTATAAAAACAAAACGGCAATTATTTGTGGGCATACACATAGAGCTAAACTTGCCAAAAGCGTAGATTTGCCATACTTTAATACCGGTTGCTGTGTGCAACCACGTGCTATTTATGGTATCGAAATCAGTGAAGGCAATTTAAGCTTGGTGCAATGGAAAGTGGAAGCCGACTACAATGGTGTTCTTAGAACGGTACGCAAAGTTATCCAAGGACCAAGAGACATAGAGCATTTCCTTTTCTTCAAAAACTATCAAAAATGGAGACAAATGTATTTTAAAGGGCATCGACGTATTAAGGCGGAAGGTGGTATGGTTGGCAGGACCTTGCAAAAGATTCGCAAGAAATTCCGATAAGCTCTGAGGGTAAACCTTTGCGAGAAAAATCAGTTCCATTCATAATATCTTACAGTTTCGTCTTGCCATGACCAAACAATCAATTCATCATCATTTAAGAAGTAATCGACCTCTTTATGATTGACCGAGATTTTCGCAAGTATTTTTCCCGCCGAATCGGTAATTACGATATAATTTCCTTTGGTTGTCGGCTGGAGATAGACTAAATGGGAATCACTATAAACTGGTTTTGCTACTTCTTTTGCAAGAAGGTGCCATTTGCCGGATTGATGGTGATATAGATTGACTAGAGTTTGCACTCCCAATGATTTATCCAAAGTCATGGTGCTGAATAAATCATCGCCAACAGAGAAATAATTTTGGTATTTTTCGAACAGAGAAATCAGTTTTTCTTCTTTTCCTGTTTCTATGTCAAAGCTATATATCTCTTTTCCGTCCTCCTTTTTAAAATAAATCTTATCCTTACCTAAGATAAAACTGTGAACATGCGTCAAAAGCTCGGTATGCTGTCCGTTTTTTAGGTCGATGGCATAGAGCGGATAGGATTTGCCATGACTTTGAAAGTCGTCAGAGAGAAGAGCATAAAGCACATTATTTTGTGTCAGGCCATTGAAATAATATTTATTAGACATACCAAAATCCTGATGTTGTCCCTTTAAATCGATTTTATGTAATCCGGGCATTGGGCCGGTAACAGAAGAAAGAGAACAGACAAAACCGTCATCCATACTTTTCAAGAAGGAGTAGCGTCTGTCCGAAAAATTTGTGGCAGGGCCGTTTTCAGGTAAAAGATAATGAACACTGTTTCCCATGGTAGCTCCACCAAAGTGAGAGGAGAATATCATTTCTTGATTCGGGAAAAGAGTAGTGTAGTGATAACCGATGTAATTTTTATCGGCAATGTCTGCCGAGCCAAACTTATCTGGTTTGCCATCCAGAGCTTGTCGCCAAAAATCAATGGTATTTTTCCCTTGGGTAAAGTAATATATTTTCCCATTTTTGTAATAAAATGGTTCTTTAAAGGCAGCACTGGATATTTTTAGTGCTTTTTTTGCCGGCAACTCTTTTATTGTGGATAGCTCCAGGTTTTTAGGACTATCTGTATCATTGTAGCGTTTTTCATGCGGCAATAAATCCGGATTGTAATTCAGACTGCGAATATTTAAACCTTCTTTTGCAGAGAAATGGTATTGCCAGCCGAATTCCTTTACTGCAAAGCGCCAAGTCAGAGGAAAATAAGTGATGTTTCGGAAATTTAATACAGGATAGGGCTCAGCGGATAAATTCAGTTTTTGTCCGTTGATAAAAATGGGATAATTGGCCGTAGTGGCTTTGAAAGATTGAACTTTGTTTTTGGATGGAATACCGAAGTCACTGAGAAAATCGTTTTTCATTGAATTCTTTTTTATGTGCAGTGAAGTGCTTTCGCTGTCCCAATGCACCCAAATATTTAAATGCTCCGCCATTTTTTGGGTCAGAGGAATATAGGTAATGTTTTTATAAAGCAAAAGCGGAAAGTATTCATCATCGGATGTAGCAAATCCATTGAGAATAACCGGAAATCCGGGGGTTGAAACAGAAACGGTGCTTGTTTTGGCATTTACCGGAAAAACCGATAAAATCATTGCCAAAGTAAGGATTAAAGGAAATAAGTTTTTTTTCATCAGATATTTCATAAGAACCTCCTTTTTGTAAATAATATTTATTGTTTTTCTTTCCGGACAAGGTAGCTGCATAGTAGGTAAAATAAAAGTAGAAAGATACCAATCGGTGTTTCTAAGCCTGTTTTGGAATTATTTCCTACATAAATAAGGAAAATGGAATGTGCTATCCCGATAATTCCGCCAAGAAGCATATTTTTGCTCAATAAAAAGCCTGTGATTAAAAAGAGTAGCGCAAAAATCGCTGCTGAAGGCTCAAGAGAACGAAAGCCGAATAACCCTGCCGCCCATAGAATAAATCCCAAATAAAGAATGGCAGGGATATAATAAAATAGTTTTTTCATAACATCCTCCTTTCGGAAAGTTGAGTTATTTATGATAAAAATAATCTTTTTTTTATCATAGCATGAATAAAGAAATATACAAGGTGATTAATGCGAACTTAATCTAATTGTAATAACATCTAAACTTTGGCGTTTACCTAAGACAATTTTGGGGAATTTGATCGACTGAAATATTTCGCGTAGGGCAAGTCCTTTAAAATTGGTATAAGCAAAAGTATAACAAAGAAATCGGAAAGAAAATGAAAGTTTTTATTTCCAAAATCGGAAAAATATGATACTATATCTTGTGCAAGCGTAAGATAATTAGTACAAGATATGGAGTATTTTTAACATGGAAGAATTAAGGAAAATAAGGAAAAGAGACGGAAGTTTAGTGGATTTTGAAGCAAAGAAGATTTTGCTTGCCATGCAAAAAGCTTTTATTTCGGTAAACGAAGAAGTCTCAATGGAAACTTTGGAAGATTTGACCAAGGCAGTCGAAGGATTGATTGCGGAAAGATTCCACAAAGATCATGTGCCAAGTGTTGAAGAAGTACAAGACTTGGTAGAATTTACCTTGATTGACAGAAGATATTATTCAGTGGTCAAGGCATTTATTTTGTACCGTTCGGAGCATAATTCCAAGCGGAAGAAGCTGGAAGAATTTAAAAAGTATATCAAAGAGCCGAGCACCTTAACATTATTGAAGACAATTGCCAAGGAGTTTACGGCGGATGAATATGATTTGAAATATCTTTATGCCAAGCTGGAAAGCTTTGCCAAAAAAGATATGAAAGAAGAAGAATATTTAAAGGCACTGGTTCGAGGTGCGGCGGAACTTACCGCAAAGGAAGCCCCCAACTGGGAATTTATTTCGGCAAGATTTTTGCGTTTGAGTTTGCAAAATGCCATTGACAAAGAAAATATTCGTTATGAAACTTTCCAATTGACGGAGAAAATCAAAAAATGGGAGCACATGGGCTTATATGGAGCCTATATCAGAGAAAATTACGGCAATGCAGAAATAGAGGAATTGGAAAAGTACATTGTAGACGAGAGAGATAACTTATTTACTTATTCCGCCCTTGACTTAATTATCAAACGCTATTTGATTCGTGATACCGAGGGCAATGTTTTGGAAACACCACAGGAGATGTTTATGGGAATCGCCATGCATCTTGCTATGCCGGAAAAGGAAAATCGTGTAAAATGGGCGAAAAAGATTTATGATATTTTGAGTAAATTACAAGTGACCATGGCTACGCCAACCATTTCCAATGCCCGTAAGCCTTTTCATCAACTTTCTTCGTGCTTTATTGACACTGTGCCGGATTCTTTGGATGGCATTTACCGTTCCTTGGATAATTTTGCACAAGTCAGTAAACATGGCGGCGGTATGGGAATGTACTATGGCAAAGTAAGAGCCACAGGCTCGGACATTCGTGGATTCAAAGGTGTTGCCGGCGGTGTCATTCGCTGGATTCGTCTTGCCAATGATACAGCGGTGGCTGTGGACCAATTGGGAGTTCGTCAGGGAAGTGTGGCAGTTTATCTGGATGTCTGGCATAAAGATGTGCCGGAGTTTTTGCAGCTTCGTACCAATAACGGCGATGATAGAATGAAGGCCCATGATGTGTTTCCGGCCATTTGCTATCCGGATTTATTCTGGAGACTGGCAAGAGACAATATGGAAGCGACTTGGTATATGATGTGCCCACATGAGATTTCGGCGGAAATGGGCTACCATTTGGAAGACTACTATGGAGAAGAATGGGAAGAAAAATATATGGAATGTGTGAGAAATCCGAAGCTTTCCAAACGTACTATGCCGGTCAAAGAAATGGTTCGCCTTATTATCCGTAGTGCCATCGAAACAGGAACACCGTTTGCTTTCAATCGTGATACCGTCAACCGCTTAAATCCGAATAAGCACAAGGGCATGATTTATTCCTCCAACCTCTGTACGGAAATCATGCAAAATATGAAACAAATTCAGTCACACAGTACGGAAATTTTAACCGAAGATGGAGATAAGATTGTGCAAACAAAAACCATTGCCGGCGACTTTGTGGTCTGTAATTTAGCTTCTTTGGTATTGGGTAATCTGAACTTGGATTCGGATGAAGAAATGGAAGAAGTGGTGACTACTGTGGTAAGAGCACTGGATAATGTGATTGACTTAAACTATTATCCGCTTCCTTATGCAGAAATTACCAACCAAAAATATCGTGCTATCGGTCTTGGAACCAGCGGTTACCATCATGCGCTGGTACAAAGAGGGATTTCTTTTAGCAAAGAAGAACATTTACAGTATATGGACAAAATCTATGAAAAGATTAATTACTACGCTATCAAGGCCAGCAGTGATATTGCGAAGGAAAAAGGAAATTATGCTTATTTTGAGGGCAGTGAATGGCAAGATGGTAAATATTTCGAAAGAAGAGGCTACACCTCTGAAAAATGGCAAGCTCTTCAAAAACAAGTGGCAGAACAAGGTCTGCGCAACGGATATCTTTTGGCAGTTGCTCCGACAGGCTCAACATCCATTATTGCCGGCACAACGGCAGGCGTTGACCCTGTGATGAATCGCTATTTCTTGGAAGAAAAGAAAGGCTCTATTATTCCTAGAGTGGCACCGGGATTAAATCCCGATACCTTCTGGCTCTATGAAAATGCCCATGATATTGACCAAAATTGGGTGGTTCGCAGTGCCGGTGTACGTCAACGCCATATTGATCAAGGTCAGTCACTCAATTTTTATATAACCAGTGACTTTACAATGAAACGGATTTTAAATCTTTATGTCAGAGCTTGGGAAGAAGGAGTAAAGAGTATCTATTACGTTCGAAGTAAGGCTTTGGAAGTGGAAGCTTGTGATAGCTGCTCGGCATAGAAAAAAGTAATGTTGTGGTATCAAGGAAAGTAAAAATAATTAGGTTTCAATATAGTTTTTACCGACGAAGGAGAGATTGCGTTGGTAGGAAGGATTAAAAGATAGGAGTATAAAATGGAAAAGAAAATCGAAAGAAAAGCGCTGTTTAACGAAAAGGGAGATATTGAATTAAGCAAAAGACGCTTAATCAACGGTAATACTACCAATTTAAATGACTTTAACAATATCAAATATAGCTGGACCAGTGATTGGTATCGTCAAGCAATGAATAACTTCTGGATTCCGGAAGAAATCAATATGAGTCAAGATGTAAAAGACTACAGACTTTTGGATGAGGCGGAGAAAACAGCATACGATAAGATTTTATCTTTCTTGATTTTCCTAGATAGTATTCAAACAGCCAATTTACCGAATGTCAGTGAATATATTACTGCCAATGAAGTAAACCTGTGTTTGAATATTCAAACCTTCCAAGAAGCAGTGCACTCTCAAAGTTATGGCTATATTTTAGACAGTATTTGCTCTCCGGAAGAAAGAACTGAAATCCTCTATCAATGGAGAGATGATGAGCATTTATTAGCCAGAAATAAGTTTATTGGAGATTTGTATAATGAATTTTATGAAGAAAAATCACCTTGGCTTTTGGCTAAAACCATGATTGCCAACTATATTTTAGAAGGTATTTATTTCTATTCCGGCTTTATGTTCTTCTATAACCTTGGAAGAATGGGTAAGATGCCGGGAACCGTACAAGAAATTCGTTATATCAACCGAGATGAAAATACTCACTTATGGTTGTTCCGTATGATGCTTTTGGAATTGAAGAAAGAAGAGCCGGAATTATTTACCGAAGAAAAAGTAGCAGTTTATAAAGATATGCTACGTCAAGGAGTAGAGCAGGAAATCCGCTGGGGACAATATGTGTTGGATGATAAAATTCAAGGACTGACCAATAGCATGGTGGAAGCATATATCAAATATCTTGGCAATCAACGTAGTATGGGACTTGGCTTTGGACCTCTTTACGATGAGTACCAAACCGAGCCGGATTCCATGAGCTGGGTAAGTGAATATGCAGATCCAAACCAAATTAAGACAGACTTCTTTGAAGGAAAGCCAAGTGCTTACTCCAAAGCATCGGTTATTGAGGATGATTTGTAAAATTACTTTGAAATAGATTCATTCAAGGCAGAA
>JAUMXK010000007.1:0-25482 GCA_030535295.1 Eubacteriales bacterium | reverse complement strand
AGTTCTAAAATATAAGTTCTAAAATAATAGTTGGGGAGCGATTATCTATATTCGCAATCCCCAACTTTTTTATAGAGCCCTTTTGTTGCAGAATCAGAATATATGAAGACAAAATGGAAAAAGCGGTTATCCAATTGTTTCCGCTCTTTACCGGACAAACCGGCGGGAGCTGTTACATCAATGGAAATAACCGCTTTTCTATATAAAATGGGGAGAGAGCTATTGAATACGTACTGCTGTACCGGAGCAGGTGACCATCAGCATATTGTTGCCGGTGCCCAGGACTTCATAATCCATTTTTACACCGATTATGGCATTGGAGCCCATGTTGATTGCTCTTTGCTCCATTTCCTGTAGAGCCTTTGAACGAGCTTCTAAGAGTTCGCCTTCATAGGCATCGCTTCGACCACCGAAAAAATTAGTCAAACCTGCACTGAAATCTTTGATGAAGTCGATACCTGCAATTACTTCACCAAATACAACGCCGGTATATTCAATGATTTGTTTTCCTTCAATATTTCCTGTAGTAGTAATAATCATAATGGCTCCTTTCAACGAAAAAAATGTTTCAATGATTGGTAAAAGTCGGATAAATATAGATGAATAGAAAAATAAATATCCTGTTTTTAGAATATCATAGTTTGGACTGAGTGTAATTAAAAAAGACTGAGATTATACTAAGAAATTTATAAAAAATCGGCTTACTCATTTTGCGAAAGAATTACTGGTGTAAAGAATGGCTTTATGTTATACTAGCAATATCAGTAAAACAGATTGCCGAAAGGCATTGATAATAGAAGTATTTTTAAGCAGATTTATTTTGGCACTTACACCTGTCCGATGTAAGGCGGAGAGGTGCTTTTACGCAAATAATAAGCTTAAAAACCATATTAGAAAGGAGCAAGGAATGAGAGTAGCATTGTTTACCGAAACCTATTTGCCGCAAATCAACGGTGTAGTTACTCATATAAAAATGTTGAAAGACGGTTTGCAGGCACTGGGCCATCAAGCGATTGTGGTGGCACCGAAAGCGGTCAAAGAATACTCCCTGACAAATGATGAACTGATTTGTCCCGGGATTCCTCTAAAGAGGCTCTATGATAATCATTTAGCTGCACCCTATAGCAAAAAAAGAGAGGATTATATCAAAAAATTCAAGCCGGACGTAATACATATTCACAACGAATTCGGGCTTGGATTTTCTGCCATCAAAATGGCTAAAAAACTGAATATTCCATTGGTGTATACTTTGCACTCAGAATACAATAAATATTTGTTTTATATTGCTTTTCCAGGAGCTAAGCATTTAGCGGAGAAGTTTTCCTATAAATACATGGGATATTTTGCCAAAAATGTAGATATTATGATTAGCCCGTCGGCCAAGGCACAAGAATACATTCGTGAAATCGGTGTAGACAGAGAAGTGTTGCTTGTTCCAAACAATGCCGATGTCGATGCTTTTTCCGCTGACAATCGGGATATGGAAAAAAGAAATCGCTTGCGGGATGAGATGGGGACACCGCATGAGGCTTTAGTCTTTTGCTTTATTGGTAGAATCGGCAAAGAAAAAAGTATTGATGATTTGATTGATTTTTGGAATGCTTGTGAGATTCCGCAAGGAAAGGCAGAACTTTGGATTATTGGTGGTGGCCCGGAATTACCTGCACTTAGAGAAAAAGCGAAGTTACTGGGACTGGAAAATAGGATTCGCTTTACCGATAGTTTGGAACATAGTATGGTACCGGAGTATTTATGGGCGGCTGATTTTTATGCGACAGCTTCTCTTTCGGAAATGCATTCGGTATCGATGCTGGAAGCAATGGCGGCCGGTTTGCCGGTTTTACAAAGACTGGATGAGCAAAACATTTCTCAGATTGAAGATGGGGTTAATGGTTATATTTACAAGGATGGAGAGGATTTTAAAGTGAAAATGGAGCAAATTCTCGCTATGTCAGAGGAGGAAGTTAGGGCATTTCAGAAGTCCACAGCAGACTCCATGCGAGCTTACGGCAAAGAAGAACTTGCAGGGCGTATGCTGGAAATCTATAAAATGGCCATTCAAAAGAAGAAGAAAGAAACGAAGAAAAGCTTCTGGGAGAAATGGAAACGATGAAAAAATATATTGCCGACCTTCATTTCGGTCATGAGAAAGTCATTGGCTTTGATGGAAGACCATTTACTTCTGTCAAAGAAATGGATGAAGAACTGATAAAACGTTGGAATCAAGTGGTTTCAAAAAAAGATGAAGTCTACATTTTAGGAGATTTTGCCTATCGCAGTGAACATGAGTATTCCTGGTATTTAAGCCGGCTACAAGGTGTCAAGCATCTAGTCATCGGCAATCATGACTACAAGATTCTAAAAGACGAAAAGGCGCAAAGCTATTTCACCAGCATACACCATATTCTAAATGTAAAAGACGAGAATAGGGAAGTAATATTATGTCATTATCCGATGTTGGAATGGAAAGGATATTACCGAGGCAGCCTGCATGTGTTTGGTCATATCCATGAGTCAAAGCAGCCGATTTATGCTCATATCTGCAAAGAGCCGAATATGCTCAATGCCGGAGCATCTATTATCAATTATCAGCCTGCAAGCTTACAGGAATTAATCCATTACAATATTTTATATAAGGAAAGATTGGCCGAAGCTTTGGCGGAATTGCCAAAATAAAAGATGAAACAGAATATGAAAAACTTCCAAGAGGATTTTATATCCCTTGGAAGTTTTTTTGTGGGGATAATTGCTGTTTTAGTGATGGTCTCAAAAAGAAAATTTTACGAAGAATCTAGTTAAAATGTATGCAAAATAAAAACTGTCAAATCAGATATTGTGCGAATTATATAAAAAAAGATGAGCATTATTGGCTTTTTTTTATTTCTACTATGAAATAGGTGAACAAAATTTCAAAAATAGAAATCCTATATACATTTGTTCAAAAAAATGCTAAAATATCATTAATGAAACAATCTGCAGATGGTTCAGTAAAGTTGGATAAAAAGTGGCATGCACTGGATAATGGTAGCAGCTATCATAATGCAAGTCATAGTATGGATTTAATAGGATAAAGGTAATCAGAAAAGGAGAAAAGTATGTTTGTAGTAGATATATTCAGAGAGTTTGTAAACAAATTTCTTGGACAGGCCCCTTTGATGCTGGGATTTGTAGTTTTTATCGGTTATTTATTATTGAAAAAAGAATGGTATGTGGCCCTTTCCGGGTTTATCAAAACTTTTGTTGGCTTTAAAATCCTGCAGGTAGGAACCGGTGGTTTGGTATCCACTTTTAAGCCAATTATCGAGAAACTTTCATCTACTTATGGGTTTTCTGCCAAAGTAATTGACCCGTATTTCGGACAGGCATCCGGCGAAAAGATTTTGGAAGCTGTCAGTTCTCTGACCAATGTCGGATATGTAATGTTAATTGCTTTTGCCTGGAACATACTACTAGTAGCATTCCGCAAACAAACAAAAATCAGAACTTTATTTATCACTGGCCATATCATGTACCAACAATCCGTTGTATTGCTTTGGGCTATGTACTGGGTGATTGAAGGAGCAACCGGAAAACCGGTATCCATGCTTCTTACCGTTGTGACCGGTTTCTTGCTGGGAACGTATTGGTCTGTTATGAGTAACCTAATCATCGAACCTACGCAAGAAGTTACCGATGGCGGTGGATTTACCATTGGTCACCAACAAATGATGGGTGCATGGTTGGCATATCGTTTGGGAAAATATGTAGGAAATAAAAAACATAGTGTAGATCACACTGAAGCACCGGGATTTTTCTCTATCTTTAATGATAACGTAGTAGCAAACGCATTAATTATGACAGCATTCGTGGGAACGATTATGCTGATTCTCGGAAAGGATGCCTTTACGGGTGTCAATGCGGAAGGTGTAAAATATGGATATGATCAATCAAAATACTGGTTCGGTACATATATCTGGGAAACAACGGCATTCTTTGCTGTGTATATTACCATTGTATTAACAGGAGTTCGTATGTTCGTTGCGGAGTTGACCACTTCTTTCCAAGGTATTTCGGACAGATTATTAAAAGGCTCCGTACCGGCGGTTGACTGTGCGGTTACTTTCGGCTTCTCGCCACAAGGTCCTACTTACGGCTTTATCTTTGGTTTTATCGGACAATTACTGGCGATTTTAACATTGGCTTTTGTTATTAAAGGAGATGTTCTCATTATTGCCGGCTTTATCTGCCTATTCTTTGACAATGGTACTTTAGCAATTTTTGCCAATAAGTCCGGTGGTAGAAGAGCGGCTATGATTATTCCTTTGGTTTCCGGCATTATTCAAGTGTTTGGTTCAGCCATTGTTCTTTCCTTCTTGATTCCGGAATCGGCTGAATTAAGCTCCTTGGTTGTAGGCTGGATGGGTATGTTTGACTGGGCGACACTTTGGGCAGGGACAACGGTCTTATCGAAAGGACTTGGTATTATTGTGCCGATTATCTTAATTCCGTTGATGCTTGTCATCCCTCAATTGCAATATAAACGTCATAAAGAGACTTATTTTACCACTATGAGAGATGAATGATTGTGAAAGCCATTCTTTGTAGGTTGTATAGGATTCAATAGGATAAATAAGGGGTTCCTAAAACCCCTTTCTCTTCAAGAATATCATAAGGTTATTATGAGAAAGGAAACAATATGCAAGGATTTCATTTAACTACGGATTTGATTCGTTTTGAAAAATCAGCTAAAAACTGGGAAGATGCCATTCGCATTTCCACTCAGGATTTGCTGAAAGAGGAATATATTACAGAAAATTATGTAGAAGCAATCATTGAATGTGTATATGAATACGGACCATACATTGTCATTGCTCCCAATATTGCACTTCCTCATGCCAGACCGGAAAAGGGTGCATTAAAAGGAGGATACAGTATTACCAGATTTGAAGAAGCTGTTTCTTTTGAGAAAGACGGATCGGCAGATGCAAAGCTCTTCATTTCTTTATCCTGTATGGAAAATGATTCGCATATATTAATGTTGCAGGAAATCGTAGAGATATTATCCGATGAAACAAAAAACAAAACATTATTTGAAGCACTTGATAAGCAGGAAATTATCAAAGTTTTTGAGTGAGAATATAAAATGAAATAAAGGAAAAAGCAACATAGAAAGGAAAAATTATGAGTAAAATTGATGGTATTACAAGAGAAAGTTGGATTTTGAGTGTATTCCCTGAATGGGGAACTTGGTTGAATGAGGAGATTGAAGAGGAAGTCGTAGAGCCGGGTACATTTGCTATGTGGTGGCTTGGCTGTGTAGGTCTTTGGGTGAAAACGGAAAACAACACAAATTTGTGTATTGATTTATGGGTAAAAACCGGAAAAAGAACCAGAAAAAATAAGTTGATGGCAGAACAACATCAGCATCAAAGAATGATTGGTTGTGTAGCATTACAACCAAACCTTAGAAATGTTCCGGTAGTTATTGACCCATTTGCCATCAAAGAAGTGGATGCCATTATGGCGACACATGACCATGGTGACCATATTGATGAAAATGTAGCGGCTGCCGTGATTCAAAATTGTGATCCGTCGGTAAAGTTCATCGGGCCGAAAACCTGTGTGGACTTATGGGTTGGCTGGGGAGTACCGGAAGACCGCTGTATCGTTGTAAAACCGGGTGATGTCATTCAAATTAAGGACACCAAAATTACAGCAGTGGAAGCATTTGACAGAACAGAGCTTGTTACCGCACCGAAAGGCGTTATCTTAAAAGATAAAATGCCACAAAATATGGATGAAAAAGCAGTCAACTATGTCATCGAAACACCGGGCGGCACCATTTATCATAGTGGTGATTCTCACCATTCCAATTACTTTGCAAAGCACGGAAATGATTATAAGATTGACGTTGCTCTTGGTGCTTATGGCGAAAATCCGAGAGCAATGACGGATAAGATTACCGCAGAGGACATTTTAAGAATGGCAGAAAACCTGAAATGTAAGGTGGTTATCCCGGTGCATCACGATATTTGGACTAATTTCCTTGCAGATCCTAGATTGATTTTGGATATTTGGAATTTCAAGAAAAATCGTTTGAAATATCAATTCAAGCCTTATATCTGGCAAGTGGGTGGTAAATTTGTATGGCCAAGAGATAAAGACGATTTGGAATTTATGTTTGATAGAGGTTTTCATGATGCCTTTACCATTGATCCGGATTTACCGTTCAAATCTTTATTGTAATAAGCAAGGTCTGAAATAAAAAAGCAATCGGCAGATTGTGAATATGAATTTTGCACAGTAAAAAATAGGGCAAAAAGAATATAAATCAATACAAATTAAATAAATGCAATAGAAGAGCATAAAGGAGGATACAATGTTAAAAGTATTAGCAGCATGTGGTAACGGTATGGGTTCCAGTATGATTATTAAGATGAAAATTGAAAAAATCCTGAAAGAAATGGGGAAGGATTGTAATGTTCATCATGCCAGTGTGGGAGAAGCGAAAACACAGGCCAAAGATTTTGATGTTGTAATTGTTTCTCATATGTTTGCAAAAGACTTCAATGTTCCTGCAAATGTGAAAGTAGTCGGTTTGGTTAATTTATTGGATGAAAAAGAAATCAGAGCCAAATTGGAAGAAGCACTGAACTAAGGAGGAAATATGAAACCAAAATTACAGGTGGCACTTGATAACACCTCTCTAAGTGATGGCTTGGAGGCGATTCGGGATATCGGAGAAGTGATTGACGTCATTGAAGTAGGAACAATTCTTCACGTAGCGGAAGGCTTGGAGCCGGTCCGCTGTCTGCGAGCACTTTATCCGGATAAGATTATTTTGGCGGATATCAAAGGTGCGGATGCCGGAAGTCTTCTGGCGAAGCAATGCTATGGAGCCGGTGCAACATGGATGACAGCAATATGCTGTGCTGAAATTGCTACGATGAAGGGTATGCTGGATGTGGCAAAAAGTATGGGTGGTGACCGAGATGTGCAGATTGAGCTTTATGGGGATTGGACGTTCGAGCAAGCGCAGGCTTGGAAAGATGCCGGACTTAAGCAGGTAGTTTATCATCGCTCTCGTGATGCGCAAGCGGCAGGAAAGAACTGGGGAGAAGCCGATTTTGAGAAAATCGGAAAACTTTGCGATATGGGCTTTCTGGTGACGGTAACCGGTGGACTGAATGTGGAAGATATCGTACTCTTCAAGGATTATCCGATTTATTGCTTTATCGCAGGTCGTGGTATCCGAGATGCAGAATGTCCGAGAAAAGCAGCGGAAGAATTTCAAGCAACCATTGCCAAGTACTGGAATTAGCTTAAATGGAGCTTTTTCAAGGCTTTAGAAATAAAGCAGAAAAGGTTGAATCAAAAATGTAAATAAGGGTTGCGGTATTGAGTAAAATATATCATTCAGTGCTGCAGCCCTTTTTGAAAATGAAAAATAAAGAGATGCGGTATGTAGAGCTATGCCGTTTCACCAAAGAAATAGAGATTTGGAGTAAGGAGATTTTATGAAAAAAAATCCAATTGGAATTTATGAAAAGGCTATTCCCAATTGTTTTGATTGGGCGGATAAGATAAGGATTGCTAAAGAAGCGGGGTTTGACTTTATTGAGATGTCGGTAGATGAGTCGGATGAGCGCTTGGCGAGATTAAAATGGAGCAAGGAATATCGTATGTTTTTGCGGAAATTGCTGGCAAAAAATGATTTTGAAATTCGCTCCATGTGCCTGAGTGCCCATCGCCGTTTTCCTTATGGCAGCAAAAAGGAAGAAACCAGAAAAAAAGCGTATCAAATTATGACAGAAGCCATTACCTTGGCAAAAGATTTGGGTATCCGGAATATTCAGCTGGCAGGTTATGATGTATATTATGAGCCGGCCGACGAAGAAACCAAAAGACTTTTCAAACAGGGGCTGAGACAGGCTGTCAAGGAAGCGGCAGCAGCCAATATTATGCTGTCAATTGAAATTATGGATACGGAGTTTATCGGTACGATTACTCGTTGTATGGAATATATTGAGGAAATCCGGTCTCCGTGGCTGCAAATTTATCCGGATTTGGGCAATTTAAGCAGATGGACGGATAATCCGGCGGAAGAATTAAAGCTGGGTTGGCCGCATATTGTAGCCATCCATTTAAAAGATACACAGCCGAATGTTTTTAAATGTGTGCCGTTTGGAGAAGGAACGGTTGACTTTGCCGGGCTGCTTTCTAAGATAAAAGAATGGGAGTATTCCGGTCCATTTTTAATTGAAATGTGGGCGGACAATGAAAAAGAAACGGATAGGAAAGAAGCGGTGAATCAAATCAGACTCGCCAAAGAATGGTTGAGTGAACGAGCAGGAGGGATGTTTTAATGTTGGAACAATTGAAAGAACAGGTTTTTTTGGCGAATTTGGAATTGCAGAAGCAAAAGTTGGTTATTTTTACGTGGGGAAACGTCAGCGCTCTTGACGAAAAGACAGGATATGTTATTATAAAACCAAGCGGTGTCAGCTATGATGAAATGAAGGCCGAAGACATGGTGGTGCTGGACCTGGACGGAAACATAATAGAAGGAAAATATCGGCCGTCTTCTGATACACCGACTCATCTGGTGCTTTATAAAAAATATTCGGAGATAAAGGCGATTGTGCATACGCATTCGGAATGGGCAACTTCCTGGGCACAAGCCGGTAGAGATATTCCGTGTTACGGAACGACACATGCCGATTATTTTTATGGCTCGATTCCGTGTTGCAGGATGTTGACGAAAGCGGAAATTAATTCAGCCTACGAAAAAGAAACCGGAAATGTAATTGTAGAAACCTTGACAGAAAGAAATATTAAGCCTATGGAAGTACCGGGAGTAATTTTGGCAGGTCATGGTCCTTTTGCTTGGGGAAGGAATGCCTTTGATGCAGTACACAATGCCAAAGTTTTGGATGAAGTGGCCAAAATGGCATTTCGTGCAGAAGTTTTAAATCCTCATGTTGAGCCGCTGCCACAGGCACTACTGGATAAACATTATTTGAGAAAGCATGGAAAGAATGCTTACTATGGGCAAAAATAAAAACATGTAAGGTTTTGATGGAGAACATGGAAATGAAGAGAAAAGGTGAATTATGAGTAAAAGTGAAGAGAAAAGATTATTAATTGATGTTGCAACCATGTATTATTTGGAAGACAAAACGCAAAACGAAATTGCCAAAACTTTGTATTTGTCAAGGCCAAAGATATCCAGATTATTAAAAAAAGCCCGAGAGATGAAAATCGTGGAGATAAAGATACATGATATTGATGCACCTTTTTATCAATTAGCTCGCCTTTTAAAACAAAGTTTTCATGTAGATAAAGTGATTATTACCAAGACATATGATGATGAAGAAAAGACGATTCGGGAGAGCGGAAAAGCTGCGGCAGAGGAGCTTTCCCGAATTTTGACGGATGATGCTGTCATCGGTATTTCTTGGGGACGAAATATCAAGGCGATGGCAAAATATGTGCAAAAGTCCGAACACAGGGATATCAAGGTGGTAGAGCTGTTTGGAGATATTCACTCAGGAAGTGACTCGAATGATGTCCGCCATGCAGGATTGTTATTGGCACAAAATCTGGGGGCGGAATTGTACGGCCTTCATTGTCCGCTGTATATTAATGACAGCAAAGCAAGAGAAGCGGTCAAAAATACTCCGGTAGTGAGAAATTCTTTGAGTATGATTGAGAATTGTGATGTGATTGTCAGTGGTATCGGTCATATCGGTAATGCTACTTCTTTAGCGATTTGGGATAATTATATCGACCCGGATATTCAGTCGCAAATTATCAAGGCCAATGGGGTAGGCTTTGTTTGTGCTCATTTTTTCAATCAAAAGGGAGAATTTTTGGATTTGCCGATAAATAAGGAAGTCATCGGGATAGATATTGAAACCATGAAAAAGAAAAAGAATATTTTGGTGGCAGGCGGCAGATACAAAACCAGAGCAATTTATGCTTTGTTGCAGGCCGGATATGTAGGTACTTTGATAACGGATGAAGAAAATGCAAAGAAAATATTGGATTTGAGCAAGGAAAGCCTATAAGGAGGTCACCGCATGGTAAGTATGGATTCAAAAATCAGCCAAATCTATCAAACCCCGATTGGCAAGGATGTATTATCGAAGCTCTTTATGACCTTAAATTTGAATGAAAAGATATTGAATCGTTTTCCAATTTCTCATTTGAAACTGAAACATATTTCTCGTCATTTGGGTAAGGGATTGCCGGAAACATTGCTGGAGCTTGTCAACTCGGAGCAGGAAACAATCAAAGACAGTGACAGTATCAGCCCGAAATGGTGGAAAGAGGCTGTTTTTTATCAGATTTATCCGAAGTCTTTTTGCGATTTTGATGGTGATGGCATTGGTGACATTAAGGGCATTATTTCCAAACTCGACTATTTAAAAGATTTGGGAATCGACTGTCTGTGGCTTTCTCCGATTTATGATTCGCCGAATGATGACAATGGTTATGATATCAGAGATTACAGGAAAATTATGGCAGAAATGGGAGATATGGATGATTTTAAAAGTCTGCTGGAGGAATGCCATGCCAGGGATATGAGATTGATTATGGATTTGGTGGTCAATCACACTTCCGATGAGCATGAATGGTATCAAAAAGCCCTGAGTGGCGACAAGAAGTATATGGATTACTATATCTTTCGGGACAAACCGAATAATTGGAAATCATTTTTCAGTGGCTCGGCTTGGAAATATGAAGAAGAGCTTGGAAAATATGTGCTGCATAGTTTTTCCAAAAAACAGATGGATCTCAATTGGGAAAATCCGGAAGTGCGCAAAGAGGTCATTGACATTGTCCGTTTTTATCATGAAATGGGAGTAGACGGTTTTCGATTGGATGTCATCAATCTGATTTCCAAAAAGGAAGGGTTGCCGGATGGCAATGAAACGGTCGGAAAGTTGATGCAATTTACCGGTATTGAGCAATATTTTTATGGACCACGCCTACATGAATTTTTGAGAGAACTGCGTGCAGAGGGCTTTGCGCCGTATAATGCCTTTGCGGTTGGAGAAACACCGGGGGTAGGCATTGAAATGGGGAGATACCTTACCCATGAATCCAGAAAAGAATTGGATTTGATTTTCAATTTTGACCATTTGGAAACACCGGGCCATGCTCGGTTTGATAAGTATCATTACGATTTGAATTTCTTAAAAGATATTTTTTATCGCTATAATGACAGCATGGGTAACGGCGACTGGAGAGCGGTCTTTTTTGAAAATCATGACAATCCTCGTATGGTTTCCAAGGTTATGAAAGACGAGAAGTATCGTAATGTCTTGGCGAAAATGCTGCTTGGTATACTTTTCACGGTCAAGGGAAGCCCTTTTATTTATCAAGGACAGGAGCTGGCTTCGATGAATTTGCCATTTCAAGATATGTCTCAGATAAGGGATATTGAAAGCCTAAATAAATATCAAGAATTACTGGAAAGCGGTATGGAAGAAAATAAGGCCTTTCAAGTGATTATGGCAGGCACTCGTGACCATGCCAGAGGATTGATAAATTGGGATGATACGGAGCATGCAAATGCTTGGATAGATGATTTTACTCTGCATGACGGATATAGTGCAAAGGCACAGCTGGAAACACCGGGAAGTGTATTGCATTTTTTTAAGAAAATGACTGCATTTCGTAGACTTCACCCGGAACTCATTTACGGTGAGATGATTCCGCTGGCGAGAGAGAAAAAAGATGTGATGATTTTTCGAAGAAAGTGGCAAGGAAGTAGTCTGTTGGTGGAAATCAATTTAACGGACAAAAGGCAGCCAAGGCAAATTCAAAAGAGAAAGGTAAGAATGTCCAATTATAAGAATCGAGAGGAAAGGGATTTAAAACCTTATGAATTTACGATTTATGAAGAAAAAAGAAGGAAGCAGAAGTAAATCTGTTGGAAAATTATCGGATATTTTTGCAAGGTAGTCCATTTTAGGGTAATCCGGCGGTGCTCATGCTCAGCCAATAAAAAGATTGCTTCCCAAGAAATTAAATGATATGATAAAGGATAGAAAAAACTTAGGAGGTCGCTATGAAAAGAACGATAGGGTTTTTACTATCCTTATTTTTTATATTATTTTTGGTGGCTTGTTCCTCAGGCACAGCCCCATCCGGTGAGAAAAACATAACCGGCATAGAGTATCCGAATCGGCCCATTACTTTGGTCGTGCCTTATGGTGCCGGCGGAACCACCGATTTGACGGCAAGGCAGTTTGCCAAGATTCTCGAAAAGAAATTGGGGCAAACCATTGTCGTGGTCAATCAGCCCGGAGCGTCGGGAGTTATCGGCACCAAGACGGTGCTGGATGCCGAGCCGGACGGATATACCCTTTTATTTACGGCAGATTCTTTGGGAACGCAGCGAGTGATGGGATTATCGGAGTTTAGCTATGATGATTTTCAGCCGGTTATGGCGGTAGTAGATGACCCGAAAGTAATCGTGGTCAATAAAAACGCTCCGTATCAGACTTTAGACGATTTGGTTCAAGATATGAAGATGCGAAAAGATAAAGTCAAGATGTCTTACACAGGCCCCGGTGGCTCGGGGCATGTGCAGTCCTTGATATATAGAACGCTGGGACTAAATATGTCGCTTACTGCTTATAGCAGTGGTTCGGAATGTATTTTAGCGGTACTGGGAAATCAGGTTGATTTTACCAATTCTAATTTTTCGACGGTGAAAGGATACATTGAAAGCGGAGATTTAAGGGTACTGGCAGTATCGACGAGAGAAAGACTGGCGGAATATCCGGAAGTGCCGACTTTTTTGGAAAAATTTCCGGAAGCCGAAAATTATTTTGCAATGCCCTTTACGCCGCTTAGCATTGTGGCAGAGAAGGACATGCCGAGTGAAATCGTAGATATTCTTCGCATGGCTTCTAAGGAAGTAGTCAAAGAAACGGAATGGAAAAACTATGTAAAAAGCAATCACTTGACTCCACTTTATGAAATTTATCCGCAGGAAAAGGAAATCCTTTCTTTTTATAAGGAGTGGCAGTCTAGGGTATGCTGGCTTTTATGGGACTCCGGTGTAGCACTGAATTCTCCGCAAGAATATGGCATTGAGAGGATGGAGTAGAGGGAGTACCTTTTAAATTAAGAAATAGTTATAAATCTATCAAATATAGAGAGAATAAGTATATTATGAAGGAAAAAAATCAAACAATACAGCAAGCCGCCATCTTTTTCTTATTAGGGGTCGGCTTGCTCCTTTATTCCGTATTACAGTTGCGTGTAGAGAAAGTGGATCGGATTCTTTCGCCCTATCTATTTCCGCTTATCATCAGCATGGTTTTCGTAGTTTCAAGTATCTTTTTATATAAAGAGGAAAAAAGAACGAAAAAAAAGCAAAAAGCAGAAAAAAGAAAAGATGAGAGAACCGAGATTATGGAAGCGGAAAGCGAAGAGAGTTTTGGCAGAAGCGAGGCTCTGAAATCCATACAAGAGGGAGAAAATAAGGAGTTAATAAAAGTCGGCATTATTTTTACAGGAACTTTAGTGTATGTCCTTTTGATACCTGTAATCCGCTTTTTACCGGCGAGCTTTCTATATTTGTTCGGACTGTTTCGCTTTTTGGGAGAGAAACGAATCCTTAAGGGATTGGCGCTTTCCGGCGGAACGGTTCTGTTTTTGTATCTGCTTTTTGAAAAGATGCTTTATGTTATTTTACCATAGGAGGTAACAATGAGTTTTTGGCAATACTTACTTAATCCGGAATTTATTGCTTTTGTATTTTTGGGAGCTGTAACCGGCTTTTTTGTAGGAGCCATTCCGGGGCTTTCGGTTACGATGGCGACAGCTCTGCTTGTTTCTGTAACTTATTCTTGGCAAACAGGACATGCCCTTGCCATGATAATGGGAGTTTATGTCGTGGGTGTGTATTCGGGTGCGTTGTCGGCAATCCTTTTAAATATTCCCGGTACACCGGCTTCGGTGGTCACGACCTTTGACGGCCATCCGCTGGCAAAAAAGGGAAAGGCTCTATTAGCACTACGCTTTGCCGGTGTATATTCCTTTGTAGGGAGTGTATTTGGATTTATTGCACTTTGGCTTTTGGCAAAACCGATTTCTAAAATAGCGCTACAATTTACTCCGATGGATTACTTTCTTTTGGCAGCATTGGGGCTTTTAACGGCAGGTGTGATGAGTGGAAAAAGCTATGCCAAAGGCTTAATTAGTGTAGCGGCAGGATTGTTTCTTGCCATGATTGGTCTTGATCCGGTGGTTGGTAGGCCAAGATTTACTTTCGGTATTTTGGAGTTACAGGCAGGCATTTCGATAGTGCCGGTTTTGATTGGGCTTTTTGGAATGGCGGAAGTATTTCATAGGATTTCTCAAGGCAGTCAAGAAAGTCAGCTTTTAAAAATTAAAAAAGATACTATCCATTGGCGAGAAGTATGGAAACATTTTGGTCATTCCCTGTATTACAGTATGATTGGAACCGGCATCGGTGCCTTACCCGGAGCCGGTGGGCCGGTAGCTTCTTTTTTTGCATACAGTCAGGCAAAAAAAATAGAAAAGAACTTAAAAACCCCTTTGGGTGAAGGAGCGGTCGAAGGAATCGTAGCCAGTGAGTCGGCCAACAATGCAGTCATTGGTGGAGCATTGATTCCGCTATTGACACTAGCCATACCTGGAGATGCGGTTACGGCAATTATTTTGTCGGTATTCTATATTCATGGCCTGCAGCCGGGACCGCTTTTTTTACAAAGCAGTCCGGATATGTATCTGGCAATTTTGGCAGGCGGCTTGCTTGCCTGCGTGTTTCTACTTGTTTTGAGTGTTTTTGTCAGCCCTTATGTAACAAAGATTTTGACCTTTTCCGGTAGGGCATTGCTGCCGATTGTCATGGTATTTTGTGTGATTGGTTCTTATGCGGCAAGTCGCCGTCTTTTTGATGTGATACTGATGCTTGTGTTTGGTATCATAGGCTACTGGATGAAGCGAAATGACTATTCGATTGCCGGAATGACGCTGGCACTTGTTCTGGGTGGTGTAATGGACAGTAATTTTCGGAGAGCGGTATCTTTGGCGCTGCCGGAAGAAAATATGCTGTCGGCACTTTTCGGCAGACCGATTACCTTGGTTCTTACGATTATGATTGGGATTACTATTGCAATGGCAATCCGCAAAAAACGTAGTGATAAAGAAAGGAAGGAGCCAAAATAAAAAAGTAGAAACAGAGGAAGAGGAGAAGAAATCATAAAGAAGCAATAAAATAGATATTTTCTTGAAACTCCAAATAGAAAATATAGTTATTATCAAAAGAAAACAAAGACAAGTGACAATTTTTTTGTTATAATGTTTTTTATAATAAGACCGATTGTGTTTGGATTTTATCGAAACGCAATGCGATATTTTGTTTATAACGGCAAACCGGATTGCCGGATAGTGTGGAAAAGAAAGGAGCAAGAATGAAGCACGAATTAATCATTGTATTAGATTTTGGCGGACAATACAATCAGCTGATTGCCAGACGAGTCAGAGAAGCCAATGTCTTTTGCGAGGTATTGCCTTATGATACCCCATTGGAAAAAATCGTAGCCAAAAATCCAAAAGGAATCATCTTTACCGGCGGACCGAATGTGGTAACGGAAGAAGATGCACCGAAAGTAGAAGGCAAACTTTTTGATGCCAATATTCCGATTTTGGGTATCTGCTATGGCTGTCAATTAATGGGACATACTCTGGGCGGCGAAGTAGAAAAAGCAGAGCAAAGAGAGTACGGCAAGACCGATTTAAAAATTACCAAAACAGCCAGCAAGTTATTTGATGGCGTTAGTACAAATACCAGTAGCTGGATGAGTCATACCTATTTTGTAAGCAATGCCCCTGCAGGGTTTGAAGTAACGGCTACCACCGAAACTTGCCCTGTCGGTGCGATGGAAAACGAAGCAAAGAACCTTTATGGAGTACAATTCCATCCGGAAGTAGTTCATACACCGGAAGGACAAAAAATGCTGGAGAACTTCCTCTTTAAAGTTTGCGGATGTCAGGGTGACTGGACGATGAAGCAAATTGCGGAAGAACAAATTGAGAAACTAAGAGAGAAAATTGGCGATAAAAAGGTTCTGCTGGCCCTTTCGGGAGGCGTGGATTCTTCGGTTGCCGGTGTACTGCTACATAAGGCAGTCGGTAAGCAACTGACCTGTATTTTCGTAGACCATGGTTTAATGCGTAAAAATGAAGGGGATGAAGTTGAAACCGTATTTAAAAAGCAGTTTGATATGAATATGATTCGTGTCAATGCCGAAGATCGCTTCTTAACCCGTCTTGCCGGAGTAACCGATCCGGAAAGCAAACGCAAAATTATCGGTGAAGAATTTATTCGTGTTTTTGAAGAAGAAGCCAAGAAAATCGGTACAGTTGATTTCTTAGCACAAGGCACCATTTATCCGGATGTCATCGAAAGCGGAACCAAAGACGCTGCAGTGATTAAATCTCACCACAATGTCGGTGGACTGCCTGATCATGTGGATTTTAAGGAAATTGTCGAGCCGCTGAGGGATTTATTCAAAGACGAAGTGCGCAATTTAGGTAGAGAACTGGGGATTCCGGAATTCCTGGTATCTCGCCAACCATTCCCCGGACCGGGACTGGCAGTGCGTGTCATTGGCGAAGTTACCAAGCATAAGCTGGATATTTTAAGAGATGCCGACTTTATTTTCCGTGAGGAATTAGAAAAATCGGAACTGAGAGATACCATCGGACAATACTTTGCCGTACTAACAAACCTTCGCAGTGTCGGTGTGATGGGCGATGAAAGAACCTATCATTATACTTTGGCTCTGCGTTCCGTCGATACTTCCGACTTTATGACCGCCGACTGGACAAGAATTCCACACGACATCTTGGCAAAGGTAAGCAATCGAATTGTCAATGAAGTCAAAGAGGTCAATCGGATTGTGTATGATATTACGAGTAAGCCACCGGCGACGATTGAGTGGGAGTAAATATGAATATTCTGTATTCCTTTATTGATAAGGGATAGCGGCATACTTACGATTTTAAAAGTAACAAAAAGGTAACAAAAAGCCCAAATAGTACAAAATACTAGATGGGCTTTCTTTTATTGCAGTTTTTCCAGTTTTAAAGCAATTTCTTCTTGCTTATTTGGGTACAGATGACCATAGGTTTGAAGTGTGGTTGTGATGTTCTCATGTCCTAAGCGTTCGCTTATTATCATTGGCTGAAATCCCATTTCAATCAAAAGGCTGGCATGGGAATGCCTTAGATCATGAATGCGTATTTGCTTGATATTTGCCTTTTTAGAGCCTTTGACCATGTAATCATGAAGTAAATGCTTAGTGGTAATAAAAAGCCTGTCCTTTTCGTCATAATCATAGATGCATTCAATATATTCTTTGACCGCTGACAGAATAAAAGGCGGCAGGGTAATTATTCGGTTGCTCTTTTCGGTTTTGGGTTCGGTGATGATGTCCTCTTTCTTTAGCCTGGTAAAAGTCTTATTTATTTCCACAGTGCTATTTGTAAAGTCAAAGTCAGCACCTGTGAGAGCCAGCAGCTCCCCCGAACGCATACCGGTATAAAAGAGCAATAAAAACATAAGCCTTATGTCGATTCGCTCAATCGTAGCGATAAAAAGGTCGAATTCGGCTTTTGTCCAAAACTCCATTTTACCGGCATCTTTTTTTCCCATGCTACCGCATACTCTGGCCGGATTGGTATGCAGGCCATAATATTTCATAGCATAGTTAAAAATAGCGGACAGTTCATTGTGTAAGGCCTTGAGATAGGTCTGGCTATATTCCCCTGACCCGATCAATTCATTTTGCCATTTTCTGACATCCGAAGCGGCAATTTGATTAATTGGAAGTTCTCCAAAGTATGGCAGTATCCTAAGTCTTGCCATGTTCTTCTTTCGCTCTAGGGTTGTTATCTTTAGCCTGTGAGAGCAATCCTCAATATAGACCTCAAATAGATTTTTAAATAGAATATCCGGGCTTTTGCTCTGTCTTTCGAGGAAATCCCTTTCATAAGCGGCCGCTTCCCTCTTAAACTCAAAGCCGGCTTTCTTGACCTGTTTCCTTTTCCCTGTCCAGTCGGTATATCGAAAAATGCAATACCATTTCCCAGTTTTATCATCTTTGTAGATTGACATTGTATAATCCTTTTCTTTGCGTTTTTGGGGTTGGCAAGGAAGAAAAGTATATATTATGTCTTAAAATCGATTCTAGGGCAAAATAGAGGGGGTCTTGGGGTGTTTTATGAGTATGTCCACAGGGGTGTTATCATAGCTTTTTCACTTAAGCCAAAATCGGCTTTAGTAGGTTTTAACTATAAAATCACATCTTTTGGCTGCCTAAGTATTACTTAGTTACCTTTTGGCGGTATCTATATATTAATAAATATCAAGTTTTATCAGGTTTGTTTGTGTCTAGGTTGTTTAGGTTATCAAGGATTGAATTATAAAAATCATCACTTACTCTATTTTGCACTGTGGAAACAGATTGGAGCAGAGGCATCAGGTTCTTTTCGTTTGATGTTGCTTTAAAACTGGAAATTTCATACCTAAATTCGTCTTTGTCTGCATGATCCTGAGCAGTGATAAAAAGATAGCAGCTCTCTTTCTTTAGCAATATGTAATGGATACCTTTTGACACCGAAACATAGCTGTTTTGAGAATCATAAAGCGGTAATTCATTATGGTATTGCAAGATACGCATCAAAGGCTCTGTATCATAAGGACCATAATTTAGATATGTATCTATATCCTCCCACTTTAATTTATTACTATCTGTCAATTCTTTCACTTTCTGAATAATCAAATCAATCTTATCCATATCAGAGCCAAGCAGATAATCCACAGTAACGGAATAGAAATCCGCTATTTTTTGCAGTGTTTCGGGTTTGGGTGTTCTCTTTCCGTTCTCATATTGTGAATAAGTGCTTTTATTTATGCCTAACATTTCGGAAATTTCGGATTGAACTTTTCCCTTTTCAATTCTTATTTGTTTTAATCTTTCGGCTAAAATACTCATTTAAAAACCTCCTTATGGTAAAAATCATATCATAAAAGTCCACAAAATGCAAATTGTTTTTAAAAAGGTATTGACAAGTTCACGAAACGGAGATATAATGCAAATAGTCCACAAAACGAAAACATTTACACCCGAAAGGAGAATAAACACATGAAAGTATCAAAATTAAAGCTACATCTGGCAATGGCAAGAGCATGCATGAGCATTAGAGAGGTTGCTGGGAAGTCCAAAGTATCAAGCAAAACACTTGCAAATTGGGGTAAAAACGAATTAAATCCTAAAGTGATTGGTAAAGTGGCAAAAGCCCTTGATGTACCTGTGGAAGAATTAATTGAGATGTAACTATTAACTGGGGTTGGCAAGGAAGAAAGGCGTATATTATGACTAACTTTTTAGAAAAAACGCTAGAAGTTGATTTATTTAGAAGATATCAAGATGTTTGGATTGCGTCAATTCGACAATTCAAGGAAGAAGCGGTTATTTTAGACGACGACAAGACAAGCGTAACATTTCTTATCAGGAAAGAGGATAGAACATTTTTAGGATATGCGGATGGTGTAAAACCAATGGAGCTGATTCCGCTGAATGACAGCATCATGCAAACTTTAATCAATGCATACGGGAAAGGAGCAAAGAATGGATGATAATAAAAAGTTTTATGCGGTTACGGACATCATGCAGGTTTTAAATATCAAAGAAGCCAAGGCTTACCAAATTATCCGAACGCTAAATAAAGAGTTAAAAGCAAAGGGTAAAATCACTGTGCAGGGTAGAGTAAGCCGAAAGTATTTCGAGGAAAGGGTTTTAGTATGATTTTTGATAATATACCGGAGGAATTAAGAAAACTCCCCCAATGGGTATTATGGCGGTTAACGGATGGAAAGAAAATTCCTTATCAGCCCACAGGGGTAAGAGCAAGCACGACAAACAAGGAACACTATTCATCATATAACGATGTTATATCAAGGCATTTCATGGGTGGTTATAGTGGTATCGGCTTTGTGTTTACTGCTGAGGATGAATATTTCGGGATTGATATGGATAATGCTGTGGTAGACGGTCAATATACCGCTGACGCTATCAAAGTATTGAATCAATTTGCCGGAAAAGCCTATGCAGAATTATCCCAAAGTGGCAAAGGAATTCATATCATTGCAAAAGGCAAATTACCGAAAAACCATAAATCCAAAGTAATTGAAATGTATGATAAGGATAGGTATTTCGTATTTACCGGCAAACGAATTAATGGACTTGAAACCATCACCAATTGTCAAAAAGAGATTGAGGATGTCCACAGTTGGTATTTTGATAAATCAACCGTGGATACTCCTGATCTGATATTTGGGGAACGGCCGGAGGATTTTGACCTTATTTGTGATATGTACCAAAGCAAAAGCGGAGAAAAGATAAAAAAGCTCTGGGCTGGGGATATTTCAGAGTATAACAATGACCATTCCGCAGCCGATCAGGCACTCTGTAATTTTTTAGCTTTTTGGCTGAAGAAAGATAAAGAGGAGATGGATCGATTTTTCCGAATGAGTGGATTATGTCGGCCGAAGTGGGATGAAATCCATAATGGTAAAGATACTTACGGGCAAATGACCATTCAAAAAGCGATTGATGGATGCAGGGATGTCTATACCGGGAAAAAACCGAGGAAAAAACAGAAGAAGAAGGCCAATCTTTTAAATTATAGCACGATTGAGCCGGTAAATACGGATTTCCTTTGTTATCCTTATATCCCCAAAGGGAAATTAGGAGGGATATCAGGCGACCCTAACACCGGTAAGACTTTGGTAGTTTTAAAACTGGCGGAACATATCGCAACCGGTGGTTATTTCGAAGATGCACGCAATCCATTTTTTGGATATGTCCTAGAGCCTAAAAAAGTACTTTACCAAACCGCAGAGGATGGACTGGCTGATACTATCGCTTTACGAATGGAAAAAATGGGGGCAAATCGGAAAAACTTTCTATTCATTGATGATAGAGAAAACCCTATCAACTTTGTAGAAGATATGGATTTGATTGAGGAAGTGATAAGGGATAATAACATAGCCCTTGCCGTATTTGATCCGATACAAGCATATCTAGGGGCAGATGTTGACATGCATAGAGCGAATGAGGTTAGACCTATCTTATATCGGCTTGGAAATATAGCGGAAAAATATGGTTGTACAATTATCTTAGTTATGCACCAAAGCAAAGGTTCTTTAGGAAATGCCTCTATCTACCGTTCGCTTGGTACTATCGACATACCGGCAAGCATGCGGTTTCTCCTCACTGTGGTAAATAATCCACACACAGAGGGGAAAGCAATTATGCATACTAAAAGTAGTCTTGCTGCAGTAGGTGATACGATACTATTCCATATCGACTGGGAAAATGGTGTTATTGTTTGGGATGGTTTTAGTCCGCTTAAAGGGGATAATTTCCTTGTAACGGATAGGAGAAGAACAAGAGAAAAGCCGGCACTGGATGAGGCGATAGCGTTTTTGGAGGAGTTTTTGGCAGATGGGGCGAAACCTAGGAATGAAATCATGAAAGCCGCATATAGTGCAGGAATTACAGAAACAACTATAAAAAGAGCAAAAGATATAATTGATGTTCAAATTGATAAGACTAAAACATATCCGTCAAAAACCATTTGGAAATTACCAGAAATGTCCACAGGGGTGAATAATTCAATTCCCTAAGAACACTTTTTTATATGAACTATCTGTATAAAACCCTTTATTTAATAGTGTTTCATCAGTTAGTTCAATGATGACCTAACTGGAGATATGACCCCACTGTGAATTTAACAAAACCCACTAAAATAGCTAGTTGTGTCATATTTTTACAGTTGGTTCATGTATGACCTAACTGGATAAACCTTTTATTTAATAGTGTTTGGCTAGATGTGTTCATGTATATCTAGTGTCCTATGACAATAAAAAAGTATCACGAGATTTCAGAGTCCCTAAAAAGAACATAGTCAGATTTGTCAGTCCCTAAAAAGAAATATTGCAGATTTTGCATACCCTAAAAAAAGAACATGGTTAGATTTTTCAGCCCCTAAAAAGAGAGGAGATAAAAACAATGAGAAAAAACCCATTTGTAATAACCACTAAAGATGACAGAATAGCTTATAAAAAGTTTAAAAAGTCAGTCAAGCGATATGCAGAGCGAACCGGACAGGATTATGAATCAGCTAAAGATTACATTCTTTTTGGTAATGCAAGCCGTCAGATAATTATGGGATCACCCAATAAGAGAACTGGATATACATACCAAGGATTGAAAAAGGAGGATTAACTATGAACTGGGAAATAGAAGAATTAAGCAAAAAAGCGGCGTTTCTGCTCCACCTGTGGGAGCAAGAATATGGTTTTGATGTTTGTTTTAATGGTAATGTTAGCATTGAAGATTATAAAGAATTAATTGAAGCGGCAAAAGAAGAAGGGTATATTTTGTCGGGGTTAATAACTATAACCCTTGATTATATTCAGGAATTGGCAAAGGCTACTCCAAAAGAGGAGTAGCCCATAACCAAAGCACCGCCCTCTGTACGGGAATACAGGGGGCAATATCAAGATAACACAGAATGAGGAGTTTATCAATGAAAATAAAGATAACATCAAAAAACAATCGTTTAATTGACAAAGTGCTGGAGTTACTTGCTCCCATTTTGCCAATGTTTAAGGTCAAGAAAAGCAATAATAACCCCCCTTATACTTGCATTTATTTAACCGCTAAAAATCAAGATAGCAAGCTAAAATAAGGGAAAAGTACTTGCAGACCCCCGCATATAGTGGTATAATGCAAGTATCAAGTACCGCTTATATAAGTTAGCTATGAAAGGCAAGGGAAAGACTATAAACAGTCTACCCTTGTCTTTTTTTTATAATCATAAAGTTCTTTGTGCAAGGGTTGACTGTCTGCACGCTCATATATATTCGTTCGTGGTAGTATCACGATAAAAATACGGAAAGGAAAAAGAACATGAAAGAAAAACTATTGCAGATGGGTTTGACAGAGGAACAAGCGGATAGTGTTATGGATGCGTTTAAGGATTTTATTCCGAAAGCACGCTTTAACGAAATCAACGATAAATATAAGTCCGTACGGCAGGAATTGGAACAGCTTGAAACCTTGAAAAGCACATCCGGAGAAGTGGAAACATTAAAACAACAAATGGAAGCATTAAAAGAAGCCCATGCGGCAGAGATTAAGCAAATTCGGATTAATTCGGCTATCGATTCGGCTATCACTATGGCAAGAGGCAAGAATACGAAAGCAATTCGGGCATTGCTTGACATGGATAGTATTACTGTGGCAGAAGATGGAACAATAAAAGGACTGTCGGAGCAGATAAAAACGCTGAAAGAAGCGAAAGATTCTGAATTTTTGTTTGGTAGTGATGTTCCGGAGATAAAAGGAGCAAAACCCGGAGAAAGCAGGGACCCTTACAGGTATGAACAGGCAGACATACCCGAAGGAATTGCATTAAGGAATGCCATGGGCTTATCTTAGAAAGGATTAAGATATGGCAACTGTGGATTTAGTAACAAAATTTCAACCGCTGACAGATGAGAAATTCAAAGCGGAAAGCAAAAAGCATTTACTGACCAATGAAGATTTTGATTGGACGGGAGCAAATGCGATTAAGGTTTACAAAGTAACAACTGCAAATATGAATGATTATGATAGAGCCGGTACAGGCTCGAACTGGTCGAGATATGGCAAGGTTCAAGGATTGGATGCAACCACAGAGGAATTACGGCTTAAAAAAGACCGATCCTTTACCTTTGCGATTGATCAGCTTGACACAGACGAAACCGCCGGACAGCTTGCAGCCGCTTCTGCACTGGAAAGACAAATGCGAGAGGTAGTTATTCCGGAAGTGGATACCTACACCTATAACATTATGTGTACCAATGCAGGACACAAGCCGGCAGGAAAGGCACTCACCAAAACCAACATTTATGAGGAGATTATCAAAGCGAATAAAGAGCTTGATAATGCCGAAGTACCGGAAACGGATAGAGTGCTTGTTGTAACACCGGATACTTATTTCCTGATGAAACAGGATAAGAATATCATGATGGATACCGACATAGCCCAAGAAATGCGTAAAAATGGAGTTATCGGTATGCTTGACGGTAATATGGTGATTAAAGTACCGGCAAATCGTTTGGTCGAGCATTTCGGCTTTATGATTGCTCACCCTGTGGCTACTGTAGCACCAACAAAACTGGCAGAGTATAAGATCCATGATAATGTTCCGGGTATTTCCGGCTCACTTGTCGAGGGTCGTATCAATTATGATGCATTCGTGCTTGAAAATAAGGCTAAGGCCATTTATTATCACGCATTGCAGTAACGCATAAACTTTTTGAGTAGAGGGTCGGACTAATCATCCGGCCCTTTGCTTTATTTGGAGGTATGTATGGAAATCAAGGAATATTTAGACCGATATAGAAAAGTAATCAAGGATATAGAGCGAAAGCAAAGGTTATTAAAGGAATTGAAAAAGGATGCTATATCTTTGCATGGTGTAGATTACAGTAAGAGCAGAGTATCAAAGACAAGAAACACCGAAGCGAATTATGTCCACAGGTTGGAGCAGGTCGATAGCTTAGAAAGAACCATCAAAAAGGATATTGTAAAGGCTGAGGAGATAAGGGAAGAAATCACAAGTTTTTTTAATACTAATCTTGACCCAATGGCAGCTTTTATTATGGGCTTGCGATATATTGACGGGTATGTGTGGGATAAAATAGCCTTGATTTCCAATTATAGCGAAGTGACAGTTAGAAGAAAGCATAGAGCAGGGTTAGAAGTATGCGAGAAAGTAATTGATAATTTGAAATAGCTGTGATATACTGTGCTTACATGGTAAGAAATTACCCTTACAAAAAGAAATAGATACATACCATTCCCCCACAAGGCAATTTTAAATTGCTGGGAGTGGTCATGTATCTATTTCAACGAGATAAGAGCTATTTTATGTCCCCTAAACCCATCTATGATGGCTGGACAGGTAGATAGTTCTTATTTCATTTTGGAGTAACAAAAAAGTAACAAAATATTTTTTACTTGATATTTTTATAAAAATTGATACAATATATAGTGTATCACATAACGAATAAATACTATATAAAGTGTGTATAATGCTATCTTGCTTGAGTGGGAGTAGGAGACAAAATTTTCTAAGCTGGGCAAAATTAATGCTTACGAGAGATGGGGCTGTTCTTCCGGTACTCAAATGGTACAAATCATCAAAAAGAATAATTGAAATAATAGCTCCCAGTGGCTTGCATTTGGATAAAAATGAGACCGTAGCGTGAGTGCTGCGGTCTTTTTGCCGCTTTGAGAAGAGAATATACTGTATGAATTTTACTTCGATAAACTGGGATTTGTCAAACCGTAATCTCAATTTGGTTGCCTTCAAAACCAATGATACAGCTTT
>JAUMXK010000084.1:7911-9100 GCA_030535295.1 Eubacteriales bacterium | reverse complement strand
CGAAAGAGGAAATTGAGAAAATCACGGGAGTTGTCCTTTAGCTTTTCCAAAAGGGAAAAGAAGATACCAAGGCAGGATGCAAAAGAGGAGTTAAAAGGCGGTCAATTCGGTTTTATAGAAAAGCAGAAAGAAGGAGCGTTGCAAGAGGATGGCATATCATCAGGCAACGCTCCCTTATTATTTCAAAATCAATTTTGTTCACTTTTTGGCTCTATCCTGCTTAGCAGAGCTTTCGGAGCGTATCCTACCGATATTCGGTCATTACAAACCTGCGCAGAGCATCCAGAGAACGAATGACCTTCTCGGTCGGTACACAGTACGCCATCCGAAAATAGCCCTTTAGGCCAAAGCTATCACTCGGAACCACCACCAAATCATATTTCAAGGCCTTTTGCGAAAAAAGATTGGCATCTTCCTCAAGGGCTTTGGGGAAAATATAAAAAGTGCCATCCGGTTTTTTGACTTCAAAGCCCAATTCGCACAATGCCCGATATAAAAGATTGGCATTCTCTTCGTAGATGGAAAAGTCAGAATGAAGTTCAAGTGCTTCTGCAATTGCCAACTGCATAATGGAAGACGGACAATTATGGCCGATTCCTCTGGAGATTTGTCCGCACATAGCTGTCAAAATTGCCGATTTTTCTATGTCCGGATGAAAAGCAATATAGCCGATGCGCTCACCGGGGATGGAAAGAGATTTGGAGAAGGAATAGCACATAATGCTGCGAGGATAAAAGGTAGACGGATTGGGACATTCTTTTCCGTCAAATACGATTTCACGGTAGGGTTCATCCGAAATCAGATAAATCTCATGTCCGAATTCCTTTTCTTTTTCCAGAAGGAAAGCCGCCAGACGTTTCAGCGTTTCTCGGCTGTAAATTGCTCCGGAAGGATTGTTGGGAGTATTGACCAAAACAGCCATACACTTTGCAGTGATGGTTTTTTCCAGCTCCTCAAAATTAATTTGAAAAGACTCGGTGTCGGCAGGCACTACTTTTAAAGTCAGACCGGCCAGCCCGACATAGGCATTGTATTCCGGAAAATAAGGTGCAAAAGTGATGATTTCATCTCCTGGTTCGGCAATACAGCGCAGAGCATGAGCAACCGCACCGGCAGCACCGGAAGTCGGGAAGATATCACCGGCCTGATAAGGAATCCCGAAACGCTTTGACAGAGAAGCGGCAATGGC